>NZ_JBIRBA010000025.1:0-141967 GCF_044326345.1 Actinomadura sp. 9N215 | reverse complement strand
GTGCGGGTCCCGGCCTCGGGGGGATGGGCCGGGACCCGCCGCTCGGGAAGGCGCCGGCCGGTGGCGGACGCCGCCACGGGCTTTTCGTCGCCGTCGGTGGAACGTTTCGAGGCGGTGCCGAAGAATGGCGACAGCCTACGCCCAAACGATCACGTTGATCCAGGGGCGCGGCGCGAAACGTCCTGCGTTCTGGGCGTTTTCCACCCGGACGGGCGTGTCCGGATGTGGCCACGAGCGCGCCTCGACACGCGTTGTGACGGTCTTAATGACTCACCGTCAAAAGACTTGCAGGGACGCTTTCCGCGCCCCCATTGCGAACGCTTCCGGGCTTTCGGGCCTTAGGGCCTCCAGGCTTCCGGGCTTCCGGGCTTCGGGCTTCCGCCAGGTCAGTCGGTTTCGCTTTCCAGCGCGGCGACGCGCGACCTGGCCTGCGCCATCGCCTCGTGGTAGCGCGTCTCCCATTCCGGGTCGCCGTCCGGGATGGACGCGACGATCTGGCGGGCGACCTCGGCGAGCACGTCCCCGACGTCGTTGCGGGACACCCGCCGGACGACGACCGCGGTGACGCCGCCGGACGACTCGGTGTGCGTCTCCCACCGGGCGCCCCGCTCCAGCCGGGCACGGCCGCCCGCGGAGGCGCGGTCGGCGAACCCGTACAGCAGCAGGATGACCACCACGGCGACCACCGCCAGCATCACCAGCACGATCACGAATCGCACGTCCGCCTCCCTTCGGTCACCGGCCCCGCAGGAGCGAGCCGTTCGGGTTGCCGGGCGCGTAGACGGTGATGCCCTGCGGGAGCGCCTTCAGTTCCTCGATCCTCGCGCAGGTCGGGCATTTGTTGTAGCCGTCCTGGCGCGCCTTGTTGGCCGCGGCCTCCGCCTGCGCCGTGGCGACCTTCGCCTGCGCCTCGCTGACCTGGGCGAACGCGGCCTGCGCGCGGTCCACCGCCTCCTGCACCCGGGTCGGCAGCGTGACCCGCACCAGGTTGAAGTGGATGTTGGTGAAGAACGTGCCGCCGAGCGTCTGCTTCAGGTCCGTGGCGAGGCTGGTGTTGATCGCGGTCTGCACCTTGGCGATGTTGGCGTTGTTGCTCTGCGCCTTCTGCCCCGCGGCCTGCACGTTCTTCGGCTGGGAGCCGGCGTTCTGCACGAGGGCGCAGGACGAGACCAGCTCGGCGCAGCGGAAGCTGTTGATCTGGCTGCGCAGGTCGTTGTCGATCACCGGCCGGACGATCTGGTCGAGGAACGCGGACCAGCCGTCGTCGCCGTCGTAGACGTTGCGCATCTTGCCGTCGGCGGCGCGGAACTTGCGGGTGCCGTACTTGTTGTCGAAGTCCCGGAGGGCCGCGTGGTCCTGGTTCAGGGTGAAGTACAGCGTCCCCTCGATGCCCATGTTGACGCCGTCCGCGCTGGGCACGATGACGACGTCGACGCCGGGCCTCTCACCTTTCCCCGCGTTCGAGGTGATCGTGTAGTAGCGCTGCTGCGCGGGGTACTTGTGGGTCTGCGAGTACAGGCCGATCCAGACCCGGCCCGAGCCGGGGTCGATGACCTGACGGATCTTGTTGTTGTCGAAGAAACCCCCGTTGCGGATCACGGCGATCTCGCCGCCGCTCGTCCGCTCGTACCCGCCGAACAGCGCGCTCAGCAGCGGGATGCCCACGACGACGAGCAGGACGGCGACGACGATCGCGGTGCCCTTGTGGGGCGCACTCAGGCCGGACGGGGCGCTCCCCGCCCCACCGGACGACTTGTTCTCTGCCACGACCACTCCTCTCGTACCCGTGCCACTGGCTCACAGGTTCTTTATGACTGAGACGAGGGAGATTCTTTCGGGGATCCTCCGCTTCTGGCCTATTTCTACCGATACCTTCCGGTATCCGGGCCGGGGAGCCGATGTGGAGGGGCTTGCGAAGTCCTCGAACGGCCGTTCTCTAGACTGCGTGCGAGGTTGAGGGAGGAGACCCACGTGCGCAAGGTCCTGATCGCCAACCGCGGCGAGATCGCGGTCCGGATAGCCCGTGCCTGCCGCGACGCCGGGCTGGCGAGCGTCGCGGTGTACGCGGAGCCCGATCTGGACGCGCTGCACGTTCGGGTCGCGGACGAGGCGTTCACCCTGGGCGGGCGGACCGCCGCCGACAGCTACCTCAGCGTCGAGAAGCTGCTGAAGGTCGCCGCCGACTCCGGCGCGGACGCCGTCCACCCCGGCTACGGGTTCCTCGCGGAGAACGCCGGCTTCGCCAAGGCCGTCCAGGACGCCGGGCTCACCTGGATCGGCCCGCCGCCCGCCGCGATCACCGCGCTCGGCGACAAGGTCCAGGCCAGGCACATCGCGCAGAAGGTCGGCGCGCCGCTGGTCGCGGGCACCAAGGACCCGGTGTCCGGCGCGGACGAGGTCGTCGCGTTCGCCGCGGAGCACGGGCTGCCGATCGCGATCAAGGCCGCGTACGGCGGCGGCGGGCGCGGCCTGAAGGTCGCCCGGACGCTGGACGAGGTCCCCGACATGTACGAGTCCGCCGTCCGCGAGGCCGTCGGCGCGTTCGGGCGCGGCGAGTGCTTCGTCGAGCGGTACCTCGACAAGCCGCGGCATGTGGAGACCCAGTGCCTCGCCGACCGGCACGGCAACGTGGTCGTCGTGTCCACCCGCGACTGCTCGCTCCAGCGGCGGCACCAGAAGCTCGTCGAGGAGGCCCCGGCGCCGTACCTGTCGGACGCGCAGGTCGAGCTGCTTTACGACTCGTCCAAGGCCATCCTGAAAGAGGCCGGGTACGTCGGCGCCGGAACGTGCGAATTCCTCGTCGGCCAGGACGGGACGATCTCGTTCCTTGAGGTCAACACCCGCCTCCAGGTCGAGCACCCGGTCACCGAGGAGGTCGCGGGGGTGGACCTCGTCCGGGAGATGTTCCGCGTCGCGGACGGCGAAGAGCTCGGCTACGGCGATCCCGAGCTGCGCGGGCACTCGATCGAGTTCCGGCTGAACGCCGAGGACGCCGGCCGCGGGTTCCTCCCCGCCGTCGGGACGCTCACGGCGTGGGAGCCGCCGACCGGCCCCGGCGTCCGCCTGGACACCGGCTACGGCGCGGGGCAGACCGTCCCGCAGGAGTTCGACTCCCTGATCGCCAAGCTGATCGTCACGGGCGCGACGCGGCGGCAGGCCGTCGAGCGGGCGCGCCGCGCGCTGGCCGAGTTCGTGATCGACGGGATGCCGACCGTGCTGCCGTTCCACCGCGCTGTCCTGGACGACCCGGCGTTCGTCCCGGCCGACGACGTGACGCCGTTCTCCGTCCACACCCGGTGGATCGAGACCGAGTTCGACAACCGGATCCCGCCGTACAAGACGCCCGTCGCGGGCGACGAGGCCGATGAGGGCGAGCGGGAGCGCGTCACCGTCGAGGTAGGCGGGCGGCGCATCGAGGTCGTCCTGCCAGCGGGCCTGGGCGCCCTCCCGGGCGGGGCCGCGGCGAAGGCGCAGCCCGCGAAACGGCGCGGCGGCAGGAAGGGCGGCGGGGCGCAGGCGTCCGGAGACTCCCTGGTCAGCCCCATGCAGGGCACCATCGTCAAGATCGTCGTCGAGGACGGCGCGGCGGTCGCCGCCGGGGACACGGTCGTCGTGCTGGAGGCCATGAAGATGGAGCAGCCGATCACGGCGCACAAGGCCGGGACGCTGACCGGCCTGTCCGCCGAGGTCGGCCAGACCGTCGCCGCCGGCGCCGTCATCTGCGAGATCAAGGACGCCTGACCCGGGGCGGGCCGCGCGAAATCCGCCCGCCGGAGGGACGGATTCCGGCGTGACAGGTGCAGACTGAAGGCATGAGCACCGACAACCGGGCCATCCGGGCGGCACGCCGGGGCGCCGTCTCGGCGATCGTGGCCGCCGTCGCCCTGCCGGCGTTCGCCTTCTCCGCCCCAGCCCAGGCCGCCTCCGCGCAGCCCGCGGCAGCGCAGATCACCACCGCACAGACCAGCGACAACGTCGGGCAGATCGCCAAGGGCCTGATCGACTCGCGCCTCTACGTGACGAGCGAGGCGGGGAACGTCCTGTCGCCCGCCGACCGGAACGAGATCACATCGGCGCTCGGCGGCGACCGCGACGCCGACATCCGCGCGGTCGTCGTCCGCAACGGCATCTCCGCGGCCGAAGTCAGGCGGCTGCTGCCGGCCGTCGCGGAGCGCGTCGGCAAGGGCGAGACGTTCGTGGCCGTCACCGCCGACGGCGCCCGCATGGGCGGGGTCTCCAAGAAGCTCGACAGCAAAGAGATCAACCAGCTCGTCACCCGCACCAACGGCGTCCCGCTGAAGGACCGGCTGATCAAGTTCGGCGACCTCGCGGAGAACAAGGTCGACGACAAGGCCCGGACGAGCGCCGTCGGCGGATACGTGACGCTCGGCGTCCTGATCATGCTCGTCGGCGTGGCGGCGGGCGGGTTCCTGGTCGTCCGCAAGCGCCGCCTCGACCGCGAGGCCCGGCAGATGGACGACCTCAAGGCCGGCGTCGAGGAGGACGTGATCCTGCTCGGCGAGGACATCGCCCGCCTCGACCTCAACGTCATGGACAAGGGCCTCGACCACGACACGCGCTCCGACTACGAGCGCGCCATGAACTCCTACGACGAGGCCAAGCGGCAGACGGACCGCGCCGCCAGGCCCCACGACATGCAGGCCGTCACGACCGCGCTCGAAGACGGCCGCTACTACATGACCGCGACGCGCGCCCGGCTGGCCGGGGAGCCCGTGCCGGAGCGGCGCGCGCCCTGCTTCTTCAACCCGCAGCACGGGCCGTCCGCCGAGGACGTCATGTGGGCGCCGCCCGGCGGCGTCGAGCGTTCCGTCCCGGCGTGCGCGGCCGACGCGGAGGCCCTCCGGCACGGGACGGACCCGGACGTCCGCATGGTGCCGTCCGGCGGCGCCCGGCGGCCGTACTGGGACGCGGGCCCCGCGTACGCGCCGTACGCGGGCGGCTACTACTACGGCTACGGCGGGTTCGACCTGCTCGGCGGCCTGATGATCGGCACCATGCTCGGCTCGGCGATGAGCGGCGGCTGGGGCTACGGCGGCGGCGCGGGCGCCGAAGGCGACGTCGGCGGCGGCTGGGACTTCGGCGGCGGCGACTTCGGCGGCGGGCTCGGCGGCGGCGGCGACTTCGGCGGCTTCTGACCGACCGGGACTGCCGCGTCGCCGACGGCCACCACGCCTGCTGCGCTACTCCTGACCGTGGGAAGGCCGGGCACGTCCTCTGACGGGGGCGTGCTCGGCCATCAGTAGGCGTGCTCGGACATCAGCCGCCGGGACGCCTCCGTGATGCTCCCCGACAGCGACGGGTACACCGCGAACGTGTGCGCCACCTGGTCGACGGTCAGATGCTGCTGGACGGCCATCGACACGCCCAGGATCAGCTCGCTCGCCCGCGGCGCCACGATCACGCCGCCGAGCACGATCCCCGTGGCCGGACGGCAGAACAGCTTCACGAAACCGTCCTCGAAGCCCTGCATCTTGGCCCGCGCGTTGGTGAACAGCGGCAGCATGACCGTCCGGGCGTTGACGTCGCCGGAGTCGACCATCCGCTGCGTCACGCCGACCGACGCGACCTCAGGGTCGGTGAAGATGTTGGACGAGACCCAGCCGAGCTTCAGCGGCTGCACCGCCTCCCCCAGCGCGTGCCACATCGCGATGCGGCCCTGCATGCCCGCGACCGACGCCAGCATCAGCACGCCGGTGCAGTCGCCGGACGCGTAGATGTGCGGGACGGACGTCCGCGACACCTTGTCGACCTCGACGAAACCGCGCGGGTCGCAGCGGACGCCGACGTCCTCCAGGCCCATGCCGGCGGTGTTCGGGATCATCCCGACGGTCATCAGGCAGTGGGTGCCCTCGACCTTCGTCCCGTCCTCCAGCGTGACGATCACGCCGTTCCCGGACCGCTCCACGGCCGCGGCCCGCGACCGCGACATGACGTTCATCCCGCGCCGCAGGAACACCTCCTGCAGGACGGACGCGGCGTCGGCGTCCTCCGTCGGCAGGATCCGGTCGCGCGACGACACCAGCGTCACCTTCGACCCCAGCGACAGGTACGCGCCCGCGAACTCGGCGCCGGTCACGCCGGAGCCGACGACGATCAGGTCCTCGGGCAGTTCGGGCAGGTCGTAGAGCTGGCGCCAGTTCAGGATGCGCTCACCGTCCGGCTCAGCGCCGGGCAGCACGCGCGGCGTCGCGCCCGTCGCGAGCAGCACGATGTCGGCCTCGATGCGCCGGTCGCCGACCGCGACGACATGCGGCTCAACCAGCCGCCCCACACCCCGGACGATCTTGACATCCTCGTAGGCGAGCCGTTCGGCGACGTCGAACGACTGGGCGCGCGCGAGGTCCTTCACGCGCTTGTTGACGGTGGTCATGTCGGCCTCCAGCGCGCCGACGATGCCGTCCGGGCCGCCGTTGAAGCGCACGCCGAGGCCCTCCGACTCCGACATGACCGCGAGACGGGTCGAGGTGGCGATGAGCGTCTTGGACGGCACGCAGTCGGTGAGCACGCAGGCGCCGCCGGGACCGTCCCGTTCGACGACGGTCACGTCGGCGCCGAGCTGCGCCGCGACGAGCGCGGCCTCGTAGCCGCCCGGGCCTCCTCCGATGATCACGATGCGGGTCACATCTTCCATTGTTTCCTACTCACAGCAGTGAAAAGTCCCGTATGCGACCTGTTTGCCGGAGCGTGCCGACGCCGATACGGGCTTCGTCCCGGCCCGTAAGGGTAGGTGGCGTAACCTTGGCCAACGTGGCACTGTACGCGGCGTACGCCTCCAACATGGACCCCGACCAGATGGCGACCCGGGCTCCGCACTCGCCCATGCGCGGCACCGGCTGGCTGGCCGGATGGCGGCTGACCTTCGGCGGTCAGGACAAGGGCTGGGACGGCGCCCTCGCGACCGTCGTCGAGGACGACTCCGAGCAGGTCTTCGTCGTGTACTACGACGTGCCCGCCTGGGACGAGAAGGAGCTCGACGCCTGGGAGGGCGCCGCGCTCGACGTCTACCGCAAGATCAGGGTCCGGGTGCAGACGCTGGACGGCGACGTGCTGTGCTGGATGTACGTCCTGGACGACTACGAGGGCGGGCTCCCGTCCGCGCGCTACCTCGGCATCCTCGCGGACGCGGCGGAGAAGGCGGGCGCGCCCGACGACTACGTCAAGGACCTGCGCACCCGCCCGTGCGCGTCCCTCGGCGACTGATCGTCTGATCGCGCCGGTAGTGTCGGCGGCGTGAGCAACGACGCCTTTGTACTGGCCCGGGCGGCTGCGGACGAGTTGCGCGCTCGCGCGTCGGTGGATTCTTTCGATGTCGCGTTGGTGATGGGTTCGGGTTGGGTTCCGGCCGCGGACGCGTTCGGGTCGCCGAGTATCGATGTGCTGGTCACCGAGTTGCCCGGGTTCGCGCCCCCGGCCGCCGAAGGGCACGCGGGACGGGTGCGGGTGGTGGAGGTCGGCGGGCGGCGCGCGTTGGTGTTCTTGGGCCGGACGCACCTGTATGAGGGCCACGGGGTGGACGCGGTGGTGCATCCGGTGCGGACGGCGCTGGCCGCCGGGGTGCGCACGATCGTGCTGACGAACGCGGCGGGCGGGCTGCGGCCCGAGCGGCAGCGGGTCGGCGACCCGGTGCTGATCTGTGACCATCTGAACCTGTCGGGCGCCAACCCGCTGACCGGCCCGCAGTTCCTGGACCTCACCGAGGCCTACTCCGCCCGGCTCCGCACCCTCGCCAAGGAGGCCGACCCGACACTGTCGGAAGGCGTGTACGCGGCGTTGCGAGGCCCGACCTACGAGACACCCGCCGAGATCCGGATGCTGCGCACGCTCGGCGCCGACCTGATCGGCATGTCGACCGTCCTGGAGACGATCGAGGCCCGGCGAGGCGGCGCGGACGTGCTGGGCATCTCGCTGGTCACCAACATCGCCGCCGGACTGGCCGACCAGCCGCTCGACCACGAGGAGGTCCTGGCGGCGGGACGCGCGTCGGCCAGCCGCATCGGCGCGCTGCTGGCCACCGTCCTGGCGAAACTGTGAACGATCTCCACCGAGACGCGCAGGAGTGGCTGGCGCAAGACCCCGACCCGGTGACCCGCGCCGAACTCCACACCATCCTGGACAACGGCGACCAGCAGGCGTTGGTCGACCGGTTCGGTGCGCGGTTGGAGTTCGGCACGGCCGGGCTGCGCGGTGAACTCGGCGCGGGCCCGAACCGGATGAACCGGGTCACGGTGATGCGCGCGGCGGCCGGGCTGGCGGGGTGTCTGCCGGCGGGTGGGCGGGTGATCGTCGGGTTCGACGCCCGGCACGGCTCACGCCGGTTCGCCGACGACACCGCCGCGGTGCTGGCCGGGGCGGGGCTGCGGCCCGAGGTGTTCACCGACCCGGTCCCCACCCCCGTCCTCGCCCACTTCGTCCGCGCCTTCGACGACGTGGTGGCGGGGGTGATGGTGACGGCCAGCCATAACCCGCCCCGCGACAACGGCTACAAGGTGTACTGGGATGACGGCGCGCAGATCGTCCCACCCACCGACACCGACATCTCCGCCGCGATCGACGCCGTCGGCCGCGTCGACGAACTCCCGCTCGGCACCGGTTGGCCCGTCCACCAAGGCACCGGCCGCTACCTGGACGCGGTCGCGTCCCTGAACCTCGGCCCGTCTGGAGGCGACCAGCTCTCGATCGTGTACACGCCGCTGCACGGCGTCGGCCGCGACGTCCTGCTCGCCGCGTTCGACCGCGCCGGGTTTCCCGCGCCCGCCGTCGTCCCCGAACAGGCCGACCCCGACCCCGACTTCCCCACCGTCGCCTTCCCCAACCCCGAAGAGCCCGGCGCCCTCGACCTGGCCCTCGCGCTCGCGCGGGAGCGGGACGCCGACCTGGTCATCGCCAACGACCCCGACGCCGACCGGTGCGCGGTGGCCGTCCCGCGCAACGGCGGCTGGCGGGTGCTGACCGGCGACGAGGTCGGCGGGCTGCTGGCCGAGCACGTTCTGCGGCACACCACCGGGGACGACCGCCTCGTCGCCACCACCATCGTGTCGTCGTCGCTGCTGCGCTCGATCGCCGCGGCACATCGCGTCCGGTACGCCGAAACCCTCACCGGCTTCAAGTGGATCATGCGCGCGGGCGGGCCGACCGACCGGCTGGTGTTCGGCTACGAAGAAGCCCTCGGCTACAGCATCGGCGACGACCACGGCGTCCTGGTCAACGACAAGGACGGGATAAGCGCCGCCCTCACCGTCGCCGCACTCGCCGCCCACGCCCGCCGCGACGGCCGCACCCTGCTCGACCTCCTCGACGACCAAGCCCGCGAATACGGCCTGCACACCACCGCGCAACTCTCGGTCCGGGTGGACGACCCATCGCTGATCACCGCCGTGCTGTCCCAGCTGCGCGCCGATCCCCCGGCGCGCCTCGGCGGCCGCACGGTCGAGTCGTTCGACGACCTCACCCACGGAACGGACGGCCTGCCACCCACCGACGGGCTGCGATTCCACCTCGCCGGAGGAGCACGAGTGATCATCCGACCGTCCGGGACGGAACCCAAGCTCAAGTGCTACCTCGAAATCGTCCAGCCCGTCGACGACGACATCAGCGCCGCCCGCGCACGCGCCGCCGCCGAACTGGACGCCCTCCGCGACGCCCTCTCCGCGGCCCTCAGCTGACCGCCGCCACGATCGCGATCACGACCAGCGACGCCAGCGGGACGACCAGCGACGCCAGCGCCGGAACCGACCACGTCACGGTCCCCCGCGCCGACTCGTCCGCCGCCTCCCTCGCGGCGGCCGCACGGTCCGGCGCGCCCGACCTGGTCCGCGGACGGCGGCGGTCGCGGATCTCGTTCAGCCGCTGCGCCGCGTACGCGGCCGGTGTCCGGCCCCGCAGGTCGAACTCGTCGTCCTTGCTCGCTTCCTTCCGCGCCCGCGCCTCCGCCTTCGCCTGGGCGCGCGGCGAGGTCTGGTGCACCCACGCCCGCGTCTGCGTCTCCGTCCCGTCCGGGCCGGTGAACCGCACCGTCACGGCGTTCGTGCCCTCGACGCGGCGGACCGCGGGCCACGGCGCCCTGACGTCCCGCAGCGGGTTCCGGATCGTGACGGCGTCGTCGTCCCCGATGATCGCGGGCCGCAGCCCGACCGCGTACGCGACCCCGCAGCCGAGCAGCAGCACCATGCTGATGCCGAACGTCATCAGCGAGTAGCTCGCGTCGCCGGTGATGCCGAACAGCAGGTCGGCGAGGTTGAGCGCGGCGAACGCCAGCCACGCGTACGCCGCGACCCGCCCGCCGGTGGAACGAATGGTCATGGCTCGATCATGCCAGGGGCCTGGCGCCGCTCCACTTGAGCTGCGCGAAACCGGGCTTGATCACGCCGTTGATCAGTTCGAGCCGCTCGGTGAACGGCGCGAACGCCGACTTCATCGCGTTCACCGTGAACCACTGGAGGTCGTCCCAGCCGTAGCCGAACGCCTCGACGAGCTTCGCGAACTCGTCCGACAGCGTCGTCCCGCTCATCAGCCGGTTGTCGGTGTTCACGGTGACGCGGAAGCTCAGGCGCCGCAGCAGCCCGATCGGATGCTCCGCGATCGACTTCGCCGCGCCCGTCTGGATGTTGGACGTGGGGCACATCTCCAGCGGGATCCGCTTGTCCCGGACGTAGTCGGCGAGCCGCCCGAGCCGTGGCTCGGCACCGTCGGCACGGCCGTCCACCTCGATGTCGTCGATGATCCGGACCCCGTGGCCGAGCCGGTCCGCGCCGCACCACTGGATCGCCTGCCAGATCGACGGGAGCCCGAACCCCTCGCCCGCGTGGATGGTGAAGTGCGCGTTCTCCCGCTGCAGGTACTCGAACGCGTCCAGGTGCCTGGTCGGCGGGTATCCGGCCTCGGCGCCCGCGATGTCGAACCCGACGACGCCCGCGTCCCGGTACCGGACGGCCAGTTCCGCGATCTCCATCGAGCTGTGCTTCTGCCCCCGGCTCAGGTGCCGCATCGCCGTGACGAGCGTCCTGACCCGGATGCCGTGATCGCGGCCGCCCTTCGCGAACCCGTCCAGGACCGCCTCGACGACCTGCTCCAGCGTCAGCCCGGCCCGCAGATGCTGCTCGGGCGCGTACCTGACCTCCGCGTAGACGACGCCGTCCTTCGCGAGATCTTCGGCGCACTCGTACGCGACCCGCGTCAGCGCCTCGGCGGACTGCATCACCCCGACGGTGTGGGAGAACGTCTCCAGGTACCGCTCCAGCGATCCCGAGTCGGCGGCCTCCTCGAACCAGGCGCGCAGGTTGTCGGCCTCCGTGGTCGGCAGTTCCCCGTACCCGGACTCCCGCGCCAGCTCGGCGACGGTCCGGGGCCGCACGCCGCCGTCCAGATGGTCGTGCAGCAGCACCTTCGGCGCGCGCCGGATGTCGTCAAGAGTCGGCCGATCGTTCATTCCCCGAACCTACCCCCACCGCCCCTCAGCCGAGCCTCGACGCCGCTCCTTCCCTCGCATCGGCGGCGGGCCGAGGCGGGGAAGGGGCGCGGCGTCGGGGCGTCAGCGACTGAGGCGCTGGTAGCGGCGGACGGCGAGGGGCAGGAAGACCGCCGTGATGACGATCGGCCAGACGATCGCCATCATCAGGGCGTGCTGCTCGATCCAAGTGTCGCCGACGGCGGCCGGGTTGCCGAACAGCTCGCGGCACGCCGTCACGGTGGCGGAGACGGGGTTCCACATCGCGATCGCGCCCAGCCAGTCCGGCATCAGGGACGGCGCCACGAACGCGCTGGAGATCATCGCGAAGGGGAACGCGACCGCGAACAGGCTTCCGGCCGCCTCCTCGTTGGGCACGAGGAGGCCGAGCAGCACGCCGATCCAGATCAGCGCGAAGCGCAGCAGCAGGAGCAGGCCGAACGCGGCGAGGGTGTCGAGCACGCCGCCGCTGGAGCGCCAGCCGATCGCCAGCGCCGTCAGCGCCAGGACGACGAGGTCGAGCGACGCGCCGATCAGGTCGCCGACGCCGCGTCCCGTGACGACGGCGGACGGCGACATCGGCATCGACCGGAACCGGTCGGTGACCCCGCGGGCGCTGTCGTACACGACGACGTACGCGGTGTTCATGAAGCCCATCGCCATCGTCATGCCGAACATGCCCGGCATGAGGAACTCCTGGTAGTCGCCGCCGCCGGGGACCGACATCGCGCTGCCGAACACGTAGCCGAACAGCAGGACGGAGACGATGGGGAACCCGAGCTGCCAGGCGATGTTGCTCGGCTGCCGCACGTAGTGGGTTAGCCCGCGCAGGACGATCGTCCAGCAGTCGGCCGCCGCCCAGTAGAGCCGCGTGCCGAGCGCGTCGTCGTCGGCGGTCTTGGCCTGGACGTTCACGCCTTCACCTTCTCCTTCTTCTTCGCCGGGGAGTCGTCCGCGTCGTCGGCGCGGTGGCCGGTGAGGCGCAGGAAGACCTCGTCCAGGGTGGGGCGGCGCAGCCCGATGTCCTCGACGGCGATGCCGTCGTCCTGGAGCGTGCGGGCGACCTCGGTCAGCGCGGCGACCCGTTCGGTGACGGGCGCGTGCACCCGCGCGGCCGACGTGTCGACCTCCGGTTCGGCGGACGCGACGCGCGCGACGACCGCGGCCGTGGCGGACAGGGTCGCGGGGTCGCTGACCACGACCTCGATCCGGTCGCCGCCGATGAGCCGCTTCAGCGACTCGGGCGGGCCGTCCGCGATGACCTTCCCCCGGTCGAGAACGGCGATCCGGCCGGCGAGCTGGTCTGCCTCGTCCAGGTACTGCGTGGTCAGCAGGACGGTCGTGCCCTGCGCGACGAGGGAGCGGACGGAGTCCCAGACCTCGTTGCGGCCGCGCGGGTCCAGGCCGGTGGTCGGCTCGTCGAGGAACAGGACGTCCGGCGCGAGGATCATGCTGGCCGCGAGGTCGAGGCGGCGGCGCATCCCGCCGCTGTACTCCTTGAGGCCCTTGTCGGCGGCGTCCAGCAGGTCGAACCGCGCCAGCAGCTCTTCGGCGCGCTCGGCGGCGCGCTTCTTTCCCAGGTGGAACAGGCGGCCGAACATGCGCAGGTTCTGCCGTCCGGTCAGGACCTCGTCGACCGCCGCGTGCTGGCCCGCCAGCCCGATCCGGCGGCGCACCTGCCGGGGGCGCGTGGCGACGTCCAGCCCGGCGACCTCGGCGCGGCCGCCGTCCAGCCGGACGAGCGTGGTCAGGATGCGCACGGCGGTGGTCTTCCCGGCCCCGTTCGGGCCGAGCAGGCCGTAGACCATGCCGCTCGGCACGGCGAGGTCGAAGCCGTCGAGTGCTCGTTTCTCTCCGTAGTTCTTGCGGATCCCCTCGGCGAGGATCGCGTTGTCCGGCATGCCGCCTCCCATTTCGCGTATGCCCTACGCAAATTAGCGTACACTATACTCGAAGTGCCTGCGGTGCTCGTGCGGGGCCGGGCTGTAGCGTCATGTCCTGGACGCCGGCGGGCAGCGCCGGAGCCGGGGGCACACGGAAAGAGCTGGACGGACGATGACGACGGAGCACGGCGGCGGACGCGACCTCGGACTCAGCCTGAAGCTGCTGTGGGGCGACCGGACCCGGCCACCGCGCGGCCGCCCGCCCGCCCTCACCCTCGACCGGATCGTCGCGGCGGCCGTCGAGGTCGCCGACGAGCTCGCCCTGACCAAAGGGCTCGAAGCGCTGTCGATGCGCCGCGTCGCGTCCCGCCTGGGCGTCGGCACGATGACGCTGTACCGCTACGTTCCGGGCAAGAGCGAACTGCTCGACCTCATGCTCGACCGCGTCATCGAATTTCCCGCCGATGAGGAGGCGGAGCGGTGCGCGGACGACGGGCCCGGCTGGCGCGAGATCCTGACCGCCGACGCACGCGGCCACTGGCGGCTCTGCCTGGACCATCCCTGGTACCCGTACGTCGACCAGAGCCGTCCGCTCCTCGGCCCCAACTCCCTGCGCGGCCTGGACTGGCTCCTCGGCCAGATGCGCCGCTTCGGGTCCGACGACCGGACGCTGATGATGCTGATCGGCGTCCAGTACGACTACGTGAACGGCGTCGCGCGCAGCCACATCAACGAACTCCGCGCCGTGGCGCGCACGGGCGTCACCAGCGAGGAGTTCTGGGCGGAGCAGGGGCCGACGCTGGAGAGCGCCCTGAGCAGCGGCGCCTTCCCGGTCATGGCCGACCTCGATGAGAAGACCTTCGACTTCTCCTACGAGCAGCTCTTCGAGTTCGGCCTGAGCCGCCTCCACGACGGTTTCGCGCCCCTCCTGGACGCCCCCGCGCGCTGAGGGCCGGGCCGGGCCGGGGCAGCTCAGCCTGGGACGGGGAACGCGACGGGGCTGCGGTGCCCGTCGCGGTCGACGGCGCGGACGCCGAAGAACGCGTTGTCCTTGGACAGGTCGATCCGGACCTCGGTGACGTTCCCGACGGGGATGACGTGCGTCCAGTCCGGGCTGGTCGTCTCCCGCCACACCACCTCGTACCCGGCGAGGTCGGGCTCGGCGCCGCGCTCCCAGACCAGGTCGGTGTCGTTGGTGAGCTCGCTGGTACGGACGCGGGCGTTCTTCGGCGTCCCCGGCGCCTGGGCGAGCGACCACAGCGCGGCCGCGTTCACCTTGGCGACGCGGGCGATGTACGCGAAGTCGCAGAACTCGGGCAGGTCGCCGTACTGTTTGCCGTCCTCCACGCGGACGTCCTGGTGCTGGTGGGCGAAGTCCTCGTGCGGCTCGGTGAAGCGGGCGGCGGGGTAGTCCTGCTCCAGGTAGCCAATGTGGTCGCCGCCGCGCAGGTAGCGGTCGCGGCGGTAGATCGTCCGGACGCGCATGCCGGTCGCGTCGTTGTCGGCGACGGACGACACGAACCGGGCGAGCTGCCGGGACGGGGAGTCGTTCTCGCCGCCGACCGAGCGGCGCACGTCGCCCTCGCCCGGCGTCTCGGCGGTCGGCACGCCCTCGGCGAACAGCCGCAGCGAACGCGGGTCGCGGGTGCCGTCGTCGGCGGTGCTGCTGCCGACGATGTCGTTGGTGAACATCCCCTGGACGTCGGCGCCGGCCGCCCTGTACTGCTTCGCCTGGTACCTGGCCCCGTACAGGCCCTGCTCCTCGCCCGCCACGGCGGTGAAGACGAGGGTGGCCTCCGAGCGCCGCTTCGCCATCACCCGCGCCAGCTCCATCACGACCGCCACGCCGGACGCGTCGTCGTCGGCCCCCGGCGCGTCCGCCGTGGCGTTCATGACGTCGGTGACGCGCGAGTCGTAGTGCCCGGACACCACGTAGATCCGCTCGGGGTTCGCCGAGCCGCGCAGCGTCGCGACCACGTTGGTGATGCGGGTCGCGGCCGGGATGCGGGGCCCCGGCTCCTGGACGTACGACTGCAACTCGGCGGTCATCCGTCCGCCGGACGCGGCCGCGTACCGCTTCATCTCCGCGAGGATCCAGTCGCGGGCGGCGCCGATGCCGCGCTTCGGATCGTCCTGGACGGACAGGGTGTGCCGGGTGCCGAAGCTCACCAGCTTCCGCACGATCGCCTCGATGCGGTCCTGGTCGATCTCGCGGAGCAGGGCGCGCAGCTCGGCGTCCGGCCGCTGGTCGGTGACGGGCTTGCCGGGACCGTCCGGCCAGCCCCGCTCCTGCGCGGCCGCGGGCGCGACGGTCAGCGTGACGCCCGCACCGGCGGTCGCGGCGACGGCGGCGGCCGCCGTCGACAGGGAGAGAAACCCCCTGCGGCTGGCCGCGCCACCGACCGGAGACGCATGGGCGGCAGGAGACGCGCTGGCGGCGGGAGGTGTGTTTTCGGCGGGGGATGCGTTAGTGGCCACGCATCGATCTTTCTCCGTATCCCGGCCGTGTCCAGGTCCAGACGCGCCAGTCATCGCCTCACCCGGGTGTGGACAATTGCGATGATCACCGAGGGGATAGGTTCGGCACCATGGCCTTCATCCACAACACCACGATGACGCCGGGCAAGCTGGAACTACTCGCGGCGTGGCTGCCCGCGCAGCCGTGGTACGCGGGCCCGGCGGACGGGCCTGAGCTGTCCAGGGCGGGCGGTTTCCGGCTCGACGACCCGCAGGGCGAGGTCGGGATCGAGTTCATGGTGGTCACGGACACGTCCGGGGACGGCCCCGTCGCCTACCACGTCCCGCTCGGCTACCGCGGCGCGCCGCTCGACGGCGCCGACCGGGCGCTCATCGGGACGTCAGAACACGGTGTGCTCGGACGGCGCTGGGTGTACGACGGCACCCGCGACCCGGTCGTCGTCGCCCAGCTCGTCGCCCTCTTCCAGGGCCGCGCCGAGCCGCAGCATCAGAGCCGGAGCGACACCCCCGACTCCACCGTCACCAGTGACTTCACCGGCGATGGGACTGCGGCCGTGGTCGCGCTGGGCAGCGTCCAGGACGCCCGGCACGGCACCGACATCGCGGTGGAGACCGAGCCTCGCGGTGCGCTGACCGTCCGGGTCGTGCGCGTCCTAGGCCGCCAGGATCAGCCGGGTACGGGCGAGGTCCGGGGTTCTGTCACCGCCGGATGGCGGTCACCGGACGGCGCCCAGAACCGTGGGCCGTTCGCCGTCGTCACCGCCTGACCCCGTACGCCCCCGCACACCCCGTCACGACCAGTGGTCGCGGCCAACGATCCCGGCCAACGATCCCGGCCAACGGTCACGGTCGGTGGCGCGGTCGCGGTCGGTGGCGCGGTCGCGGTCAGTGGCGCGGGCGGGGCGGTCTCAGGCCTTCGCGTACTCGCCGATACCGCCGCCGAAGTCGAGCATCACGCACGGCTCGTCCCCGACGACCCACGCGTCATGGCCGGGCGACACGACGAACACGTCGCCGGCGCCGACCTCCCCTTCGGCTCCGTCCTTCATGCGGACGCGCATCCGTCCCTGGACGACGTAGCCGTTGTGGTGCACCTCGCAAAGATCCGTGCCCGCGATCTCCCTGACGGACTCCGTCCAGCGCCACCCGGGCTCGAACGTCGCCTTGCCGAACACCAGCCCGGACAGGTTGACGATCTCAACGTGCGCCCTCGGCATGTCGCGCCGGTCGTCCGGCTTCTCGATGCTCTTGATCTCCATCATGATGGGTCCCCCTTTTCACCATCATTTCCACGCTTGCACCGGCCCTGACCTGCGTCAAGACACTCGAACCCCCGATCTGCCCGAGCCAGGTCAAGCTTGCTTAGCAACTCAGGTTGACAGACCAGAGATTGTCAACCTAGGTTGCTTACATGTCGGCTATCGAGGTTCCCGCCCCGGCGGACTCCGCCGAGGCGCTGGCGGCCGTCGTGGCGCTGCGGCGGCTGGCCGACCGGCTGGAGGACGAGGCGGTCGAGAAGGCCATGCGCGCGGGCTGGACGTGGTCGGACGTCGCCGAGGCGCTCGGCATCACCCGCCAGGCGGTCCACAAGAAGCACGCCAAGCGACTCATTGCCGCGGGCGTCGAGCTGCCGAGGAGGCGCTGATGCTGCAGGAGTTCGGAAAGTACGTCAAAGCGGTCATGGAGCGCGCGACGGACGAGGCGCAGGAGACCGGCTCGGCGACGGTCGAGGCGGAACACGTCCTGCTGGCGATCGCCGCCGAGCCGGAGAGCACCACCCGCGAGCTGCTGAACTCGGCAGGTCTCGACCACCAGAGGATCCGCGACGCGCTGGACGAGGAGTTCAGGCGGAGCCTGGGCACGGCCGGAGTGGTCGTCGAGGGCCGGGAGCTCCCGCGGCCGCGCAGATCCGCGAAGCGCCCGTCCCGAATGGGTGCGTCGGTGAAGTTGATCCTCGAACGAGGCGTGGCGACGGCCGGCAACAAAAGGAATCTGCGACCGGCGCATTTGCTGCTGGGCGTGCTGCAACTCAATGTCGGCACGGTGCCGCGCGCGCTCGCGATGACGGGCGCCGATCTGGACGAGCTCGCGGCGCGCGTGCGCCGGTCCCTGCCGGACGAGGCGGAGTAGCGATGACAGGAAACGAAGCGCCAACAAGCGAAGAAGCGGCGGCGAGCGGGCGAGAAGTCGTTCTCGAAGTCGACGATCTGCGCATGCGTTATGGCGCCAACGACGTCCTGCGCGGTGTGTCATTCCGAGCGTATCGCGGTGAGGTGCTGGCGCTCCTCGGACCTAATGGCGCGGGCAAGACGACGACGATCGAGATTCTGGAGGGGTTCCGGATGCGATCGGCCGGACGGGTCAGCGTGCTGGGCATCGATCCGGCGCACGGCGACGAGCATTGGCGGGCGCGGATCGGCGTCGTCCTGCAATCCTGGCGCGATCATGCGAAATGGCGGGTGCGTGAACTGCTCGCCCATCAGGGTTCCTATTACGCCCGCCATTCCACCGACCGGGTCCAGCGGCCGTGGGACGCCGACGAGCTGATCACGACGGTCGGCCTGGCCGAGCATTCCGGCAAGCAGCTCAGGATGCTCTCCGGCGGGCAGCGACGCCGGCTCGACGTGGCGATCGGCTTGGTCGGCCGTCCGGAAGTGCTGTTCCTCGACGAGCCGACCGCCGGTTTCGACCCGCAGGCCAGGCACGACTTCCACACCCTGATCCGGGACCTCGCCGCGGCGGGCGAGACCACCATCATGCTCACCACCCACGACCTGCCCGAGGCGGAGAAGCTCGCCGACCGCATCCTCATCCTCGACGGCGGGCGGATCGTCGCCAACGGCACCGCCGAACAACTCGCCGAGCAGATCGTCGGCGAGGACGAGGTCGGCTGGACGCTCGACGGACGGCGTCACCGGCGATCGACCAGCGACTCGACCGCATTCGTCTTCGACCTTTTCAAGCAGCACGGCGAAGCCGTCTCCAATCTTGAGATCCGTGCCTCGTCGCTGGAGAACACCTATCTCTCCCTGGTGCGGGGGGCCGAATCCGGCCGGAAAGAAGCGATGTGATGACGTCCACGATCCGTGCGGGCTTCGCCCGCGGCCTGATCGAACTTCGCCAGGCGTTCAGCGGCTTCGACCTGATCGCGCAGATCTTCTGGCCCGCGGCGACGCTCGTGGCCGTCTTCTTCCTGCGGAACCGCCAGTTCCAGGACAGCGGTTTCAAGCTGGGCACGCTCATCCTGCCGGGCGTCCTCGGAATGTTCATCGCCTTCGGCATGCTCCTGGTGATGCAGTACCTCACCGCGGAACGCGAGGACGGCACGCTCCTGCGCGCCAAGGCCACCCCGCACGGAATTCAGGCCTATTACGTCGGCAAACTCGTCGCGACTTCCGGCACCATCCTGGTGTATCTGGCGATCCTCCTCGTCCCCGGGCTGTTCATCGTCGACGGGACGAAACTCGCCACCGCCGGAGCCTGGCTGACAATGGCGTGGGTGCTCTTCCTGGGGCTGGTGGCGACACAGTCCATCGGGGCGGCACTCGGCTCCCTGATCTCCAGCCCCCGCGGCGCCGGCCTGGCGGCCCTCCCGGTCATGGGGCTGATCTCGATCTCCGGCATCTTCTACCCGATCACCGCGCTGCCCGGCTGGCTGCGCTGGATCGCCGAGATCTTCCCCGTCTACTGGCTCGGCCTCGGCATGCGTTCGGCCCTGCTGCCCGACGGCATGGCGGACGTCGAGATAGGCCATTCCTGGCGGCAGCCGGAGACCTTCGGGGTCCTCGGGGCATGGGCGCTGGCGGGTCTCGTCCTCGCGCCGATCCTGCTGGGCCGCATGGCCCGCCGCGAATCCGGTTCACGCCTGGCCGAATATCGCGAGAAGGCGCTCCAGCGCGTCGGATGACGCACCGGCGCCATTGATACGATCTTGCACCACTTGCGCTTACGGGGGGCGACATGGAGTACTTCTTCTACTGCCGTGACCGGCCGGACACCGCGGCGTTGCGCGAGGAACTGGGCGAAACCCACTGGTCGTTCATGGACCGCTACGCCGAGACGATGATCGCGCGCGGTCCCACCCTCACGGCGGACGGCGAGACGGCGACCGGCAGCATGCACATCGTCGACCTGCCCGATCCGGCCGCCGCGCGGGAGTTCGCGTTCGACGAGCCCAACTACCAGGCCGGTGTCTATGGCGAGGTGCTGATCCGCCGCTGGCGGAACGTCCTCGGCCGCACGATGTGGGAGTTCACGGGCGCGACGGCCGGATACCGGCGCTTCCTGATCATCGCCCACGCCAAGCCGGGCACGACCGCGTCCCGCGAGCCGCTGGACGAGGCGCACCACGGCTACCTCGACGGCGGCTACCGCGACCGCCTCATCGCCTACGGTCCGCTGCTGTCCGAGGACGGCGCCGAGTGGACGGGCACCGCCCTGCTGGTCGAACTGCCGGACCGCGGCGCCGCCGAAGCCCTGATGGCGGACGAGCCCTACGCCCGCAACGGCCTGTACGAGAACGTCGAGATCCACTACTGGGAGTTCGGCGGCCGCAGGACGTAGCACGACCCGCCTTCCAGAGCCCCGCTGTTCCCGCTCGGCAACTCTCGCGGTGACCGGTGTCGCCACGCGGTGATCGGCTGCGTATCGTCGCCTTGTGATGCTGCTTTCGGTCAACATCGGCAAGCCCCGGACCAACCACTGGAACAAGGCCGCGATCACCGGCATCGACAAACGGCCGGTCGACGGCCCCGTCATGGTCACCGCTCCGGAACCTCTGGAAGCGGGCGCGGTCGGCCTGGCGGGCGACAGGACGTACAGTCCCGGCCACGGCGGGCCCGACCAGGCCGTCTACGCCTACGCACGCGAGGATCTCGACTTCTGGGAGGACGAACTGGGCAGGCCGCTCCCCCATGGCGTCTTCGGCGAGAACCTCACCACCACCGGGGTCGAGGTCAACGGCGCCTTGATCGGCGAGAGGTGGCGGGTGGGCTCCGAGGTCGTCCTCGAAGTGAGCTGCCCGCGAATTCCCTGCGGCACCTTCCAGGGCTGGCTGGACGAGTCGGGCTGGATCAAGCGGTTCACCCGGACGGCACGTCCCGGCGCCTATCTGCGCGTGATCGAGCCCGGAGAGATCCGCACCGGCGACGCCGTCGATGTCGTCCACCGGCCCGACCACGACGTCACCGCGGCCATCGCCTTCCGGGCCCTCACCGGCGAACCCGCCCTGCTGCCGCGATTGCTGACGATCGAAGCCCTGCCCGAAGAAATGAAGGAAAAGGCCCGCCGCCGCACCGCCTGATCCAGCGCCCGACACGCAGAGCGCGCCAGAAGGCCCAACCAGAACCGCCCCCAATTCAGAAGGCCCGGCCCGGATCAGAAGAGCGACGACGCTGACGGCGGAGCCACGTGAGGTATCCCACCGAGCGGGAATGTCACAGAACGGCAGGCACCGGCGTCTTGTGGGCGGCACGGTCGCGGACGGCAGGGAGGAGCCGGCCATGGACGAGCACGACAAGCGCGACGAACACGGCGGCGGCGGCGAGCGGGGCGTGGACATCGCCACCGAGACGTTCATCACCCACCGCAACCTGCTCTTCACCGTCGCCTACGAGCTGCTCGGCTCGGCCGCCGACGCGGAGGACGTCCTCCAGGAGACCTGGATGCGGTGGACGAAGGTCGATCTCGGCACGGTCCGGGACCGGCGCGCGTACCTGGTCCGGATCACCACCCGCCAGGCCCTCAGCCGGTTGCGGACGCTCGGCCGCCGCAAGGAGACCTACGTCGGTCCGTGGCTGCCCGAGCCGCTGCTGACCACGCCCGACCTGGCCGAGGACGTCGAGCTCGCCGAGAACGTCTCGATGGCGATGCTGCTGGTGCTGGAGACGCTCACGCCGCCGGAACGGGCGGTCTTCGTGCTCCGCGAGGTGTTCGACTTCGGGTACCACGAGATCGCGCGGGCCGTCGACAAGAGCCCGGCCGCCGTCCGCCAGATCGCTCACCGGGCGAGGGCGCATGTCGCCGCGCGCCGCCCGCGCGGCGCGACGTCCCCGGACGAGACCCGGGACGCGCTCGAGGCGTTCCAGCGCGCGGTCGAGACGGGCGACGTGCAGGGCCTGATCGACATCCTCGCGCCGGACGTCGTCGTGATCGGCGACGGCGGCGGGCTCAAGCAGGCCGTGCTGCGGCCCGTCGTGGGCGCGGACAAGGTGGCCCGCCTGTTCCTCTCCGGCATCGCCAGGATCGACGCCGGCCTGTCGATGGAACCGGTGCAGGTCAACGGCGCCCCGGCGCTGCTGCTCCGGCTCGGCGACGAGATCGACGGCATCCTCGCCGTGCGGGTCGACGACGGCCTGGTCGCGGGGTTCTACTACGTGCGCAACCCCGAGAAGCTGTCGCGCGTGGAGCAGGAGACCATGGTGAGCCGCTGAGCCACCGAACCCGCGTTTGCGGTCGCGGCGCGTCGCTTAGGGGTGGTCAGCTGGTGTCGGGTTCGGCTTCGTCCCGTAGGAGTGCGCGCACCGCCATGGCCCGGGGAGCGTCGAGTTCCTCGAAGATGGCGAGCGCCCGACGCCAGGTCCGCCTCGCGGCGTCGATGGTGCCGGTATCGCACGGCCCACCACAACAACACCCCGCTCCCACTCCCTGCCTCGGCCCGACTCGCCTCGGCACCGCCCACCCCAACAACACCCGGCCCGACGGTCCCTGACCCCAACGGTGCCCGGCCCCGCGGTTCCGGCCTCGGCGGTGCTGGGCTCGGTGGCGGTGAAGTGGCGCGGACCATGTCTTCCTACTGATGACGAGCTTCTACATCGCTGCGGGCAGCGTATGAAGCGGCCCGCCTGATCCGTGCCTGATCCGTGCCTGAAAGCCGATGGCGCCCGACAGCGCCTTACGCCGAATGCGAACGGTCGGGCGACGTCCGCCCGAGGACCTGGAGCGGTCCCCGGGCGGACGTCGCGTCGCGTCGTCGGTGGTTACGGCGCGGAGGTCTCCCTGAGCACGCGCGAGCTCCAGGGGCACCAGGTCAGGCCGGGCAGGAACGCGCCGCCCGCCTCGTCGAGGTGCTCTTCGACGTAGGAGATGGTGGCGTCGCAGACCTCGGTGGCGACCTCGAAGAACTGGACCGTCGCCGGGTCGAAGTGGTAGCTCCAGCCGGGGTTGTACGGCGCCGGCTGCTTGACGATCTTGCCCATGACCTGGGGATTGTCGGTGGCGGAGCCGTTGATCAGGTCGCGGGCGTGCTGGATCTCGGCTGGGTCGGTGAGTTGGACGACGGCCTCGTCGGTGCCGCCGGCGTCGGTGAAGACGAAGTAGGCGGCCGCCGTCGGGGCGGCGTCTGCCGACCGGGCGGTGGCCATGGCCAGCAGCGCGGCTAAGGCCAGGGCCACGGCTCCTGCGATGGTCCGCGGGCCCTTGTTCGTCATCTGGTACACGAGTTACCTCCGGTGAGTCGTGATGAGATCACGAAGTGCTACCACTTGATCATCACATGACGGCGGCGGTGTCCCCTCGCCTTGGCGGCGGCGGCCCATCGCGTCCGCCGGTGGCCCTCCGCACCGACCTGCTCACTAACCCTCAAATCGAGGCCAATTCCGGTCATTCAAGCCCTGTCGCCCTCGAATGGCGCCGGAGTTGAGGCCGTCGCGGGCCAGCACCGACCTGGGCGCCAACCTCGATGACCGTGTCGGACAGGAACAATTGGCGGAGGCCGCGCCGCGCCAGCAATCCCACTCGGGCCTGGGCTCACTTGGCCTCCGGTCGCGGAATACCGGGTACCGGGTCTCGGCGTCCACCACCGGAATACCGGTGTGGGTGTGGCGCGGTCGGCTGCGGACGGACTCCTCCGGAAATCCGCCGGGACTCCTCCCGCGGTCGCGGGACTAACGTCTGCCGAATCGTGACGGTAGCGCGGGTATCCCGGTACTCGCCGAAACTACGCGGGGGTGAACGCCGACGTGGGCCTCCTGGACAAGCTGTTCAAGCGGGAAACGGCTCGCTTGCGCGCCAACGGCGTGTGCGACGTCTGCAATGACGACTTCGATCCGGCGGCCGGGTACTTCCTGCCGACGCGGACGGTTGTCATCGCCGAGGGATTCTGGGCGCAGAACTTCAGCCTGACCAAGAACATGGCCGAGATCCTGCAAGCCGATGACGACGACGGCGAGCCGACGTGGATGCTCGAACACACCCTGCGGCAGATGGCGGGGCAATCGTCGGCCTGGGCGGTGTGCGAATCGTGCAGCGAGTACTTCGTCTTCGATCGGGACGTGGCGCGGGCGGACGCCTTGGCGGGCAGGCAGCCGTCCAACGGCGGGGCCGTCGATCCGTCCGGCTGCGTGCTGTTCGCCGCGCTCGGCTGGCAGCGGGTATTCGGTGATTGGCCGTCCAACGTGGCGTGGGTGGAAGTCGTCGACACGTGCGACCTGTGCGAGAAGGCGATACACGACAGCGAGCTCTCCGCGTTCATCACCACGGAACGGATGCGGGAAATGCGCGCCGAAAACCTGATCGACACCGATCCGGTACGCCCTTTCCGCCGGCACGACGACGGGGAGGGCTACGTCCAGTGCCAGCCGTGCCTGGCCCGCACCGTGGCCCGCGCCTACCGCCGAGGCGGGCGGGACGGCGAGCGCCCAGGGGCCTGACCCGACCCCCGGGCGCACACGTGTGACGCCGCGCCGCGAAGGGTTACGGCGCGGGGATCTCCCTGATCAGACGGGACGTCCAGGGGCACCAGACCAGGCCGGGCAGGAACGCGCCGCCGGCCTCGTCGAGGTGGTCCTCGACATAGGGGAGAGTCGCGTCACAGACTTCGATGGCTACGTCGAAGAAGTCGACAGTGTCCGGGTTGTAGTGGAAGCTCCAGCGGGGGTTGTAGTCGGCCTGGCGCTTGAGGATCCGGCCGACGACGTGGGGCCTGTCGTAGGTCTCGCCGCTGACCAGGTCCCGGGCGTGCTGGATCTTCGCGGGGTCGGTGAGCTTGAGGACGGCCTCCTCACGGGTGATGTCGGTGAAGACGAAGTAGGCCGCCGGGTCGGCGCTGGCGGACGGGGCGATGGCGACCGTCAGCGGCGCGACGACGGCCAGGACGACGGCTCCGGTGATCGCACGCAGCCGCGTCTTCGCCGCCCGCAGCGCGGACCGGGCAGTGAACTGGTACACGTTCCCTCCATTGGGTCTCGCGGGCCGCGTGATGCGGCCCGATCGCTGCGTACCCAGAGCAATCATCCGACTACTCTCCGCGTCCAGATGTGGACAGGTGGTGCCGAGTCGCCATTGTGGGCTGTGATGTGATGTGCCGGAGGCGACCCCGTGGAGACGGGTCGCGGAGGCGGATCGGCGTCGCCGCCGACTCGGCGTCGCCGACCGGGCGAGGGAGGATCGACCATGACCGACGGCACGCTTCGTCTGCGGCTCCAGCCCTTGCCCGCGCTTCGCCTCGCGCAGGTCAGCGCGCAGGTCGACGACGTCGACGAGATCGCCGCCACGGTCGAGGCCCTGTTCTGGACGCTCACCGCGCGGCTGGCCGCGGCCGGTGCGCCGATGAGCGGACGCGTCATCCGCACCTACTCCGGCCGTCCCGACGGGTCGAAGATCGACGTCGCCGTCGGGGTGACACTCGCCCAGGGCGCCGATCCGGCGGCCGGGCTGGAGTCGGCCGGGCTGGAGTCGGCCGGGCTGGAGTCGGCCGAACTGCCCGCCGTGGAGCGAGGGGCGGTCGCGACTCACCGCCGCGCGGCCAACGGCACCGACGACCCCTGGCTCGCCGTCGACGCCGTCCTCGCGGAGCGCGGTCTGGAGTCCTGGGGCCTGTACCGGCAGGTGCGCCTGGAGGACACTGACGACGACCGTCACGTGTTCGAACTCCAATGCCCGGTCCGGGAGATCGGCGGCGGCTGCCCCTGAGCGCCGTGTGGCCGCGGAATTCCTGAACATAATCAGGGGCACCATTGCTTTCGCCTGTCAGCAGGAGTCACCGATGTCCATCCGCCGCGTCATGCCCGACATCCGTTCCGAGGCCATCGAGGAGAGCCGGGATTTCTACGGGCTCCTGGGATTCGAGGAGGTCATGAACCACGGCTGGGTCGTGACGCTCGCCTCTCCGTCCAATCCCACGGCTCAGGTCACCTTCATGACCCACGACCAGACCGCGCCGGTCGTGCCCGACATGAGCGTCGAAGTTGACGATGTGGACGCCGCCCACGCGCTGATGCAAGAGAGCGGCGCGGAAATCGTGCACCCCTTGCAGGACGAGGAGTGGGGAGTGCGCCGTTTCTTCGTCCGCGACCCCAACGGCCGCGTGGTCAACGTGCTGAGCCACCGATGAGACCCAAGGCCAAGCTGGTCACGGCATTGGGCATCACCACCGCCGCCGTGCCCGTCCTGACGACCCCGCCCGCGTCCGCGGCCTCGCCCGCGCCCGCGGCCCCACCCTCGTCCCCGGCTCCGCCCGCGCCCGCGGACCCGCCCGCGCCCGCGGATACGCCGCACGGCGCCACGCCCACGATCGAGGTCGCGGTCATGGGCGGTTCGGGCTGCCGGCCCGAAACCGTGACGATCACCCCCGAGCCCACCGGCTTCACCGTCCGACACAGCGGCTACTCGGCGAGGATCGGCGGCGACGCCCTGCCGACCGACATCCGGAAGAACTGCCAGCTCAACCTGCGGATCATCCCCTCGGCGGGCGTCACGTACGCGGTGATGCGCGTCGACCATCGCGGGTCGGCCCGCCTGGAACCCGGGACGACGGGCGTTCTCCGGGCGTCGCATTATTTCGCGGGATTCCCAGGCCACACACCGACGTACGACTCGTTCAAGGGCCCCTTGTCCGATGGCTGGCAGGTCACCGAAACGGTCGGCCCTTCGCGGCTCGTCTATAAACCCTGCGGCGAGGAGCAGAACCTCAGCGTGTCCACCGAGTTGCGTCTCACCGCGTCCGACCGGACCAAGACGAACGTCCTGGACATGCACGCCGGCCTCGGCACCACCTACCACTTCGCATGGAGAACCTGCCCGCGCGGCGAGGACGACGCAAGGAGCGCACGATGAAGGCGGTCCGTTTCAGCCGGTTCGGGGGCCCGGGCGTCCTTGAGATCGTGGAGCTGCCCGATCCGCGTCCGGGTCCCGGCGAGGTCCGGATCGCGGTGCGCGCGGCCGGCGTCAACCCCAGCGACTGGAAGAAACGCCAGGGCCTGATGGACGGGGAACTCCCGCAGACGTTGGGCCACGAGGCGGCGGGCGTCGTCGACCAGCTCGGCCAGGGCGTCGCGGACGTCGCCGTCGGCGATCGAGTGTTCGGCTTCTCCGCCGAGGGGGCGGCCCAGGCGGAACTGGCGGTGCTGTCCCACTATGCGCCGATTCCGCCGTCAGTGGACTTCCCCGGCGCGGCCGCGCTTCCGGCCGCCGTCGAGACGGCCACGCGCTCGCTCGACCAGCTCGGAGTCGGGAGCGGCGGCACGCTGCTCATCAACGGCGCATCCGGGAGCGTCGGCAGCGCCGCGGTCCAACTCGCCGTCGTCCGCGGCACGCTCGTGATAGGCACCGCCAGCCCGTCCAACCACGACTACCTTCGCTCGCTGGGCGCCGAGCCCGTCGCCTACGGCGAGGGCCTCACCGAACGGGTTCGCGCCCTCGCGCCCGACGGCGTCGACGTCGCGCTCGACGTCGCCGGAAGCGGGGTCCTTCCCGAGCTCATCGACCTCGCCGGGGGCGCGGAGCACGTCGTCACGGTCGCCGACTTCGGCGGCGCCCAGGAGCACGGGGTGAGGTTCAGCAGCGGCGACGGCGGACGCGCGCTCCACGCGCTCGGCGAGATCGGGGCCCTGATCGAGTCAGGACGCTTCTCACTCCCGGTCGCGCGAACCTTCCCGCTCACCGAGGTCGCCGAGGCCCACCGGACGAGCGAGCGGGGCCACCCGCGCGGAAAGCTCGTCCTCCTGGTCGACTGACGGCCGTCGGCCGACGCCGACGGCCAACGGCCAGGCGAGACCCTGGCGGTGATGGTCCACCTTGGACGGTTCTCCGGGAAGGATTCCTCTTGCCGCTTCTTCCAGCGCCGCCGCCGCCGAGTATCGACATTCCGGCCGGGAGGAGGCGGTGACATATCTGGGTTCCGGCGGTCGTCCTGGTGTCGATCCAATTATGTACCACCTGATAGGTGGTGAATCCGCTGCCGTAAACGACATATGTCTGGGCGTAGGCGTGAGAACTCTCCCTGGAGGCCGGACGAGATACAAGCCCTTCCTGACCACGGCCGCCGAGGCCCTCGCCCCACCTCAAGGCGCAGGCTCGCGTTGACCTCCGACGGCCCGCCCACCCCTCACCCCGTCCGGCGGCGCGCCACGTCAAATGTGAAAAAGAATAGAACGTCAAATTCACATTGACGCTCTTGCTGACTCGGAATTACTCTGACGAAGGATTCTCAGGCCCGCCAGGATCACCGCAGCAGTGCCGAATCGCAGGCACGGCATTCACCCTCCGCCCGTCCTGGAAGGCTGCCCATGATGAAGACCGGACGCACAATGCTCGCGGCCGTAGGCGCGACAATTGTCCTGCCCGTCCTGACCTCCACCGCCGCGATCGCCGATCCCCCGCCCGGCGGGGTGACCATCGAAATAGCGACCGTCAACGGGACAGGCTGCCGGAAGGGGACGGCGGCGGTCGCCTTTTCGGAGGACCTCAGCACCCTCACCATTACACGGAGCGACATGCGCGCCGACGCGGGCGGCGCCGCGGGCCCGACGGACGACCTGAAGGGCTGCCAGGTCAACCTGAGGGTCCACGTTCCACAGGGCCACTCCTACGCCATCAGGTCGTCCGAATACAGCGGCACCGCGCACCTGGAGCCCGGCGCCTCAGGCACTGTGACAGCATTGACCTACTTCCAGGGTCAGCCGGACCTACGGCACATGACCCAAACGCTCAAGGGCCCGTTCTCCCACCCCTGGCGGGTTACCTTTCTCGACGAAAACCCGATCTACAGCCCGTGCGGCGAGCAGCGCAACCTCAACATCTCCGCCGACGTGCGCGTCGACCTCGGTACCTCCGACCCGTCCAAGCCCAGCCACATGACCATGGACGGAAAAGGGATCTACCATTTCGCCTGGAAACGCTGCCCCGCCACCTGAGCTTGAGCCCTGGTTCGGGTTCATCGGTGTGGGCCCTGGGAACGGAGGCGGTCCGCGTGGCGGGTCTGGTTGTCCAGCGCCCGGTGCAGGAACCTCTCGATGACGTCCAGTTCGGCGGTGGTGAACCGGTGCAGTTCAGCCGAGGCGTCGGTCACGATCGGCCCCCAGATCTGCTCGCCGACCTCATGTGCCCGGTCGGTCAGATGGACCAGGACGCGTCGCCGGTCTGACTCGTCGCGGATACGGCGGGCCAGCCCGGCCCGCTCCAGCCTGTCGATGGCGGTGGTGGCCGCGCCGCCGGTCAGCCCGGCGGCGGCCGCCAGCTCGCTGGCGGTCAACGAGCCGCGGGCGGTCAACCGGCTCAGGCACCGCAGGTCGGTGCGGTTGATCCCCAGCCGCCGAGCGGCCAGTTCATCGATCTGATCGGTGGCGTCCTGGAGCTCCTGAACCGCCCGGGCGATGGCGCCGACCCTCGCTTCCTTTGACAATCTAATCCTTAGAAAGTTAAATCAATGCGGCCATGCCGAGAGCTTAACCGTCCAGGGAGGCCGCTGTGCCAGAACATCCGCTGCACCTTCGACAGGCGACGACGCCCGACGTCCCGGCCCTGCTGTCGCTCATGGACTCCGTCCTCAAGTGGCTGGTGGCTCAAGGCAGGCCCCAGCAGTGGGGGACGGTGCCCTTCTCACAGAAGCCGGGCTTCCCCGACCGGGTCGCCGACTGGACCTCCCAAGGCGTCGTCACCATCGCCGAACGAGAGTCCACCTGCGTCGGGCTCCTGGCCGCCGCGCCCATGATCCCGCCGCGCATCCCCGCCGGCACGGTCCCCGACGGCTCGCTGTTCATCTACACCGTGATGACCGACCGCGGCCCTGACGGCCGCGGGGTGGGCTCGGCTCTGCTCGCCCACGCCGAGCACCTCGCCAGGACGCATCACGCCCCCGCCCTGGCCTTGGATCACTGGGCGGACAGCCCGGAACTCGGACGCATCTACGACGAACACGGCTACGTCACGGCCGCCGAGTACACCGACGAGCAAGCCGGGACCACAATCCGCAACCTCGTCCGCATCCGCCACCTCCCCGCCCCCACGACCTGACATCAAGCCCGGGGCTCAGGCTGCCCGTCCGGCACGTCCATGCTCGGCGGCGGGGGTTACGCCGGAAGAAGCGGAAAAATTGAGGAGTCCTTTCCGGAGAATCGTCCGGCATGGACCATCACCGCCAGGCTCGGCCACAACGACACCGGCTGCGTCCCCTATACGCTGCACGGGAGAACGGCCCGCAGCGCGTTAAATGTGAAAGAGAATAGAATATCAATCAACATTGACTCTGTTCCAGACACAGAATTAGCCTGACGGGAGGAATCTCGGGCCAAGCCGGGATCACTGCGGCCGTGCCGAACCGCAGGCACGGCTTTCGCTCGCGCCCGACCTGGAAGGCTGACCATGATGAATACCGGACGCGCAGTGCTCGCGGCGATAGGCGCGACAATCGCCCTGCCCGCCTTGACCTCCCCCGCCGCGGTCGCCGATCCTCCGCCCAAGGGGATAATCATCGAGATAGTGACCGTCAACGGGGCAGGCTGCCCGGCCGGGACGGTGGCGGTCGCCCTTTCGGAGGACTTCAGCGCCTTCACCATTACACGGAGCGGCATGCGCGCCGAGGCGGGCGGCGTCTCGAACCCGGCGGACGCCCGGAAGGCATGCCAGGTCGCTATGAAGATCCACGTTCCGCAAGGCCACACCTACGCCATCCGGGCGGTCGAATACAACGGCACCGCGCACCTGGAGCCCGGCGCCACGGGCATCATGACGACATCGGCCTACCTCCAGGGCATGCCGAAACCGCAGCCGAGGACCAAGACGCTCAAGGGCCCCTTCTCCGGCCCCTGGCGGCTCGTCATTCCCGACGAAGACCCGATCTACAGCCCGTGCGGCGAGCAGCGCAACTTCAACATCTCCACCGAACTGCGCGTCGACCCGGGCACGTCCGACCCGTCCAAGCCCAGCTACATGGACATGGACGGAAAAGAGGTCTACGAATTCGCCTGGAAACGCTGCCCCATCACCTGAGCTTCCGCGGCTGACCGCAGGCTGGAGAACAGTTCACATCAGCCGGCTTGATCGGCAGGACCTCTGCGCCTGATACTGAATTCCGTGCGTCAAGCATTCGCCCACGAGGCGGTCGTCACCATGGACCCCGGCGGGGACGTCCGGGCACCGGGCGCGGCCATCACGGTCGCATTGTGCGGACACTGGGAGCACCGAACGCCCTGCCCACTGGCTCCCCACCACACCGACGCACGCCGTTCCGGCACTCGGGTGCGGCTACGGGTGCTGTTCGCCAGCGAACCCGCTGCCGAAGCCGACGTCCGCAGCCGCATCGAACAGGCCCTGTCCGCGTCCCTCCTCACGGGCCCGGACGGCGTGACCACGCACTGGCGACTCTTGACCACTCAGCCGAGCGCCGTCCACGCCGACGAAGCCGAACACGCCGCACAACTCGTCCAAGCCTGAGAACCCGCGACCACCATTAGGCGCCGACCGGGGAATTCGGCCAGGGAGTGCGTTCAGGCCTCGGCGTCGCCTCCGAGCCACTCAGCGAACGGCATCGGCAGGACGCCGTCGGCCCCGCAGCACCAGGTAGACATTGAACGCGATGATCACGCCGAGCCCGGCCAGCCCCAGCCAGAACCCGAGACCGACTCCGACCTCGCTTCCGATCTGGTCGAAGAACTTCGCACGCTCGACCGGCGGCAAAGTCGACGTAAGGATCGACATGAACTCATCTCGTTTTGCGTCCCGCCAATGCGAAGCCCACAGCCCGGTCGCCACCAGAAGTCCGCCGGATACTGCCGTTGTCACGGCGGCGGCGAGGCTTCGCTTCCGTGGATTACGCACCAAGGCGGTACCCGCACCGACCACCAGGGCGACGAACAGGGTGACCGTGAGAATGCGGACCGCCACGGAGAACAGGTCCGCGTCAGTGGCGATGTTCCATCCGGTGAACGATTCATCGAAGATCCGCTTCAACCTCGGATCAGCCGATCTCGTGCTGGCGGTGACGCAGGGCACGAACAGGAGGATCAGCAGAACAAGCACGCACCCGATCGGGGTGACCAGCCGTGTCACCACCCGCTCAAGGAAATCAGCCGGTTCATGATTCTGCACGTCATTCATCTGCCGGACTGTAGCCAGGCCACCCCGGGACCGGTCCCTGGATCGGCTAGCGAGTTCACCTCGTAGGCGAACACACGCCAGGCCACACGACCGAACGCGTGCTCGGGACCGTCCAAATCCCCGGAGTCCCGCGACGCCGACCCGGGGAATCCTGCTAATGACTCCCTAACGGTCCCCAACCACGTCCGCACGCCCATATCGAATCGTTCGCCATCATATGGCGGTGCTATTTCTCCTCGGTCCTGACCTCCGGAAACAAGAAGGGGTCGCTCCAGTTGTACACGCGGGCGGCGATGAGGCGCAGTGTCCCACCACAGGACGCGGGAGCATCGAGCCGTGCGGTCAACGTGACGGTGTCGGAAGGAATTTCTATGTGACCAATGAATTCCTCGTGGGTGAACGGAAAACGGCCGCTGGTTTCACCCAGTCGCCATTGGACCCGACTGCCGGGGGCGCAGAGCCCGGTCGGCTCGAAGTCGATATAGCCGTCGAAGTAGTAAATAGTGTCTTGCCAAAAAACCCGGTCCAGCAACCTGTCCCTCAGGCGCGGGAGAGTGAAGGTGGACGTGATCGGCCGCCCGACGGACAGCCGGTACGTCAGTGCCGAGCTGGCCTTCACGAGGCGGTTGTCCGATCCCGGCGCGGTGGCTTGCCCGGGCCGGGCGCCGGCTGTCACCCAAGCCGGGTTGAATGACCTCGTCTGGTCGTTGTGAACCATGTCGATGACCCGAACACAGACGACGGCGACCAGTAGGCCGATGAAGCTGAACACGAAGAGAAAGGCCGCCCCGGCGATGGACATGTCGAACAAGCGGTCCTTGAGCCTGGGGCTCATGGCGCGTCTTGTCGTCGCACTCCGGTCCTCTGCCACCTTTCGGCCTCCCGCGACGAACTCGATCACATCGAGCCTATGCCGCCATCACCTCCAAGCCAAGATCTACCGGCTTAAGGACGGCCCAATATGAACTTTTCCGAAAGAACTCCACCCATTCGTTTCTAGGCTCGATTACGGCACCCATATCCGGTGCTTGCGCAGTTGCGGTGGCGTCGGACTTCGCGCGGTGGCCAACACCACGCTCCGGCTGCTCCTGCGCCGCCGGACGTCCGCCGCACCGAGTGGCCGTTCAGCCCACTCGCCTGACGGGCGCCTTGTCGTTGCCGGGCGCGGGTGCGGACGAGCCGGGCGGAGCCTGCTCGGTAGTGAGTCCTCTACCGGGGACGGGTAGCTGGCCGGATGGTCCGTCATGCCGGGCGGCTTCTAGCCTTGGCCGCAAGATCACCAACGAATGATCTTCAGTGCGAGGACTGGACTGGTCGTCGAGCACACCGGCTCGTCTCGAACCGCACTACCGCACCCACAGGAAGGACATGCACCGTGCGCAAACGTCATTTAGCCCTGCTCGCGTCGGCTGTGGCGCTGGTCTGCCTCGGCCTGGCCCCGCCGGCCGCGCTGGCCGCGCCCACCCCGCCCGGACCGGGCGATCCCACCACGATGATCATCGGTGGTGAGGACGCGACCGAACCGTACTCGTTCATGGTGTCCTTGCAGAGGGGCCAGGGTCAGCACTTCTGCGGTGGCAGCCTGCTCAACGATCGATGGTTGGTCACCGCCGCCCATTGCGTGGAGAAGGATCAGCCCGGAAACCTCCAGGTCCGCGTCGGAAGCCTTCGGAAGAGCGAAGGCGGCACCGTCCGGGGCGTCACCCGGATCGTCCTGCATCCCGACCGCGACCCGGACCACTTCGACGTGGCACTGGTCCAGCTCGACCAGCCGGTCACGAACGAGCCGATCCCCCTGGACGCGCGGCAGCCCACCGGGACCCCCACCCGGCTCCTGGGGTGGGGATGCGCCGCGATCGCGCCCAACATCACCTGCCCCGACTCCCCCGAGATCCTGCAGCAGCTCGACTCGGCGATCCTCGAACCCGCGGCCTGCGTGAACGTGCCCACCCCCATCGACCCGGCCTACGAGGTGTGCACCGGCAACCCGGACACCAAGACCGGCCCCTGCTTCGGCGACTCCGGTGGCCCGCTACTTCGCGGCACCCCCGCCGGGTGGCGGCTCATCGGCGCGTTCAGCCGGGTCGAGGCGCTGCCGTACGACCCCGGCAAGCCCTCTCCCCAACTGCCCGACTGCAGCACCGGTAAAGGCATCTACACCGATGTGACCGTCCAGCACGAGTGGATCGACAGCGTGATCTCCGCGGCCTGACCCCAGGCTGTCCGTCCCGATGCGACCAATCCAACCGGAACAAAGGAGATTGTCATGCGTACGAGAATCCTGGCAGGAGCGGCCTTGGCCACCGCCACGGTCGTGGGACCGGCGGCCGCCCCGGCGCTGGCCGCCCCCGCCCCGTCGGCCCTGGCGTGCGAGGCCGCGTTGAGCGCGGACGAGGTCACGACCAACGACCTGGGGACCCACGCCGCCGCCATCTGGTCCGTCCAGTGCGCCGAGGACCGCCGTGTGAAGGTCACGATCGACTACGTGACCGGGCGCAAGGTGGTCTCGGAGACCGATGTCGCCGCCGGGGAGCAATGGCAGGCCCTCGACTTCACGCCGTCGCCCAATGGCGCGGGTGTGAACGCCGTCATGTCCGTCTACGAGAACGGCCAGCTGCTGAACCAGCTGGCCATCAACTGGGACTAGCCGTCTCCGGGGAGCACCCGCACGATCCAAAGCGTGGTGTCGACCGCTAGAAAGCGGTGGCGAGGGAGCCCAATTCCGTCCGCACAGACCGACATTTGGCTCCCTCGCCCCCGCACGCAGATGTTCCCGGATGCCGTCTTATGGCATGCCGTGCTGGTCCGCCTTAACCCGGTCAGCGAACACCCGCCACGCCACACGACCGAACGCAAGCCTGGGCCCGTCCGGGCCCTTCGAGTCACGCACCCCAACCGTGACAACAAGGTCCGCGACCTCTACACACTCGCCGCCATGCTGATCGCTGCGGCTGCTCTTGCGCCAGCGAACGTTTCGTGCGCTCACGGCTAATTCTCCAGGTCGAACTCGCTGGTCTTCACGCGGTGGGTGAACGTCCGCCACTCCGCGGCGGTGAACGCGAGTTTGGGGCCGTGCGGATCCTTGGAGTCACGAACCGCGACCGAGGGAGCGAGGTCCGCCACCTCCACACACTCGCCGCCCTGACCACTACTGTGGCTGCTCTTCCGCCAGTGAGCGTCCTGTGCTCTCACGGCTAACCCTCCAGGTCGAACTCGTTCGACTTCACACGACGAGCGAACGCCCGCCAGGCCACCGCGCCGAACGCCAGCCTGGGACCACTCGGGTCCTTGGAATCACGCACCGCAACTGCATCAATAAGGCCTGCGACCTCGACGCATTGACCGCCCTGGCCGCTGCTGTGGTCACTCTTACGCCACTGGACGTCCGAGGTGCTCATGGCTATTTCCGCGAGTTAAGGTCGCTGGACTTCACACGGTGAGTGAATATCCGCCACTCGGTCATGCCGAACGCCAACCTCGGGCCGTCCGGGTCCTTGGAGTCTCTCACCGCGACCGCACTAGCCATGCCCGCGACCTCGACGCAGTTGCCACCCTGGCCACCACTGCGACTGCTCTTGCGCCAGCGAACGTCCGCCGATCTCATGGCTAGCGTTCCAGGTCGAACTCGTTCGCCTTCACCTGGTCGGCGAACGCACGCCAGGCCGCACGACCGAGCGCCAACTTGGGTCCGTCTGGGTCCTTCGAGTCGCGCATCGCGACTACGGCCGCCAACTCCGCGACCTCCACGCAGTTACCACCCTGACCACTGCTGCGACTGCTCTTGCGCCACCGGAGCTCCGAAAGGCTGGAGGTGCTCACGTGTACTCCTCCATAATCTCGTTGATCATCTTGAGGGAGTCCTCGGTTCGGAACGACTCTCCCATCACCAGGTCGAAGCGTACTCTGTACTCGGCAACCTTCGTGCCCTCCTCCATCACCTGACTGATTTCCGGACCCTCGTGGTAGGCGATATCCACGCCTCTGGGGAGGCTCAGCACGACAAAGGCCCCGTCAAGGGCGGCGTAGGTGACGGATGAAAACGGAAGCACTCGGACTTCCACTCGGGGATTTGAGGTAGCTGTATCTACCAGGTGCAACAACTGCTCCGCCATCACGGCCGGGCCGCCGACGCCGCGGCGTAGGACGGCCTCGTCGAGGACGAACCACATGCGAGGCGCGTTCTCTCGCGTGAGAAGCTCCTGCCGTTCCATTCGCGATGTAAAGCGCTCCTCAAGCGCATCGACGGGGAGCCCTGAGCTTAATACCGCGCGAGCGTAAGCAGGGGTCTGGAGCATTCCCGGAATTACTTGGGCTTCGTAGGAGCGTATGGTGACGGCCTCCACCTCGAATTCGGTGTATTCCTCGAATCCGGGTGGGGCGGCGAGGTGTTTGCCCTCTCGTTTGATCTCGCGCCACATCCTCCAGAACATTCGCTTCGGCGTCCTGAAGTACACGTCCAGGTCGTCAGCGGTGGCCTCCGACGGCGGTTTCTGAGCGGTCTCCAGCTTTTCGATCCACCCTGGCCTGCAGCCGAGAGCGTCCGCGAGTTGACGGCGTGAGAGGCCAGCGTCCTCGCGGAAACCGCGGAGGACCGCGGAGGACCGCGGAGGACCGCGGAGGACCGCGCCGAAGGTTCGTAGAAGTGGAGCCCGGGTGTAGTTGTCCTCGTCGCTCGTCATGAGGGTTGTCCCTGCCGTCTTGGGGGGTGCTCTGGGGTGTGTTGGGGCCATAGCTGAGTGTAGTCGAGCGTGTGAGGGTGGTCACACGGAATTGGTCAAGGCGAGCAACCAGGGGATTCCGAATGGACGCGCGAGGGCGGGACGAGCGGGAGCTGGAGCGGCTGCGGGCCGACTTCGGCGGGTGGCGGATCTGGCGGGCCGTGAAGCGGGACGGTCGGCTCGGCGAATGGGTCGCCAGCCTGCATGATCCCGCGGTCGGGGTCGAGCCGACGGTGATGGTCCCGACGGCGCCGCTGCTGCGTGAGGCGCTGCTCGGGCAGGCGGACAGGGCCCAGGTCAGGAGCCTTTGATCACGACGGTGGCGGGTGCGTCATCGTCCTCAAGCGCGGCGCGGCCGGTGCGCATCCCCCCGAGCCCACCGGCCGCGTCGCTCCACCCCAAGGCGAGTGAGGTGAGAGTCATGAGTGCGGGGAAGCATGCGGTGACCGGCGTCCTGTCCGGGCGGCGGAACGAGCGGCTCGTGCAGCTGAAGGCGCTGCGGGACGCGGTGGACGAGCGGCAGGAGCTGGCCTGCGGGCTGGTCGAGCAGCGCGGGGTGACGTGGGTGAGCGTCGTCCGGGTCGGTGGGTCGCGGCTGGTGGAGGTCGGGTGTGACTACGTGCGGGGCGCGTGGTGGTTCACGTGGAGTGACGGGCGGCCCATCGCGCCGGTGCGGAATGTCGAGGGGGCCGTTGGCGCTCTCGTGCGGGAGTTGGTCGAACCGTGCCGGGAGTAGGCGAAAAAGGGGACGGCCCCGCTGTTTGGCGGGGCCGTCCTTGGGGGTCAGTGGGTTAGAGGGAGGGTGAGGGTGCTTTCGCGTAGGTCGACGTCGACCTTTGTGCCTGCGGGGTAGCGGAGGGTGTAGGCGTGGTCGGTGGCGAGGATCATCAGGCCGATGCGGTGGCCCTTCTTGAAGACGTAGTCGTAGGGCTGCATCGGCCAGGAGAACGTGTATTCCTTGCCGGGCTTGACCGGGGTGCTGTGCCAGATGGATTGGCGGTTGCGGACGTCCGTCCAGCCGCGGGTCACGATTTTGAACGGGGTGACAGCGGTGATGTATTTGCGGACGGCGCGGCAGCCCTCGTTACCGGGGATCGAGTCGCCGTAGCACCAGGTGTCGGACGTCCGGACGTAGCCGGAGACGCGCTCGTCGGTGCCGTAGTCGACCAGGATGGCCGACAGGTAGGGCGATTTCCCGTTGATGGCGGCGCGGAGCTTGATTTGGGCCGTGCCGCTTAGCTTCATTGATTGCTTGAGTTCGGGGGTGAGGTAGATCAGGCGGTTGGGGTCTGACTTGTCGGGGGCGGCGGCCAGGTCTTCGGCCTTGCGGGACGGGTCGTCCACGAGGTGGTGAGTGCCGTGGCCGGGCTTTCCTAGGCCGTCGGAGTTCAGGCCCAGGTGGACGGGACGCGCGGAGGGGGCCGGCCAGTCGCGGTGCGTTTCCCAATTGCCCGGAGTGCGTTCGAGGTCGACGCGGGGCTGGCGCATGATGTCGTTGCGGACGTCGTAAAGCTCGTGCGCGAACCAGAGGTTCAGGGCGTCGAGCCATTTGGTCTGGCGGACGTCCAGGGGCTCGTCATGGGCGGCCTGGTGAATCCAGAGTTTGCGGTGCACGCCTGCCTTCTTCAGGCCGTCCCAGAGAAGGGACATCTGGAGCGGCTTGACGTTCCAGTCGGCGAGGCCGCCGGTCATGAAGACGCTGGCGCGGAAATGCGGGGCGCTCTTGGCGAAGTTCCGGTCGTCCCAGGTGCGGTTGTAGTCGCCGGTGACGCGGTCCATCTTCTTTTCGAGGTCGCGCATGACGGGCGCGCAGACGGCCGGGTTCTTGCGGGAGAGGACGACCTTGGCGTGCAGGTCGAGGTCCTCGCCCGCGAAGCCGTCGGGGGCGACGACGCCGCCGTTGGCGCGGTATTCGTCGTACCAGTTGGAGACGCCGGAAATGGACACGACGGTCTTGAGGCCGCGGACGCGGGTCGCTGCGGCGGCGAGGGGCAGGGTGCCGTCATAGGACTTGCCCGCCATGGCCGCATTGCCGGTCGACCAGTTCGCGTCGACCTTGTCGCCGTTCGCGTCGTAGGCGACGGCGTCGCCGGTGAGCCATTCGACGACGGATTTCATGCCCTGGGCCTCGTTCGGGCCGACGGCGGTTGGGCAGCCGTCGGAGTCGCCGGTGCCGAGGGTGTCGGCGGCGAGGACGGCGTAGCCGCGGGAGACGAAATAGTTGTCGTAATAGGGGAACGCGTAGTTCGGCGCGCCGGGCGGGCCGGACGGGGGCGTCCACGGTGCGAGGCGCGGATAGTCGGTGACGTCCGCCGGGTGGTAAGGCGTGTCGTGCAGGCCGCCGTAATAGGGGCTGCCCTCGATGATGGAGGCGACCTTGAGGCCGCCGTTCGTCTCCTTAGGACGGGTGACGTACACGGACACGCGGTCGCGTTTTCCGTCCCCGTCGCTGTCCACCTTGGTCTCGACGAAAACCTTCTCGCGAATGGCGTCCTTGTAGGAGAACGTCGGCTGGGTCTTGCCGTCTTTCACGACGATGTGAGGACGTGCCGTCTCGGCGTAGGCGGGCACGGTGGCGGCCACCAGGGTCGCCATGCCCGCGAGTGCCGCGACGGGCAGGAGTGAGGGTCTCAAATCCGCTCCCTGATCACTGAAAGAAACCTGCTCAGCTTTCCAGAGCGGCGCGGACCTGCGTCAACGGTGATTGTTAACAAAGCGGCCGGTCAGGCCGGTGGCGGTTCGTAGTCGAGGCCGAGCATTCCGGCCATCTCCTGGAGGCATTCCTCGTAAATGGGTTCCACGTCGGTGTAGATGTAGTCGAGCTGGTTCAGGACCTCCATGCACAGGAGCCCGTAGAGCCTGATCCAGCAGGACGTCGTCACATAGACGACTTCGACCGGCACTTTGACGCCCAGCCGGTCGACGTAGACGCGCAGTTGTTCGCGCACGGCGGGCGGCACGTCGTCCGGGACGGGGAACGGGTTCGTCTCCCACAGCGTCGCGATCTCCTCCTGGAAGACGCGTTCGAAGTCGCGTCCGGCGAGGTTGCGGGCGGAGTCGGGACTGCGGGTGACCGCGGCGGGGACGGGGCTGGTGAAGATCCAGCCGAACTCGGCGGGGTGCGCGATCGCCCAGCCGCGCATGGCGCGGCAGGCCGCGAGGAGGCGAGCCGAGATCGACCCGCCGGTGCGGGCGCGGGCGTCCCGGGCGGCGCGCATCTCGGCGGCCAGTTCGGCGAAGAAGTCGGCGGTCACGGCCTGGACGAGGTCGTCGTGCCCGGAGAAGTAGTGGTAGAGGGCGGGCCCGCTCATCCCGACCTCCCGCGCGACGGCGTTGATCGTCACGGCGGCGGGGCCCCGCGTGGTCAGCAGCGTGCGCGCCGCCTCGCGGATCTCCGCCAGGGTCTCCTGCCGGAGCCGGTCGCGGCGGCTGGATGGCATGGGCGTCCTCCCCGGGTCGTCGATGGGCGTTGACAGTCTAGGGCTTCTATGTTTCCTTAATACCTCTAAAAGAATCTAGAAGGAGTAAGGAGCCATGGCCCGTAACCCGCTGAACCGGCTGGTCGGCAAGTACGCGATGGAGGCGAAGGTCACCGGCGTCGGGGACGTCACACCGACGATGAAGCGCATCAGGCTCGCCGCCGAGGCGCCGATCGAGTACCGCTACACGCCCGGCCAGCACGTCCGGATCCAGATCAACGACCCGCTCTCGATGTACGGGCTGCTGCGGCCCCTGGAGACGCTGCGCAGCTACACGATCTGGGAGTTCGACCGGGACGCGCGGGAACTGGAGCTCCGCGCGCACCTCTACGACGGCGACGGCATCGGGCTCCGGTGGGCGCGGGCGGTGAAGGCGGGCGACACGGTGACGTTCTGGTGGCCCCAGGGGGACTTCTCCGTCCGGGACGCGGACTACCACGTGTTCGTCGGGGAGGAGACCGCGTCCGTCGCGTTCGGGCCGATGCTGCGGGAGCTGGACGCGTCCGCGCACGTCTACGGCGTGCTGGAGAGCGAGACGCCCGAGCTCGACCCGCCGCTGCCCGGCCCGCACACGCTGCGCCGCGTGCACCGGGAGGGCTCGCCCGCGACGTCGTCGACCGTCACGCTCGACGCGGTGTCACGGCTCGACCTCCCCGAGGAGCCGGGCGTCGCCTATGTGGCCGGGGAGGCGCGGACGTGCCAGATGGTCCGCGACCACCTGGTGCGCGAACGCGGGTGGCCGCGCACGTCGATCAAGGTGAAGCCGTTCTGGACGCCCGGCAAGCGCGGCCTGCACTGAGCGGCTAGGCGATCCGGTCGATGACCAGAGGGTGGAGGGACGGGGTGCCGCCCACGGTGATCTCGTAGGCGCCGTCCAGGGATTCCAGGGCGCGGGGCAGGCGGGACTCGTCGTCGGTGTGGAGGGTCAGGAGCGGCTGGCCCTCGGACACCGTGTCGCCCGGCTTGGCGTGGCAGGTGATGCCCGCGGCGAACGAGACCGGGTCCTCCTTGCGGGCCCGGCCCGCGCCGAGACGCCACGCGGCCACGCCGACGCCGTACGCGTCCAGGCTGGTCAGGACGCCCGAGGACGGAGCGTTGACGGTGTGGGTCTCGCGGGCCGAAGGGAGCGGCGCGTCCGGGTCGCCGCCCTGGGCGGTGATCATGCGGCGCCAGACGTCCATGGCGGAGCCGTCCTTCAACGCGTCGGCCGGGTCCTTGGACGTCAGGCCCGCGGCGGCGAGCATCTCGCGGGCCAGGGTCAGGGTCAGCTCGACCACGTCGGACGGGCCTCCCCCGGCCAGCACCTCGACCGACTCCGCGACCTCGACGGCGTTGCCGACCGCGTTGCCGAGCGGACGGTCCATGGCGGTGAGGAGGGCGGTGGTGCGCAGGCCGTTGTCGGCGCCGATCGCGACCATGGTCTCGGCCAGCTCGCGGGCGTTCCCGACCGTCTTCATGAACGCGCCGGAGCCGACCTTGACGTCCAGGACGAGCGCGCCCGTCCCCTCGGCGATCTTCTTCGACATGATCGAGGAGGCGATCAGCGGGATCGACTCCACCGTGCCGGTCACGTCGCGGAGCGCGTACAGCTTGCGGTCGGCGGGGGCCAGGCCGCCGCCCGCGGCGCAGACCACCGCGCCCGCGGAGCGCAGGACGTCCAGCATCTCCGCGTTCGACAGCGACGCCCGCCAGCCGGGGATCGACTCCAGCTTGTCGAGCGTCCCGCCGGTGTGGCCGAGGCCGCGGCCGGACAGTTGCGGGACGGCGGCCCCGCACGCCGCCACCACCGGCGCCAGCGGCAGGGTGATCTTGTCGCCGACGCCGCCGGTGGAGTGCTTGTCGGTGGTCGGACGGTCCAGCGCCGACCAGTCCATGCGCTCGCCTGAGCGGATCATGGCGTCCGTCCAGCGGGCGACCTCGGCGCGGGTCATGCCGTTCAGCAGGATCGCCATCGCCAGCGCCGCCATCTGCTCCTCGGCGATCGCGCCGCGCGTGTAGGCGTCGACGGCCCAGTCGATCTGGGCGGGGGTCAGCGTCCCGCCGTCCCGCTTGGCGCGGATGACGTCGATGGCGTCCAACGGATCACGCCCTCTCGATCAGGTCGTCGGGGCCGAACGCGTCCGGCAGGACGTCCGACATGGGCAGGATGCCGGTGGTCGTCTCGATCAGGATGGACGCGCCGCCGTGCTCCCAGAGGAGCTGGCGGCAGCGTCCGCACGGCATCAGCGTGTTGCCGTGCCGGTCGACGACGACCACGGCGACCAGGCGCGGGTTCTCCGACTTGCCGGGGCCGTGCAGCGCCGACACCACGCCGCACTCCGCGCACAGGGCGACCCCGTACGCGGCGTTCTCGACGTTGCAGCCGGTGATGATCCGGCCGTCGTCCACCAGCGCGGCGGCGCCGACCGGGAAGCCGGAATAGGGGCAGTACGCGCGCTTCATCGCCTCCCGCGCGGCATCGCGCAGGGCAGGCCAGTCGATCTCCATGGCCTTATCGTGCCTCACCGCGTCTGTATCGGAGGCCGTTCGCGGCGGGCATGCGGAGGCGCTGGCTGGCCAGGGCCAGGACGAGCAGCGTCGTCAGATGCGGCGTGAACGAGACCAGCTCGCCGGCGACCTCGTCGCTCCGCAGGAACCAGACCAGCAGCGCGACGGCCGCGACCAGCGCCAGCACCGAGGACCGGTAGGCGTTGCGGACCTCGCGGTGGCCGAGATCGGTCACCGCCTCCGGACGCAGCCGCGTCGCGCGCACCGCCTGCCACACCGCCACGCCGACGAGCAGGATCGCCACGAACAGCAGCAGCGCGTGGACGGCCCCGCCGCCGCCCCGCACGTTCATCGCGTCGGTGTAGCCGAACAGCAGCGAGCCCGCCATGAGGCCCCCCGGACGCCAGTTACCGAAGATCATCGCGGCGAGGCCGATGAAGCCGCGGCCGTTGGTCTGGCCGTCCTGGTAGAGATTGCCCGCGACGGTGACCAGGAACGCGCCCGCCAGGCCGGAGAACCCGCCGGAGATGATCACGGCCGCGTACTTCATCCGGTAGACCTGCACGCCGAGCGACTCGGCGGCGTACGGGTCCTCGCCGCAGGAGCGGATGCGCAGGCCGAACGGCGTCCGCCACAGGATCAGGAAGCTGAGCGGCACCAGCAGCAGCACCACGAACGTCAGCAGCGACATCCCGCTGGTCAGCCCGCGCAGGATGCCCGCCAGGTCGGACAGCAGGAACCAGTGCCGGCCCTCCAGCGAGCCGAGCCAGTCGGGACTCTGCCAGCCGCCGATCTTCCCGCCGGACAGCACCGGCAGCGTCAGCGTCGGTATCGAGTCGACGGGCGGCGACTGCCGGGGCCCGCCGCCGAGCGCCTTCGCCTCGCCCTTGTCGAAGATCAGCCCGGCGAGGAACTGCGTCAGCCCGAGCCCGAGAATGTTGATCGCGACACCGGACACGATGTGGTCGACGCCGAACGACACCGTCGCGATCGCGTGCAGCAGCCCGCCGAGCGCGCCGCCGATGACGCCCGCGAGGACGCCGATCCACGGGCCCCACTGGTAGCCGGCCCACGCGCCCGTCCAGGTCCCGAGGATCATCATTCCTTCGAGCCCGATGTTGATCACGCCGGAGCGCTCCGACCAGAGCCCGCCGAGCCCGGCCAGGAAGATCGGCACGGCGAGACGGAGGGAGGCGCTGACCGTCCCGCTGGACGTCACCGGGTTCGCCTCGTCGATCACGCGGACGAGCGAGAGCAGGACGAGCAGCCCCGAGGCGATCAGCAGGTAGTGCGGCCAGCGCAGCCTGCGCCTGCCGTTCGCGGCCTTCTTCGGCGCCGCCGCCGGTGCGGTCGCGGTGCTCATGAGGCGCTCCCCGTGCCCTCGTGGGCCAGATCGTGGCCGGTCGCCAGCTCGGCGGCGACGGTCCGCTGCTGCAACCGGATCTCCCAGCGCCGGACGAGCTCGTACACGATCACGACGGTCAGCACGACCACGCCCTGCATCACCCCGACGATCTCCTTCGGCACGTCGACCTCCTGGAGCACGTCGGAGGTCTGGTCGAGGAACGCGAACAGCAGCGCGGCGAGCGCGATGCCCGCCGGATGGTTGCGGCCGAGCAGCGCGACCGTGATGCCGGTGAAGCCGAGGCCCGCCGGGAAGTTCAGCGAGTACTCGTAGGACGCGCCGAGCAGCTCCGGCATCCCGATCAGCCCGGCCACCACCCCGGACGCCACCATCGTGTAGACGACCATGCGGCGGGCGTTGACGCCGCTGGACTGCGCCGCCGACTGGGACAGCCCCGACACCTTCAGGTCGAACCCGAACCTGGTGTGGTTGATCACGACCCAGAACACGATCCCGACGACGACCGCGAGCGGCAGCAGCCCGTACACCTCGCCCGGCAGGTCGAGCCCGACGGACGACAGGAAGCCGTTCAGGGAGCCGACGCGCCCGTCGTCCGGAATCTGCGGGGTCGCGACGTTGTTGCTGCCCGGCCGGACCTCGGCGAGCCGCTTGTCGTTCAGCAGGTACGCGATCAGGCCGGTCGCGATCGCGTTCAGCATGATCGTGGACAGCACCTCGCTGACCCCGCGGGTCACCTTCAACACGCCCGCGATCGCCGCCCACAGCCCGCCGACCACCATCGCCGCGACGATCACCAGCATCTGGCCGAGCGGGGCCGGGAGGGTGACCGCGCCGCCGAGCACGGCGGCGAGGAACGCGGCGAGGCGGTACTGGCCGTCCACGCCGATGTTCAGCAGCGCCATCCGGAACCCGATCGCCACCGCGACCGCCGACAGGTAGTAGCGGGTCGCCCGGTTGACGATGTCGACGATCGAGTTCTCGGTGGTGCCGTAGTCGATCATGCTCTGCACGGAGCTGACCGGGTCGGCGCCGGTGATCCGCAGCAGGATCATCGTGATCGCGAGGGAGATCAGCAGCGCCAGCACCGGCGCGCCGATCCGCAGCGCCAGGCCGGTCGGGCCCAGGCCACGCAGGATCGCCTTCCACGCCGGAACCGGCTCCGGAACGCCCGGCGGCCCCGTCTCCTTCTTCGCCTTGGACAGGTCGGGGCCGGGCTTGTCGTCCTGCGGGGGCGGGTCCTTCGGGTCGCTCATGAGCCGGCTCCGGCGCCGGTCATCGCGGAGCCGAGATCCTCCGGCGTGACGGTCCGCGGATCGACCTCCGCGACCAGCCGCCCCCGGAAGATCACGTGCAGGGTGTCGGACATACCGATGAGTTCCTCAAGATCGGCGCTGATCAGCAGCACGGCCAGCCCGGCCGCGCGGGCCTGCCGCAGGTGGTCCCAGATGGCGGCCTGGGCGCCGACGTCGATGCCGCGGGTCGGATGCGCGGCGATCAGCAGGTGCGGCTCGCCGGACATCTCCCGCCCGACGATCAGCTTCTGCTGGTTGCCGCCCGACAGCGCGGCGGCGGGCACGTCGATCCCGGGCGTCCGCACGTCGTACGCCTGGACGATCCGCGTCGTGTCGCGCCGGGCGCCGCGCCGGTCGACCCACGGGCCGCGGACGTTCGGCGGCTGCGTCTGGTGGCCCAGCATGCGGTTCTCCCAGAGCGTCGCCTCCAGGACGAGCCCGTGCCGGTGCCGGTCCTCCGGGATGTAGGCAATGCCGGCCTCGCGGCGCTTCCGGGTCGCCCAGTGGGTGATGTCGTCGGCGCCGTAGCGGATCGTCCCGGCGTCGGAATGCCGGATCCCCATGATCGCCTCGATGAGCTCGGTCTGCCCGTTGCCCTCGACGCCCGCCAGCCCGACGATCTCGCCGCGGCGGATGCGCAGCGACACGTCGTCCACGACCGGACGGCCCTGCGGGGTGAGCACCTTCAGGCGCGAGACGTCCAGCTGGACGTCCTCGGTGACCGTGGACTCGCGCAGCTCGGGCGTCGGCAGCTCCGACCCGACCATCAGCTCCGCCAGCCGCCGCGACGTGACCTCCCGCGGCACGAGCCTGGTCGCGACCGTCGTGCCGCGGCGGATCACCGAGATCGTGTCGGCGACGGCCAGCACCTCGTCCAGCTTGTGCGAGATGAACAGCACGGTCAGGCCCTCGGCGCGCAGCTCCCGCAGGTTGCCGAACAGCTCGTCGACCTCCTGCGGGACGAGGACGGCGGTCGGCTCGTCCAGGATCAGCACCCGGGCGCCCCGGTACAGCACCTTGAGGATCTCCACCCGCTGCCGCTCGCCGACGCCGAGCGTCTCGACGAGGACGCCGGGGTCGACGCGCAGCCCGTACGCCCGCGACATCTCCTCGATCCTGGCGCGGGCGGCCGCGAAGTCGATGCCGCCGAGGCGCCGGGGCTCGGCGCCGAGGATCACGTTCTCCAGGACGGTCAGGTTGTCCGCCAGCTTGAAATGCTGGTGGACCATGCCGATGCCGCGGCCGATCGCGTCGGCCGGGGTCCGGAACGAGACCTGCTCCCCCTCGATCTCGATCGTGCCCTCGTCCGGCCGCTGCATCCCGTAGAGGATCTTCATCAGCGTGGACTTGCCGGCGCCGTTCTCACCGCACAGCGCGTGCACCTCGCCGCGCTCGATGGTGAGGTTGATGTCGCGGTTGGCCACCACTCCGGGGAACCGCTTGGTGATCGATGTCAGCCGCACGGCCGGCACCTGCTCAGGCACGAGTGCCCCTCCTCCTGCCTCGGACGACCTGCCTCGGACGACCTGCCTCGGACGGCCGCACCGGGCGTCAACCCGTGGAATCCGCGGGTGACGCCCGGTGCGCGGTCACGGCCCTGTGAAACGCGGCGCGTCCCGCACCCGGCGTGGGATCACGCCTTTGTCGGGACCTTGATCGTGCCGCTGACGATGCCGGACTTCAGCTCGTCCAGCTTGGCCTTGATGTCGTCAACGTGGCCGCCGGTCGGGGCGTAGCCCACGCCGTCGTTCTTCAGGTCGTACTGCTTGGTGCCCGCCTGGAAGGCGTTCTTCGCGACGCTCTCCACGAAGTCGTACACGGCGAGGTCCACGTGCTTGATCATCGAGGTGAGGATCTGCTCCTTCACCCCGGCGACGGCGGGCTGGTTGTACTGGTCGGAGTCGACGCCGATGGCCCACTTCTTGGCCCCGCCGACGGTCTTGATGACGCCGATGCCGGCGCCGCCCGCGGCGTGGTAGACGACGTCCGCGCCCTGGTCGAGCTGGCCCTTCGCGGCCTCGTTGCCGAGCCCGGTGTCCTTGAAGCCGTTGAAGTTCGGCGGCTGCGTCAGGTACTTCGGCGGCAGGATCTTGATGCCAGGCTTGGCCTTCTTCGCCCCGGCCTGGTACCCGGCGTAGAACTTCACGATCAGCGGCACGTTGACGCCGCCGATGAACCCGATCGTGCCGGACTTGGACTTCAGCGCCGCGGCCGCGCCGACCAGGTAGGACCCCTGCTCCTCGGCGAAGCAGGCGCCGCTGACGTTGGCGCCCTGGACCTTGCACTGGTCGGCGTCCACGACGAGGAACTTGGTGTTCGGGAAGTCCTTGGCGACCTTGACGATCGCGTTGGTGTAGGCGAAGCCCACCCCGATGACCGGGTTGTAGCCCTTGTTGGCCATCAGCCGCAGGCGCGACTCCTTGTCGGCGTCCGGCTCGTCCGGCTTGGCCGAGATCTCCTCGGTCTGGACGTTCAGGTCCTTCTTGGCCTTGTCGAGCCCGGCGGCCGCCGAGTCGTTGAACGACTGGTCGCCGCGCCCGCCGATGTCGAAGGCGAGGCCGATCTTGAGGGTCTTCTTGTCGCCCCCGCTCCCGCCGTCGTCGGTGTCGGCCTTCTTGCCACCGCAGGCGGAAGCGCTGAGCGTCAGCGCAGCACCCGTCACGGTGACGAGCGAAATCTTCAGTCCACGGCGCAAGGTAGCGCTCCTTCCGTTCCCCACCCACGGTCCGGCGACCGCACCGGTCACCGAAATCGATCGGACGCTACCTCGCGAATATGGTCAAACTTCCCGCATGCACTGATTCGCAATAGGTCCGTTACCAAGGCGTACGCATAACGCCACAGGTCAGCGCCGCAGGTCAGGGGGGAGGAGGCTAGGCCAGCGCCGCACCCTCGATCGGTTCGGCGTCGCCGGGACGGCCGCCCTCCCACAACGCGGTCAGCGCGGTCGCGCTCAGCACCCGCACGCCGACCGCGACGCAGCGCTCGTCCACGTCGAAGTCGCCGCGGTGCAGGTCGTACTCGCCGGACGAGCCGGGGGTGCGGACGCCGAGCCTCGCCAGCGCGCCGGGGATCGACTCCAGGTACCAGCCGAAGTCCTCGCCGCCGAGGCTCTGCGGGGTGGGGACCACGCCGTCCTCGTCGATGACCTGCGCGGCGGCGTCCCGGAACATCTGCACGCTGGTCGCCTCGTTCACCGTCGGCGGGACGCCCCGGACGTACTCCAGGGACGCCTCCACGTCATAGGCGGCGGCGACCGACTGGAGCAGCGCCTTCATCATCTCGGGCGCGCGGTGCCAGGCGTCGTCGTCCAGGCAGCGGACGGTCCCCTCCGCGATCCCGTCGTCGGGGATGGCGTTGGCAACGGACCCGGCCGACACCCGTCCCCACACCAGCGACAGGCTGGAGCGCGGGTCGACGCGCCGCGACAGCGCGGACGGCAGCTCGGTGACGATCTTGGCGAGGGCGTAGACGAGGTCGGCGGTCAGGTGCGGCCGCGCGGTGTGCCCGCCGGGTCCGGTGACCTTCACGTACACCTTGTCGCAGGCCGCGGTGATCGGGCCGGTGCGCAGCCCGAGCTGCCCGACCTCGATGCGGGGGTCGCAGTGCAGCGCGAACGCCCGGTCGACGCCCGCGATGCCGCCTGCGGCCATCACGTCCAGCGCGCCGCCCGGGGTCTCCTCGGCGGGCTGGAACAGCAGCCGGACCCGTCCCGGCAGCAGCCCCGCCTCCGCCTGCTGCGCGAGGAACAGGCCCGCGCCCAGCACCATCACGGTGTGGACGTCGTGGCCGCACGCGTGCGCGACGCCCGGGACCGTCGACCGGTACGGGACGTCGGCCTTCTCGTCCTGGAGGGGGAGCGCGTCGATGTCGGCGCGCAGCGCGACCGTGCTGCCGTCCGTGGGCCCGATGTCGCAGAACAGGCCGGTGCCCTTCGGGAGGATCACCGGCTTCAGGCCCGCCGCGCGCAGCCGCTCGGCGAGCCTCTTGGTCGTGCGGTGCTCGGAGTAGCCCAGCTCGGGGTGCATGTGCAGGTCACGGCGGAACGCGATCAGCTCGTCCTCGTGCGCGGCGAGGAACGCGTCGAGCTGCGGCTGGAGCACCGCGCCGCCGAGCACGGCCGACCCCGCGGACGCGGCGCCCGCGGCCGGGGGGCCCGGGACGATCTCGCCCGCCACGGGCTGCTGCTGCAGAGCTTCGTCCGGGACCGTTCCTTCCTGGGCGGTTTCGCCCTGGACGTCCTTCGGAACGTCCTTCGGGACGTCCTCGCCGCCGGGCTGGTTCCCCGCCGCCGACACGGTGTCGCGCGCCGCCGTCCCCGACGGCGGCACCGCCTCGTCGCGGCCCCCGGGGCTCGCTGGCCCCGAGGCGGTGGGTGGTTCAAGGCCGGGCATCACCCCGGGCCCCGGATGTGTCATGTGCGCCCCCTGCGCGACAGCGGAGCCGGAGGGACTCCGCCCGGTGGTCATCGTGTTCTTCTCTTCGGAGTCGGCCTCGCGTCCGGTCGTGCGTTCGGACGCGCTGCCGGGAATGGGACCGTGCTCTTGAACCGGCTCGCGTCCCGAGACGGGCTCTCGTCCCGGGACGGGCTCTCGTCCCGGGACGGGCTCGCGTCCCGGGACGGGCTCGCGTCCCGGGACGGGCTCGCGTCCGGGGACGGGCTCACCTCCGGAAACCGCTTCGCGACCCGAAACCGCTTCGCGGCCGGAGTCCGTCTCGCGGCCGGTGGCCGGATCGCGGCCTGGGACGGCGGCGCCGGGCGGGTTCCCCGGGACGGCCGGTTCCTCAGGTGCCGGCATGTGCGACCTCCCCCAGTGTGACGAACCTGTCCTCCGCGAGTTCGACGATCGCCGCGTCGACGATGTTCTCCAGTGTCCCGCCGTCGGCGCGGATCGCGCGCTGGCGCTCGTACGGGGCGCCGTGCTCCAGGACCTCGCCGACCACCTTGAGCTCCTCGGCGCAGCCGAGCCGGTCGGCCACCGGCTCCAGCTCCCTGATCAGCTCGTACAGGTCGTCGCGGAGCGGCGCGGTGTTCCCGTGGTCGTCGGTGATGACGTTGGCGTCGAGCCCGTACCGGGTCGCGCGCCACTTGTTGTCGCGCACCACCCAGGCGGCCGGGCGGGGCAGCGTGTAGCCGCGGTCGAGCTGCTGCTCGAACAGCGTGACCAGGCTCTGGCAGAGAGCGGCGGCCATGCCGGCCTCGCGCATGGTCGGGATGCCGTCGAACATCCTGATCTCGACGGTGCCAAAGTCGGGATGCGGACGGATATCCCACCAGACTTCCTTGATGCTCCGGATAGTCCCTGAACGCAAGAGCGTGTCCATGTAATCCTCGAACGCCGCCCAGTCGTCTAGCAGATGGGGTGGCCCGGCCGTCGGCAGCTGGCCGAACACGACCGCCCTGCAGGACGCCAGACCGGTGTCGCTGCCGCTCCAGAACGGGCTGGACGCGGTCAGCGCCAGGAAATGCGGAAGATAGGACGAGAGCGCGTTGACGATCGGAATCGCCCTGTCACGGTCGGAGACCCCGACGTGGACGTGAACGCCGAACGTCTGGATGCGCCGCGCCAGCCACTGCATCTCCTCGATGAGCTCGGCGTAGCGCCGCATCGGCGCCATGATCGCGTCCCGCCAGTCGCTGATCGGGTGGGTGCCGGTGCAGGCGAGCGCGATGTCGCGGTCGGCGGCGGCGGTGCGGAGCGTGGCGAGCGTCCCGGCGAGGTCGGCCTTGGCCTCCCCGACGGTGTGACAGATTCCGGTCACGACCTCGACCGTCGACTCCATCAGCTCGTGGCGGACCCGCGGGTTCTCGCCGTCCTCGCTGAGCGACGGCAGCGCGGCGAGCACCTCGCGTGCGTCCTGCCGCAGGTGCCTCGTCTCCGCATCGACGAGCTGGATCTCCCACTCGACGCCGAGCGTCGCCCCGTTCGATGCGTTGAAGTCAATGGCCACGGCCAACCTCCGTCCACAATCCTTGCAGGTCGTTGCGTGGCACGTGGCGCAATTCAAGCCAGCGGGTCCCTAAGCCTGGACAAACGCCGGTCCAGGTCACGTGTTCACGTGTCCGGTCCATGATGGCGTCCGCGGTAGCCGCCCTGCCGGGTGTCCATGCCCTTTGCGGATCAATTGACTCATGCGGACGGTCGGCGGGCACGCGGAGCCCCTACCTTTCGGTCATTGATCTTGTCTACGGCACCATCCGATCGAACTAGTCAGTCCGACCCAAAATACCGTCGATCACAGGCTGTCACCGATACTGGTCGTCCCTTACGTACTGTGGCGTCCCCCGGTGCGCCGGGCGTCGTGTACGTGCCGTGCTTGCCGTGTTCGCGTTCGGGTACCCCTTCGCCGGATACGTCGCCTAGTCTTCGGGGGAGTCATGGGCGTCACGCGTACGCGCGTCGGGAGCGATCGCGCTTCCACGGGATCGAGGAGCGTCGGAAGCTTGCGAGCAGAGCGGCGAAGGCGGACGAGCGTCCGCCGGGCCCTGACGATGATCACAGTACCGCTGACCACCGCGTCGCTCGCCGCCGGACCCGCCTTCCTGGCGGCCCCGGCCACGGCCGCCTCGCCACGCGCCGGGGCACGCACGGCGCCGCTCGGGACATCGCCGTCCGGGACGGCACCGTTCGGGACGTCGCCGGAGGACACCGTCGGCGGGCCGCAGCTCGCCGGGCGCGGGATCGTCCTCAACGAGGCGGCGGGCGTGCCCGCGCTGCCGAAGATCAAGGCGGGCTCGTACCTGATCGCGGACGCCGACACCGGCGACGTCCTCGCCGCCAAGGACCCGCACGGCCAGTACCTGCCGGCGAGCACGATCAAGACGCTGACGGCGCTGACGCTCGTCCCCAAGCTGGACCCGAACCGGGTCGTCCGGCCCTCGCAGAAGGCCTGCGACGTCGAGGGCACCAAGGTCGGGCTCACGCCGAAGATGCGCTACAAGGTCTCCGACCTGTTCCACGCGATGCTGATGATGTCGGCCAACGACGCGTCGGTGACGCTGGCGGAGGCGCACGGCGGCATGTCCAGGACGCTCGCCGACATGAACGCCGAGGCCAAGCGGATCAACGCCCACGACACGCTCGCCGGGTCGCCGAACGGGCTGGACAAGGACCTCGGGCTGAGCCTCCGCACCCAGCACACGTCCGCGTACGACCTGGCGCTGATTCTGCGCGAGGGGATGAAGAACCCCGCCTACCGCCGGTACATGCAGGCGATCGACTTCGACTTCCCGGCGCCGCCGACGAAGAAGGAGCGCAAGAAGGGCAAGAAGGTCGGCGGGTACCCGATCCACACCCACAACCACATGATGCCGGGCGAGCGGGACGCCTACACGGGCATGCTCGGCGGCAAGAACGGCTACACGATCGCCGCCCGGCAGACGTTCGTCGCCCAGGCCCGGCGCGGCGGGCACACGATCGTGATCTCGCTGATGAAGGCGGACGAGCGGCCGTCGGAGATCGCGGCCAAGCTGCTGGACTGGGGCTTCGCCGCCCGCGGCAAGGCCGAGCCGGTCGGCGCGCTCGTCGCCCCCGGCAACCCCAAGACGGTCCGGAAGGACGGCACCCAGGACGGCGTGCTGCCGGACGCCCCGCTCGCGTCCGACGACACGACCCGCGTGTGGCTGCTCGTCGGCGGCGGCACGGCGGGCGCCCTGCTGGCCATCGCGGTCCTCTTCGTCGTGCTGCGCCGGCGGCGGCGCCTGGAGTCCCTGCGCTACCGGTCCACCGCCGCGTCGGACGACATCGGACCCTGAACGGCCTGCTGAAAGGCAGCGAAGCGGGTGGTAAAGGTTCGCTCCTGGCCGTTCCGGGGCCCTGGCCTGGTGACGCCGGCGGGCTTACGCTCGCGGTGGCGCCGGTCACCTCGCCGCCGCCGCAGGAGACGGCGGGCCGGTGCCGCGGGAGGAAGCGGGCCATGTCCGACATGCACGTCTCCGCGGCCGGTGCGGCCACCGCGGGTGCGTCCGCGTTCGGTGCGTCCGCGTTCGGCGACGGCGCGGGCGCGGGCGAGCATCCGAACGTGACGCTGCTGAAAGACGGCTACACGGCCTTCGCGAAGGGCGACATGGCGTCCATCCGCGGGCTGCTCGCCGAGAACGTCGTGCACGCCGTGCCGGGACGCGGGCCGCTGTGCGGCGAGTACCGGACGCCGGAGGAGGTCCTCGGCTTCTACGTCCGGCTGTTCGAGCTGTCCGGCGGGACGTTCCGCGCCGAGCCGTACGCGGTGATGGCGAACGAGGAGTACGGCGCGGCGCTCGTCCAGACGTACGCCGAACGTCCGGGCAGTCCTGGACGGGTGCTCGACGGCCGCGCCGTGGACCTGTTCCGCATCGAGGACGGGAAGATCACCGAGATCCGCACGCTCGCGGAGGATCAGTACGCCGACGACGCCTTCTGGTCCTGAGCGCTCGGCCTCGCGGGCTTGGCGGCAGGCTTGCCGGACTCGTCAGGCTTGCCGGATTCGTCGAGCTCGTCGGACGCGGGTGGTTCCGCCTTCTCCGGGTTGTCGGCGTCGGCGGTGAGGACGACGCGGCGGGTGGCCGTCCACGCGGCGACGAACAGCGTGAAGCGGGACACGATGTTGATCCACACCATCAGCCCGACCAGGACGGCGAACGCGCCGTAGACCGGGTTCTCCGTCGTCCGCGCGATGAGCAGCGTCGCGGTCTGCTTGAGCAGCTCGAAGCCCACGGCCCCGAACAGCGCGCCGCGGATGATCCGCCGCCAGGGCGCCCGGGTGCCCGACAGCCGGGTGAACAGCACCAGGAAGATCACGGTGTTGAACGCGGTCGCGCAGGCGAGCGACAGCAGCCGCAGCCCGGTGCCGGCGCCGGTGACGTCCTCCAGCCCGAACCAGCCGAGGACGGTGTGCGTCGCCGACGTCGTGACCGTCGACACCGCCATCCCGCAGATCAGGACCACGCCGAGGAACGCCAGGACGGCCACGTCCCACAGCCGCTTGACGGCGAAGTTCCCGCCGCCGCCCGGCTCGTTGCCCCACATGGCGCGCAGCGACTCGCGCAGGACCTGCACCCAGCCCTGCCCGGTGACCAGCAGCGCGACCAGGCCGATGATCCCGACGGTCGTCTTGGACTGCGCGATCTCCTCGACCCTGAGCTGGTCGGACAGGCCGGGCAGCAGCGAGTTCACGGCCCGGACGAAGTAGTCGCGCGCCTCGGCGCTGACGCCGACGACGTAGCCGAGCAGCGAGTACGCCAGCGCCAGCAGCGGGAAGAACGACAGGAAGCCGTAGCAGGTCAGCGCGGCGGCGAGCCGGTCGCCGCGCCGCTCCCGGTACCGCTGGAACGCGCGCGCGTGGTGGTCGAGCCACGGCTGGCGGCGGCGGGCGTCGCGCAGCAGGTCCTTGCCGCGGCCGAACAGGGCCTCGCTTCTCCGCTGCACCCTGTTGATCACCTGCCGCATGCACGGAACCTACCCAGCGGCGGTCAGTCGATGCGGCGGACGGTAATCGGGTGTTAAACGCTGCGTTTAATCGCCGCCTCCGGTGAAGACGAAGTCGCGTTGGGGGCGCCAGACGCCGTCCAGGCCGTGCTCGTAGAGGGAGAAGCCCCACACGTCGAAGTCGGCGCTGTAGCCGGCGAGCTCCTTGAACGCCTTGTCCATGACGTCGTCGGGCAGGTGGTGGGCGATGGTGACGTGCGGGTGGTAGGGGAACGGCAGCGGCCGGGCGAGCGGCCCCGACAGAACCCTCGCCTGGACGCGTTCGCAGCCGCCGATTCCTTCGGCGAGCGCGACGAACACGACCGGGGACACCGGCCGGAACGTTCCGCTGCCGCGCAGCTTGATCTGGAACGGCCGCTCGGTTCGGGCGATCTCCCGCAGGTGCTCCTCGACGGCGCCGAGCGCGGACTCGGCCACCTCGGTCGGCGGGAGCAGCGTGATGTGCGTCGGGATCGCGGTGGCGAGCGGGTCGCCGAACGAGGCGCGCTTGGCCTGCAGCAGCGCGCCGTGCGGGTCGGGGATCGGGATGGCGACGCCGATCGCGCGGACCCCGGCGGCCCGGTCCGGACCGCCGCCGCGTGCGGAGGGCGCCTCCCCGGGGCCCTCCGCGGCGGCGTCGTGGGGTGGGCGGTCAGCGACCACGTCCCACGAATCCCACCCGGTCGCGGACGGTCTCCATCGTCCGCGCGGCGACCCCGGACGCGCGTTCGGCGCCCTGCGCGAGGACACGGTCGAGCTGCTCCTCGTCGTCCAGCAGCTTCTGCGTGCGTTCCCTGATCGGCGTGAACGTGTCGACGACGAGTTGCGCGAGGTCCTTCTTGAACTGCCCGTAGCCGGAGCCCGCGTAGCGGCGCTCCAGGTCGGGGACGGACGCGCCGTCCAGCGCCGAGTAGATCCGCAGCAGGTTGGTGACGCCGGCCTTCTTCTCCTCGTCGTACACGACGTCCGTGCCGGTGTCGGTGACCGCGCGCATGATCTTCTTGCGCATCGGGCCCGGCTCCTCCAGCACATCGATGATCCCCTGCGGGGAGGACGCCGACTTGCTCATCTTCGCGTCCGGCTCCTGGAGATCGGTGATCTTCGCGGCACCCTGCGGGATGTGCGCCTCGGGCGGGACGAACGTCTCGCCGAACCGGTGGTTGAACCGCTGCGCGAGGACGCGGGTCAGCTCCAGATGCTGCCGCTGGTCCTCGCCGACCGGCACGCGCAGCGCCCGCTCCCCCTCGCCTGGCTCCGGCGTGTAGAGCAGGATGTCGGCGGCCTGCAAGATCGGGTACGTGAACAGCCCGACGGTGGTGCCGCCCGCCCCCTGCTTGGACGACTTGTCCTTGAACTGGGTCATGCGCCCGGCCTCACCGAATCCGGTGATGCAGCCCAGCACCCACGCCAGCTCGGCGTGCTCGGGGACCTGGCTCTGCACGAACACGGTGGCGCGCTCCGGGTCGAGGCCCATCGCGAGGAGCTGCGCGACGGCGACCTTCGTCCGGCGGCGCAGCACCGCCGGGTCGTGCTCGACGGTGATCGCGTGCAGGTCGACCACGCAGTAGAAGGCGTCATGCGTGTCCTGCATCGCGACCCACTGCCGCAATGCGCCCAGGTAATTGCCGAGGTGGAACGAGTCGGCGGTGGGCTGGATGCCGGACAGCACGCGGGGCCTGACGGCCCCGCTCGTCTCGGGCGCTGCTGCTGGGCTGGACGCTTCGGGCATGTGCACGGACCGATTCTCTCAGGTATCGCCTAAGGCTCCACCGCGGGTGGCGCCGCTGGTCGCGGGACCGGCGGCGGGGGCCGTGGCGGGGCCGTCGGCGGTGTCGCCGGCGCCCGCCCGCGGGGTTGCGGACGGGGTGGCGAGCGTCGCCGTGACGGCCTGCGGCGTCGCCCGCGGCGTGACGCGCACGCGGGCCACCCGGCGGCCGTCCATCCCGGCCACCGCGAGACGGTGGCCGCCGGCGTCCACCGAGTCGCCCTCGGCGGGCACGCGGCGCAGCACCGCCATGATGTGGCCGGCGACCGTCTCGTAGGGCCCGGCGGGGAGCTTGATGCCGGTCTCGGCGGCGAAGTCGTCGAGGTTCAGCAGGCCGTCGACCTCGACCACGCCGCCGTGCAGCCGCCGCGCCTGCGCGTCCTGGACATCATATTCGTCGCGGATGTCCCCGATGAGCTCCTCCAAAAGGTCCTCCATCGTGACGATCCCGGCGACGCCGCCGTACTCGTCCATGACGATCGCCAGGTGGCAGCCCTCGCGGCGCATCTCCGACAGCGCCGGCAGGACCCGTTTCGACGACGGCAGGAACTTCACGGGCCGCACCAGCTCGCCCACCGAGCGGTTCAGGGGAGCCGTCTCCCCGCCTGGGACCGCCCGGTCCTGCTCCAGAGGGTCCTGGTCCAGAGGGTCCTGCTCCGGCGGGTCGGGGGCGAGCAGGTCGCGGATGTGGACGAACCCGATCACCTCGTCGTGGGACTCGCGGCAGACGGGGAACCGCGAGTGCGGGCTCCCGGCGGCCAGGCGCGCGGCGGCGGTCAGCGGGAGCGCGGCGTCCAGGAACACCACCTCGGTGCGCGGGACGAGGACCTCCCGCAGCGGCCGCTCCCCCGCCGCGAACACCTCCCCGATCAGCGTCCGCTCGTCGGCGGTGAGCTGCGTGTTCTCGGCCACCAGCGCCCGCATCCGCTCCGCCGTCAGCTCCTCGCGGAGCGCGGCGGGGTCGCCGCCCGACAGCCGCACGACGAGGTTGGTCGAGCTCGACAGCAGCCACACCAGCGGCCGCGCGAGCCCCCACGGCGGCCGTGACGGCGTCCGGTCCATGGGTTCAGCCTTCCCCGTTCGGGGTTGCGGATAGCCTGGACTGACCCCGACGCCACATTGTCTTTCGCATGGAGGTCCGTTCGTGAAGCTGCTCGTCACCGGAGGCGCAGGCTACGTCGGCAGCGTCGTCTCCGCCCTGCTCCTGGAGGCGGGGCACGAGGTCGTCGTGCTGGACGACGTGTCCACCGGGCACGAGGACACCGTCCCGGAAGGCGCCCGCCTCGTGCGCGGCACGCTGCGGGACACGGCCGCGGATCTGCTGGCCGGCGCCGGGTTCGAGGCCGTCCTGCACTTCGCCGCCAAGTCCCTCGTGGGCGAGTCGGTGGAGAAGCCCGGCCTGTACTGGGAGAAGAACCTCGGCGAGTCGCTGGCGCTGCTGGACGCGATGCGCGTGGCGGGCGTCCCGCGGATCGTGTTCTCCTCGACGGCCGCGGTCTACGGGGAGCCGGAGTCGACGCCGATCCTGGAGACCGACCCGACCCGTCCGACGAACCCGTACGGGGCGTCCAAGCTGGCGATCGACACGGCGCTGGCCGAGTACGCGCGGCTGCACGGCATCGGCGGGGTGTCGCTGCGGTACTTCAACGTGGCGGGCGCGTACGGGCGGCTCGGCGAGCGGCACGCCGTGGAGACGCACCTGATCCCGAACGTGCTGAAGATCGCGCAGGGGGACGGCGAGGCGGTGAAGATGTTCGGCGACGACTACCCGACGCCGGACGGCACCTGCGTCCGCGACTACGTCCACGTGACCGACCTCGGCCGCGCCCATCTGCTCGCGCTGGACGCCTGCGCCCCCGGCACCCACCGGATCTTCAACCTGGGCAGCGGCACGGGCAGCTCCGTCAAGGAGGTCGTGGACATGTGCCGCGAGGTCACCGGGCGGGAGATCCCGGTGGAGGTCGCGCCGCGCCGTCCGGGCGACCCGGCGGTGCTGGTCGCCTCGTCCGACAAGATCCAGACGGAGCTGGGCTGGAAGCCGGAGCGCGACCTGCGCACCATGGTCGACGACGCGTGGACGTTCCTGCGGTCGCGGTGAGCCCTCAGTGGTGAGCCCTCAGTACGGGACCGACCGGATCGTCCAGGCCGACCGGCCGCAAGCCGATTTCGCGGCGGCGTACGGGCGGGACGCGGAGGGCGTCTGGCACGCGCCGGGACGGGTCAACCTGATCGGCGAGCACACCGACTACAACGACGGTCTCGTGCTGCCCTTCGCGTTGCCGCTCGGCGTTTCGGTGGCCGCGGCCCGGCGGGACGACGGCGTGATCGAAGTCCGGTCGCACCAGGCCGGTGGGACTGTGGTCGCGCCCGTCGACGGCGGGACCGTGGTGTCCGAGGGATGGGCGTCCGAGCGGGCGTGGGCGGCGTATCCGGTCGGTGTCGCGCGGGTGCTGCGGGAGCACGGGGTGGGCGGCGCGTCGCTGCTGATCGACTCCGATCTGCCGCAGGGCGCGGGGCTGTCCTCGTCGGCCGCGCTGGAGTGCGCGACGGCGCTGGCGCTCTGCGACCTGCATGGCGTGGAGATCGACCGTCCCGCGCTGGCGCTGCTGGCGCAGCGGGCCGAGAACGAGCAGGTCGGCGTGCCGTGCGGGCTGATGGACCAGTCGGCGTCGCTGCTGTGCAAGGCAGGGCGTGCGCTGATGCTCGACTGCCGTAGCGGCCTGTCGGGGCAGGTCCCGTTCGACCCGGCGGCGGCCGGGCTGACGCTGCTGGTCGTCGACACGCGGGCCTCGCACGCGCTGACCGGCGGTGAGTACGGCCGGCGGCGCGCCGAGTGCGAGGAGGCCGCGGGGCTGCTCGGCGTCAGCGCGCTCCGTGATGTCAAAGATCTCGCGGGCGCGCTCGGGACGCTGAGCGATCCCGTGCTGCGGCGCCGCGTCCAGCATGTCGTCACCGAGAACCACCGGGTCGAGGCCACGGCCGGGCTGCTGCGCGCCGGAGCCGTCGCCGAGCTCGGCGCGATGCTGAACGCGTCGCACCTGTCACTGCGCGACCAGTTCGAGGTCTCCTGGCCCGAGGCGGACGCGGCCGTCGACGCGGCGGTGCGGGCGGGCGCGCGCGGTGGACGGATGGTCGGCGGCGGCTTCGGCGGCTCCGTGATCGTCCTGGCTCCCGCCGGAAGGGCCGACCGGGTCAGGGACGCGATCATCGCCGCGTATGCCAAGCGCGGCTGGGCCGCGCCGGAGTTCCTCGACGCGGTCCCGTCCGGTGGGGCCGGGCGCGTCACTCCTCCATCGCCGAGTTGAGGTCGTCGCGGAGCCTGGCGGCGTCCTCGGCGGGGCCGGGCTCGTCCAGGGTCGTGAAGCCGTCCACGGCGGCGGACGCGTGCGCGGCCGCCTCGGGCAGCCGCCCCACCTGGGCCAGGATGCGGGCCTGGTCGTAGGAGACGAGCGCGGTCTCCCAGACGCGGGCCGGCTCGTTGTCCGGCGGCAGCCCCGCGAGCGCCGCGCGGGCCGTGTCGGCGACCGTGACGGCATGGTCGGCGTCGCCGGTCCACAGCAGGCACATCGCGCGGCGGCGGCGGGTGCGGACGACCCCGTACGGGTCGCCGGCCTTCTCGTACGCCTCGGCGGCCTCGGCGTACCGATCGGCGGCCTGGCCGTCCATGTCGAGGTTCGTCAGGACGTCGGCGGCCTCGTTGAGGAAGTGCGCGACGGCGTCGTGCCGCCCGTCGTTCGCGGCGTCCTGGGCGAGGGACGTGAACGACGCGGCCGCGTCCTCCTCGCCCATCTCCTTCTGCGCGTGCGCGAGGATCAGCCGGCAGCGGCGCTCCGCGTCCCGTCCGTCGTTCGCACGGCCGTCCGGGGCGGTGAGCGACGGCAGCGCCTCCTCGGCCGTCTCGGCGGCCTCCAGGTGACGGCCCGTCGACAGGTACGCGGCGGCGAGGTCGACGCGCAGGTGGATCGCCTGCTCCTGCAGGCCCTCCGCCGTCCAGCACGCGATGGCCTCGGCGAGGTCGGCGACCGCGTCGGCCGGACGGTCCAGCGCGAGGAGCGCGAGCCCGCGTTCGGAATGCGCCGCCGCCCGCATCGGCGACGGGCCGGACAGCGCGCCGAGCCCCTCGTCGATCAGGGCGATCACCTCGTCGTCCGGGCCGCTCTCCTGCCTGGCGAGCGTCCGGGCGAGGAGCAGCGCGGGCGCGGCGACGTCCTCCGGGTCGCCGGACGCGCGCGCGGCCTCCGCGGACCGGCGCAGCGCCGCGACCGCCCCGTCGGCGTCGGCGGACATCAGCAGCGCCTGCCCGCGCAGGAACCACAGCTCGCCCGCGCTGTCGGGATCGTCGCCGGGGTCGACCCGGTCCAGGGTGGCCAGCGCGTCGGCGGGACGGTCGAACTCCACGTACGCGGTGGCGAGCCGCAGCAGCGACCCGGTCGCGTCGCCCTCGCCGGTCGGATGGGCGGTGAAATGGTCGGCGGCGGCGGCCATCTCGTCCAGGCCGCGCGGGTCGTCCATCCGGGCGTGCATCGCGCCGAGGCGGCCGAGCGCCCGGTGCCGGCGCGTCTCGTCGCCCAGCTCGCCGAACAGCCGGTGCGTCTCCGCCCAGCACTCGGCGGCGGCCTCGCGCTCGTCCTCGACGGCGTGCTCGACGCCCTTGCCGTCCAGGCGGCGGGCCCGCTGCAGCGGGGTCGGCTCCGTCGTCTCGGCGACGACGTCGAACCGCCGCCACGCGGCCAGCGTGCGGGGCATGTCGCGGCGGGTGCGGCGCCTGTCGGCGATGTCCAGGAGCGTGTCGAGGTCGTTCTCGGTGCTCAGGTCGTCGTCGTCCGGGACGGGCCGCGGCGCCGCCGCCGGTGACGGCGGTGTGGCCGGGTAGCGGTGGTGCGGGGCCAGCGGCACGAAGTCGACGACCGGCTCAGCCTCCATGACGGCGCGCACCTTGTCGCCCTGGTGGGACGTCTCGTTGCGGGCGTCGAACCGGCCCGCCAGCTCCGTCGCGCGCTCCGCCAGCTCGGTGCGCAGGTCGTCCAGCGGGACGTCCGCCGCCGGGCGGCCGTCCGCCGCGGGACGCCGGATCAGCGCGCCGCCGTGCCCGGCCGCCGTGACCCGCCCCAGGACGAGCGCCGCCGCCGCGCAGAACTCCATCTCCGCGTGGCTGCTCGGCGCCCGGTCGAGCCACCCCAGATGCCGCTGGACGATCTCCAGCCCGCGCGCCTCGTTGCCCGTGATCGCGCAGAACTCCAGGTGCTCGGCGATGTCGCTCAGGTCGGCGAGCCGGGCCCGGTGCACCCGGTACGCGCGGCGGTGCGCGTCGGCGGCCTGCTCGACGCGGCCCGTCCGCAGGTACACCGGCAGCATCGCGGACTGGATCGACTGCGGCTGCTCGTTGCACGTCAGCGTCGCGCTCAGCACGGGCGCGGCGATCTCGAACGCCTCCTCGTGGCGTCCGGTCTCCACGAGATGGCGGGCCATGCCGGTCGGGTCGCAGCCCTCGCAGTCCGACAGCTCGTCCCGTTCGGCGGCGCGCCATTTCGTGTACCACTCGTCCGCCGACCCGTCGCCGACGTGCCGCGCCACGACGTTCCGGTAGTGGTACACCGCCTGGAGGCTGTGGCCGCCCGCCTTGTAGCGGCGCTCCATGTCGTCCAGCACGCTGTAGGCCCGGTCCAGCGGGATCTCCGGGAACAGGGTGAGCGAGCTGACGATCGCCTTCATCTGCCACAGCAGGCCGTGCGTCTCGTCGAACCGGCCGGGGTCGCGGTCGTGCTCGGCCAGCGTCCGGCTGAACGTCGCGAACGCCTTCACGGGCTCGCCGCCGTACCGGTACGCGTCCGTCAGCCGGACCCGGACATGGAACGCCAGCACATCGTCGCCGGCCGCCTCCGCACGGCGCAGCGCGTCCTCGATCAGGACGGTCCTGGCCTCGCCGTAGGGCAGCTCCTGCGACCGCGCCATCAGCGCGTAGACGTCATCAGTGCTCACTAGGGGCCTCCGGGGAGTGGACGGCCCATTCCAGCAGGCCGATGAAAGAACGGTTCAGCACCGCCGTGTCGGCGGGCCGCAGCGGATGGTGGCCGAGCAGCAGCGCCTGCCCGTACAGCGCCTGGACGGCCAGTTCCACAAGGCCGTTCCGGGGGGCGTGGGGGGTCGTCCCCCCACCGGAGACAGGGCCGTCGTCGCCGAGGGAGGTGACTCGCCGGGTCAGCGGGTTGCGGTGGTTGAGCACCAGCTGCGGACGTTCGACGCCGGTCGTCGCGTTGACCGCGCCGAGGACGCCGGACCACAGCTCGTCCGCCTCCTCCCGCGCCCGCGCCAGCTCCTCGCGGAACTGCGCGTCGCGGCTGGTCAGATACAGCGCGGGCAGCGACGCCGGATCGAACTCGCGGACCACGACCTCGCAGCCGAGCCGCTCCACCGCCCGCTGCGCCGCCACGAGGAACGGCCGCAGCCGCAGCTCCGCCGCCGGGTCGAGGACGCCGAACGCGGTCGTCAGCTCCGCCGGGTCCAGCCTGGTCAGCCGGATGTCGGGGTCCAGGGCGGGCAGCCGCTCGATGATCTCGATGTCGTGCACGTAGCCGCCGTTGACGAGGCCGACGCCCTGCGCGCCCGCCACCGCCGACAGCCGCCGGAACTCGTCGACGCTCGCGGTGAACCGGCCGTCGGGGTGCCGGCGACGGAACTCGTGCAGCGTCATCGGCCCGGCGGACGTCTCGTACTCCAGCCACCGGTCCACGATCCGGAGCATGTCGTCGTCGTGCAGCGCCATCGCCTTCACGCCGAGCTGATGCAGCCGCAGGAACGCGCGCAGCCGCCCCGGGTCGGTCTCCGACAGCCGCACCAGCCACTGCCGCAGGACCTCACCCAGACCCTGCCGCGCCGAGTCGAGCAGCTCGTCCTCGTAGAGCGCCTCGCGGCTCGCCGTCGGGCGCAGCTCGCCCGCGTCGACGACGCAGCGGGCGAAGAACGCCCACTCGGGGAGGAGGGCCTCGACGTTCTCGGCCAGCAGCATCCGCTTCAGGTAGACGCGGTGCGCGGCGCGCGCGGCGGGCGAGACCGGCTGCGGCAGCACGAACGCGACGCCCGTCAGCCCGGCCTCGGCCACGTCCAAGTCGACGACGTCGAACGGCGTGAACCCGTACAGGTCTTCGCAGTACCGCTCCAGCGCCCGCCTGCGGGACGCCGGGTCGGGGTGGGCGACCTTCCAGGGCGGGCCGTCGCCGGTGACCGGCACGCCGTCCACGGTCAGCTCGACGGGGAGCAGCGACCCGTACGTGCGGGCGAGGTCGGCGACGACCTCAGGGCTGAGCAGCTCCGCCGACCCCGGACGCGCCCGCAGCGCGACCGTCGTGCCGGGCTCGTCGCGCTCGGCGGGCCCGACCCGGTAGCTGCCTCCGGACAGGCCCGTCCAGCGGACGGCGTCGCCGCCGTTCGCGGAGCGGGTCACGACCTCGATCTCGTCCGCGACGAGAAACGCCGACAGCAGCCCGATGCCGAACTGGCCGAGGAAGTCGTGCCGGGCGAAGCCCAGCTCGTCCCGCTTGGACGACTGCCCGATCGTGGCCAGCAGCGTGTGGACCTCGTCGGCGGTGAGCCCGATGCCGTCGTCGTGGACGCGCAGCGTCCCGCCGCTCGTCTCGATCTCGACCCGTCCGCCCGCGCCGCGCGCCGTGATCGCGTCCACCGCGTTCTGCAGCAGCTCGCGCAGATACACCCGCGGGCTCGCGTAGAGATGCCGGCTCAGCAGATCCACCACGCCGCGCAGGTCGACCTGAAATGCCTGTTCCGCCACCGCACGCACCCCTCGACCGTCTTTCCTGGCTGATCATCTTCCGGGACAACACACCCTAGCGACCGATACCGACGATCTCAGATCATTTGCGGAGTATTTCCGATCAACCTGGCGCCGAGTTGACCCATGGGACCGTAGTCGGTCATGCGCATGGTGATCACGCGACTTCAGCCGGAACTTGGACGATTTCCAACCGACGCGGGCGGCCGCGCACGCGCTTGGGTTGTGCTCTGGCGCGTACGGCTCCGTCGAATTGAACGTCGAACCCGGCCGCCTGTCAGCCGGCCGTGCTCGACGCGGATCGAATGCTTTCGGTGCGAGCGCGCCGGCGCTTTCGCGCAGCGTGTGCGGACGCCCGGCGCGGCCGCCCGGCGAGCACGACGGGATCGGCGGCGGCGAGCGTGCCCGCGACCGCGAAAACGGCAAGCGAAATATCCCGGCCCCTCCGACGCGTCCGAAACCGTATTCGCCCGCGGTGTCGCCGACAGTTTCGGTTCTTCACCGATCACCGAGTGGGGCCCGTTCTTCCGGCTCGCTTCCCGCGGCGGAGCCGCCGAGACCGCCGCCGGGTCAAAAACCAGTTCGAGTGAGGGAAGTCCGGCTCCTGCCCGACGGCCGAGGGCCGGTTCCAGTTCACGATCGATCCGCCGGAGTACGTACGCGCCGTGCCGAAGCGGAGGACACCCACTTTCGGCGACGACCCCGCACACACGGTGAGGTACGGGTCCCGGCCAGACCGAATCTCACTTCCGGCCCGCGCCGTCCGCACGATCTGAGAGCCGCCATTCGCCATTCCGCCGCCGCCCCTTTGCGGCGGACGGCCGGACGGAGCCCGGCATGCCGACGGTCGCCTCGACTCCCGGCGAACGAACGAGCCCCGGACCGGTGGGGTCCGGGGCTCGACGTCGTCGCGGCCGATCAGATGAGGCCGAGCTTCCGGACGGCCTCGCGCTCCTCCGACAGCTCCGCTACGGACGCGTCGATGCGGGCGCGGGAGAAGTCGTCGATCTCCAGGCCCTGGACGATCTCCCACGTCCCGTCCTTCGTGGTCACCGGGAAGGACGAGATCAGGCCCTCGGGCACGCCATACGAGCCGTCCGACACGACGGCCATGGACGTCCAGTCGCCGTCGGCGGTGCCGTTCACCCAGGTGTGGACGTGGTCGACCGCGGCCGACGCGGCGGAGGCCGCCGAGGACGCGCCGCGCGCCTCGATGATCGCCGCGCCGCGCTTGGCGACGGTCGGGATGAAGTCGTTCTCCAGCCAGCCCTGGTCGTTGACCGTCTCGGCCGCGTTCTTGCCCGCGATCTCGGCGTGGAAGACGTCCGGGTACTGCGTCGCCGAGTGGTTGCCCCAGATCGTCATCCTGCGGATGTCGGCGACCGACACGCCCGCTTTCTTCGACAGCTGCGCCAGCGCGCGGTTGTGGTCGAGGCGCGTCATCGCCGTGAAGCGGTCGGCGGGGACGTCCGGCGCGTGCCGCTGCGCGATGAGCGCGTTGGTGTTGGCCGGGTTGCCGACCACCAGGACCTTGACGTCGTCCGCCGCGCCCGCGTTGATCGCCTCGCCCTGCGGCTTGAAGATGCCGCCGTTGGCCTCCAGCAGGTCGCCGCGCTCCATGCCCTTCGTCCGGGGACGGGCGCCGACGAGCAGCGCGACGTTCGCGCCCTGGAAAGCCGCGGCCGGGTCGTCGAAGATGTCGGTGCCGGACAGCAGCGGGAACGCGCAGTCGTCCAGCTCCATCGCGGTGCCCTCGGCGGCCTTCACCGCCTGCGGAATCTCCAGCAGCCGAAGGCGTACGGGTACGTCCGCGCCGAGGAGCTGCCCGGACGCGATGCGGAACAGCAGCGCGTAGCCGATCTGGCCCGCGGCGCCGGTGACGGTAACGGTGACTGGGGTGCGCGTCATGCCTTCTTCTTCTCTCTCCTGCTGTGTCCTGAGCCCGCCAGCCCGCCGCCGCGCGGGTTCTCTCGCCATCGAGATATTCCGGGGTTCAGGCTATCGCGCGCACCCCGCCCGCGACCCGGCAGGTGCACCACCCGGCATGGCGCCCGCCCCCGAACACACCGGAGGCCGCCCCGGACGAATCCGGCGCGGCCTCCGAAGCCGGTTCAGCCGTTGATCTTCTTCTGCAGGTTGGTGTCCAGAGCCTCCAGGAATCCTTGCGTCGTCAAGTACGGCGTCGAGTCACCGACGAGGAGCGCGAGGTCCTTGGTCATCTGGCCGGCCTCGACGGTTTCGACGCAGACCTTCTCCAGTTTCTGGGCGAAGTCGATGACCTCGGGCTGGGAGTCGAGCTTGCCGCGGTGTTCGAGGCCGCGGGTCCAGGCGAAGATGGACGCGATCGGGTTGGTCGACGTCGGCTTGCCCTGCTGGTGCTGCCGGTAGTGCCGGGTGACCGTGCCGTGCGCGGCCTCCGCCTCGACGGTCTTGCCGTCCGGGGTCATCAGGACGGACGTCATGAGCCCGAGCGAGCCGTACCCCTGGGCGAGCGTGTCGGACTGGACGTCGCCGTCGTAGTTCTTGGTCGCCCAGACGAACCCGCCCTCCCACTTCAGCGCCGCGGCGACCATGTCGTCGATGAGCCGGTGCTCGTAGCTGAGGCCCTTCGACTCGAACTCCGCCTTGAACTCGGCCTCGTAGATCTCCTGGAAGAGGTCCTTGAACCGGCCGTCGTAGGCCTTGAGGATCGTGTTCTTCGTCGACATGTACAGCGGCATCTCGCGGGTGAGCGCGTACCGCATGCTCGTCCGGGCGAAGTCGCGGATCGAGTCGTCGAAGTTGTACATGCCCATCGCGACGCCGCCGCCGCGGAAGTCGGCGACCTCGAACTCCATCGGCTGCGAGCCGTCGTCGGGGGTGTAGGTGATCGTCACCTTGCCCGGGCCGGGAACGACGAAGTCGGTGGCCTTGTACTGGTCGCCGTGGGCGTGGCGGCCGATGATGATCGGCTTCGTCCAGCCGGGGACCAGCCGGGGGATGTTGGACGTGACGATCGGCTCACGGAAGATCACGCCGCCCAGGATGTTGCGGATCGTGCCGTTCGGGGAGCGCCACATCTTCTTCAGGCCGAACTCCTCGACGCGCGCCTCGTCGGGGGTGATGGTCGCGCACTTCACGCCGACGCCGTGCTCCTGGATGGCCTTGGCGGCGTCGACGGTGACCTGGTCGTCCGTGGCGTCGCGGTGCTCGATTCCCAGGTCGTAGTACTTCAGGTCGACGTCGAGGTAAGGCAGGATCAGCTGGTCCTTGATGAATTTCCAGATGATCCGCGTCATTTCGTCGCCGTCGAGCTCGACGACCGGGCCCGCTACTTTGATCTTGGGCATGCTGTTGCTGTCCCTTTCCTACACCTGGCCAGCTGTAAAAGACTTCAGACCTTGTAAGGCTCAACTGGCAAGGCTAGCCGAGGCGATACCGAGGTCTAGACCTGGCCTGGGCCAGGCGGGCCAGGCGGGCCCGGCCGCGCTTCCGGCGGGTTCGGCGGGTTCGGCGCGCGTGGCGGCCTCGACGCGCCACCCGGGCCTGGCGCACCTGACAGGCCCGGAGCGCCGGACGGGCCCGGGGCACCGGACGGGCCCTGGGCGCCAGGCGGGCCCGGGGCGTCGGGCGAGGGCGGTGGGCCGTCCCGGCGGCCGGTGACGAGGAGCCGGGCGCCGCGCGCCACCATCGCGAGCAGGATCAGCACGCCGAAGGCTCCCGCGAGGGCGAGGCCCGGCTTGTTCATCGGCGGGACGCTCAGCGACACGAACGCGACCATCTCGCCGAGGATCACGAGCGTCCAGCAGTCGATGGACCTGCTGCGGACGGCGAGCGGCCCGAGCTGCGACTCCGGCAGCAGGAGCCGTGCGAGGGCCCCGAGGAGCAGCGCCCCGGCCATCAGCCCGGAGCCCTTGCGGAAGTAGTTGAAGGCGCACAGCGTGAGCCCGGCGCCCACGCCGCTGAGCACGATCAGATACGGGAGCTGGGCGAGCCAGTGCGGCGCGGCCGCGCGGCGACGCGGCGCCCTGCGCCTCCGCCGACGCACCTCGGTGCTCATGGACTTCACGGTATAGGGAATCGGATCGCGGCACGACATCGTCCGGCCACGCAGGTCCGGCGCGGTGCGGTGCGGCCCGGCCGCGCGGCCGGAGCTGGGACGGGTGGGACGCGGGAGATGCCGGAGGGGCCCGAATCCCCTGCGCCGTCGGTCCTACTCGCCAGTAGGAGGGTGTGACGGTGACGCGCCCGGGTAACCCGGCAGACAGGGGTCGCTAACTAGCTGGGAGGACTGCCGTGGAGGGGCCGTTCATGCGGATCGAGGACAGCGGGCTGGTGGTGCCGCTGCGCCCCGACGTTACGACGGTCGGGAGAGGGAGAGGAGTCGACATCCGCCTCGACGACCCGAGTGTGTCCCGTTTGCACGCTGAGATCGTCCGACGCGGTCCGTACGTCTACGTGGTGGACATGGGCCTGTCCCGCAACGGGACACGCGTCAACGGCCGGCCGATCGCCCGCCGTGTCCTGGAGGACGGCGACGTCGTGAGCTTCGGCACGGCGCGCTGCCGGATGGGGGGCATCCCCCGTGAGGAGGTCGACCCGGACGTCGAGCTGCGCCGGGCCGTCGCACCCGAGCTCACCCGCCGCGAGGTCGACGTTTTGACCTCGCTCTGCCGTCCCGCCCTTTCCGACGAGGCGTTCGTGGCCCCGGCCACGGCGCGCGACATCGCCGGGGAGCTGGTGGTGACGGAGGCGGCCGTCAAGCAGCACCTGCTGCGTCTCTACCAGAAGTTCCGGATCCCCGAGGGCGCCAACCGGCGCACACGGCTCGCCAACGAGGTCATCGCGATGGGCCTCGTCCGGCCGCTGCCGCCGGTGCACGTCCCGCAGGGCCGCCCTCCCATGGACGGGCGGGTCCCCGGGGTCAGGGGCACGACCGAGACCCGCCGGCCGGGCGCGGGCCACGCCCACGTCAACGGACCCGGCCGCGCACCCAGCGCGGCGGGACGGAGGGCGAGCTGAAATGAACCTGCGGTCGCCCTCCAGGCAGCGCGAACTCTGAGGGCGATCGCTGAACCGGTCCGGGTGGGGCCGCGCACGTGACGGCGCGGCCCCACCCGGCGGAGCATCGGCGAAGGCCGCCACCGGGGTGCTGGTGGCGGCCTTCGCACGTCCACCGAACCGGGCCCCGCGCGCTCTAGGCAGGCCACGCGCGGATGTCAGGCGGGCTGGTGCTCGGCGGCTTCGACGACGTTGGCCAGGAGCATCGCGCGGGTCATCGGGCCGACGCCGCCCGGGTTCGGCGCGACCCAGCCCGCGACGTCGCGGACATCGGCGGCGACGTCTCCGGCGAGTTTGCCGTCCACGCGGGACACGCCGACGTCCAGGACGGCCGCGCCGGGCTTGACCATGTCGGCGGTGATCAGCCCGGGGACCCCGGCGGCGGCCACCACGATGTCGGCGCGGCGGGTGTGCGCCGCGAGGTCGCGGGTCGCGGTGTGGCAGAGGGTGACGGTCGCGTTCTCCGTGCGGCGGGTGAGGAGGAGGCCGAGCGAGCGTCCGACGGTGATGCCGCGGCCGACGACGGTGACGTCCGCGCCCTTGATCGGGACCTCGAACCGGCGGAGCAGCTCGATGACGCCCTTCGGCGTGCACGGGAGCGGGCCCGGCTGCATGAGGACGAGCCGTCCGAGGTTCGTGGGGTGCAGGCCGTCGGCGTCCTTGGACGGGTCGATGCGCTCCAGCACGCGCTGCTCGTCCAGGCCCTTCGGGAGCGGGAGCTGGACGATGTAGCCGGTACAGGCCGGGTCGGCGTTCAGCTCGGCGACGGCGCGTTCGACGTCGTCCTGCGCGGCGGTGGCGGGCAGGTCGCGGCGGATGCTCTCGATGCCGACCTCGGCGCAGTCGCGATGCTTCATGTTGACGTACGAATGGCTGCCGGGGTCGTCGCCGACGAGGACCGTGCCGAGACCGACGGACACCCCGCGGTCGCGCAGCGCCTCGACGCGGACCTTGAGGTTCGAGCGGATCTCGGCGGCCGTGGCCTTGCCGTCCAGAATCTGTGCCGTCATGCGTTCCTCCGCGGGGAATGGGGCGCCGTCCACCCAGGCGCGCGGTGTCCGGACTGTCGTTCGCTCCCCGGTGGTGATCCACCTTGACCGCGCCAGTCGCGTGAACGCCCATGCTATCCGGCGTGCGGGCGGCGAAACGTTCATGGGACGGCGGCGGAGTGGTTCGCGGAAATCGGCGGAAAGTGGCCCTGCCGGACGCCGCCGACCTGCTTCTAGCGTGATCGGCATGAGTCACGCATGGTTCGAGCGGCCCGTCCTGACCGGGCGATACGTGCGGCTGGAGCCCCTGACGGCGGAGCACGCCGAGGGCCTGTTCGCGGCGTCCAAGGACCCGGCGGTCTGGACGTGGATGAGCGAGCGGCAGCCCGCGACCGTCGAGGAGATGCGCACACAGGTAGGCAAAGCCCTCGCGCAGCACGAGCGAGGATTCCGGCTGCCGTGGGCGCAGATCGACGCCGCGACCGGGGAGGTCGCCGGGACGACGTCGTACTACGAGATCGTCCCGTCCCACCGGGGGTTGTGCATCGGGTACACGTGGCTGGGGTCGCGGTGGCAGCGGTCGGGGCTCAACACCGAGGCGAAGCTGCTGCTGATGGGACGCGCCTTCGACGATCTCGGGGCGATCCGGGTGGGCTGGCACACCCACGTCCGGAACGCGCGGTCGCGCGCGGCGATCGAGCGGCTCGGCGCGTCGTTCGAGGGCGTCCACCGCAAGCACCGGATCCGCGAGGACGGATCGATCCGCGACACCGCCGCCTACGCGATGACGGACGACGACTGGCCCGCGGCCGCGGAGGCGCTGCGGGCCAGGCTCCGCTGAGCCTCCGCGGCAGCGGGCCAAGGACGGGGTCAGTCCTCTTCGGAGCGCTGGCGCCAGGCGAGGATGCGGTCGGTGCCGTGCCAGCCGAGCTGGGCGGCGAGCATCGCGGCGAGGAAGGCCGCGGCCAGGCCGATCACCTGTCGCGACTCCATCAGCAGCGTGTCCGTCCGGTACACCGCCACCAGCATGAGGGACACCAGCACATCCATCGCGCCTCCACACGGATTCGCCCGCGCCGGGGGTGGGTCAGGAACGGTCATGGGGCGCGGCCAGGCCGAGGCTACCCGCCGCGAAAAGTAAAGAATCCCAAGGTAAACCCGGTGTGGCCGTGTCGTCTGCCACACCGGGTTCGTCCGCCAGGGTTCATCCGCCATACCGGATTCTTGCCGGCGTCAGTGGAAGAAGTGCCTGACGCCTGTGAAATAGAGGCTGATGCCGGCCTTTTCGGCGGCGGCGATTACCAGGTCGTCCTTGACGGAGCCGCCGGGCTCGACGATCGCGCGGACGCCCGCCGCGGTCAGCACCTCAAGGCCGTCCGGGAACGGGAAGAACGCGTCGGACGCGCCGACCGCGGACGCGGCCCGGTCGGCGCCGGCCCGCGCGACGGCGAGCTTGGCGGAGTCGACCCGGTTGACCTGGCCCATGCCGACGCCGACCGTGGCGCCGCCGGCGGCCAGCAGGATCGCGTTCGACTTGACCGAGCGGATCGCCCGCCACGCGAACGCCAGGTCGGCGAGCGTGGCCTCGTCCACGGCCGGGCCGGTCTTCAACTCCCAGGTGGACGGGTCGTCGCCCGGGGCGTCCACCCGGTCGACGCTCTGGAGGAGGACGCCGCCGTCGATGCGCCGGTACTCCGTGGCGTCCGCGACGGCGTCCGCCGGGGCGTCCGGGCAGACCAGCAGCCGGATGTTCTTGAACCGGCCGGTGAGGACCGTCACGGCCTCGTCCTCGAAGGACGGCGCGACCAGCACCTCGGCGAAGCTCTCGGTGACCTGCCGCGCCATGTCGGCGGTGACCGGACGATTCGCCGCGATCACGCCGCCGTACGCGGACACGGGGTCGCAGGCGTGCGCCTTGCGGTGCGCCTCCGCGATGTCGGCGCCCACCGCGATGCCGCACGGGTTGGCGTGCTTGATGATCGCCACGCAGGGCTCGGTGAAGTCGTGGGCGGCGCGGCGGGCGGCGTCGGTGTCCACATAGTTGTTGTAGGACATCTCCTTGCCGTACAGCTGCTCGGCCCCGGCCAGCCCGGACGCGCCCGGCGAGCGGTACAGCGCGGCGCGCTGATGCGGGTTCTCGCCGTAGCGCAGGGTGTTCGACCGCTCCCAGGTGGCGCCGAGGAAGTCGGGCCACCGCGTCTCGGCGGCGGTCTCGTCGGGCGCGTACGCGCTCGCGAACCACGACGCGACGGCCACGTCGTAGGACGCGGTGTGCGCGAAAGCCTGCGCGGCGAGGCGGCGGCGCTCCTCAAGCGTGAACCCGCCGGAGTGGACGGCGTCCAAGACCGTCCCGTAGGAGGACGGGTCGACGACGACGGAGACGCTGGCGTGGTTCTTCGCGGCGGCGCGCACCATCGTCGGGCCGCCGATGTCGATCTGCTCGACGCACTCGTCCGGTGACGCGCCCGACGCGACGGTCTCCGCGAACGGGTACAGGTTCGCCACGAGCAGGTCGAACGGCTCGACGGCGAGGTCGTCCAGCTGCTGGAGGTGGTCCTCCTTGCGGCGGTCGGCGAGCAGGCCCGCGTGCACCTTCGGGTGCAGGGTCTTGACGCGTCCGTCCAGGCACTCGGGGAATCCGGTGAGCTTCTCCACCTTCATCACCGGGACGCCGGCGGACGCGATCCGTCCCGCCGTGGACCCGGTCGAGACGATCTCCACGCCCGCCTCGTGCAGGCCCCGGGCCAGTTCCTCCAGCCCGGTCTTGTCGTACACGCTGATCAGTGCGCGCTTAATCGCCACCCGACTCACCGGCCGAGCTCCCCTCTTGATCGGACGAACCTCTGTCGCCTGCTTCACTCGCCTCACCTGCGTCGCCGCAGGTCCTGCACTTCAACGAGACGCGCCTGCCGTGCGCCGTCCAGCCGTCGCGGGCGAGGCGTCCGACGACGTCGACCAGGAGCCGGCGCTCCACCTGCTTGATCCGCTCGTGCAGGGAGTCCTCGTCGTCGTGCCAGCGCACGGGGACGGTGTCCTGGGCGATGACGGGCCCGGTGTCCACTCCTTCGTCGACGAAGTGAACCGTACAGCCCGTCACCTTCACGCCGTACGCCAGGGCGTCCCGTACGGCGTGGGCGCCGGGGAAGGACGGCAGCAGCGCGGGGTGGGTGTTGACCGTCCGGCCGCCGAACCGCGCCAGGAACCGCGGCCCGAGGATCTTCATGAACCCGGCGGACACGACGAGGTCGGGCTCGTGCCGCGCCACGGCGTCGGTCAGCGCCGCGTCCCAGTCCTCCCGAGACGGGAAATCTGGGACACATACGGTAAAAGCGGGCACACCGGAGCGTTCGGCGCGGGCAGTTCCCTCGATATCGGGACGGTCCGCGCCCACGGCCACGACTTTCGCCCCGTAGGCTGGATCCGCGCACGCGTCGAGCAGCGCTTGTAGGTTGGTCCCCGCGCCGGAGACGAGGACGACGAGCCGGGCGGACACCATGACTCCCTGGTGGACGATGCTGGTGGACGACGACGAGGATCGGCGGAGGTTCGCAGGACGGGCCGCCATGAAGCCTATCGGGCCGGCTCGACGCCCCCAGAAGACGGATCACGGGGACCCACATCACTGCCCAGGAGGAAAAGGACGTGAGCGAGCAGCCGGGCCCTCCGGCCCAGCCCGAAGACCGCCCCGGCGGGCGGCCGGCGGGAGAGCCGCCCGCGGGACCGACACCGCCGACAGACCAGCTGCCGCCGACCGGCCAGGCACCGCCCCATCCGCCGACGGACCAGCTGCCGCCGACCGGGCCGATGCCGCCCGCGGGGCCCGCGCGGACGCAGCGGACCGGCTGGCGGGCCCTGTGGCTCGGCGCCATCGCGCTGCTGACCGCGTTCTTCTTCTACCCGCTCGGCCTGGTCCTCGGCGTCGCCGCACTCGTCGTGGGCATCCGCGCCCGCCGGAACGCGCGCCGCGCGCAGGGGGCCGCGCCCGGCGCCGTCCCGGGCATCGTCCTCGGTTCGGTCGGCCTGGTGTTCTCGATGCTGTCGGTGTCGCTCACGGCGTACCTGTGGACGGAGCTGAGCGGCTACCAGAACTGCCTCAGCGGGTCCAACACCACCGCGGACAAGCAGTCCTGCCAGGACGAGTATTACCCCAAGATCGAGGACAAGCTCGGCCTACCCGCCGGCAGCATGGACAAGTACGGGGGCCTGCTCTAGCGATGAGCCGCCGCGGTCAGTCGTCCTGGCCGGGCTCTTCGCGGAGCACGTAGATGGCGCCGCCCCTGTTCTCGGTGCGCTCGGGGTCCTCGGGCGGAGGCGGCATGGGAGCGGACGGGGACGGCTCGGGTTCCGGGTCGTCGACGAGGTGGCCTTCGAGGACGACCGTGCGATCCCGCGGCGAGGCCGACGCGGGCGCCGGTTCCGACCCCTGCCCGGCCGCGAGTTCGGGCGCCGGTTCCGGTTCCGGTGCGCGCTTCGATTCCGGTTCCGGTGCGCGCTTCGATTCCGGCTCCGGCGGGCGCTCCGGTGCGCGCTCCGGTTCGGGTTCGGGACGCTCTTCGGCCAGGTCGGGCAGCGGGTCCGGCGTCCGGCGGACGCGACGGCGCGGTGCGAGGACGGGCTCCGCCTCCTCGAACTGCAGCGGATCCGGCGCATAGGGCGGCCTGGGCCTGGCCGCGGCGGCAGCGGCCCGCGGCTCGGGAATCCTCGCCTCGTAGTCGCCGGGGACGGGCGCTGACAGCGGCATCGGCGTCGCGACCTCACGCGCCCGCTTCCGGACGGTCTCCTTGCCGGCCGCCTTCTTCTTGGCCTGCTTCGTCTTCTTCTCCGGCTTCGACCGGGACTTTGACATCCTCGCCTTGGTCGCCGCGCGGGCTGGACGGCGCAGGACCATCCAGTTCGCCACCCAGGCCGCGATCGCCGCGGAGATGCCGACCTCAAGGGCGGCGAGCAGCCCGACCTGCCACGCGGACGGCCCCACGGTCGCCATCCGCCCGTCGCCGAGCGGTCCGCCGGACAGCGCGGTCAGCAGCGCCGCCACGGCGCCCGTCAGCGCGCCGGACAGGAACCCCCACAGCGGCGCCCCCTCCGACACCCGGGTGGGCATCGACCGGATCGTCAGGACGCCCCCGACCGCGCCCGCGAGGAACGGCGCGGCCAGCGCGATCAGCGACAGCGCGGGCGCCGGACCCGGCTGGGGCAGCGCCGCGAGCGGCGGGAACGCCGGGACGAGATCGAGGACCACGCCGGTCGGCGACACGCTCGTCCCGGCCCCGACCGAGAAGCCGGGGCCGACCGCGTACGACATCCCCCAGATCACCGCGTTCGGCAGGAACGCCAACTCGACCAGCAACAGCAGGACGCCGCCGACGACGCCCGGGGCGAGCAGGTCGTACAGGTGGTCGGCGTCCCCCAGGTGCATGGCGAGCGACACGCCCACGAGCACCGCCCCCGACGCGAGCAGCACGGCGAGCGAACCCGCGACGCCGATCACGAGCGAGCGCGGCCGGTCCGGCAGCAGCCGCAGCAGCGCGCCGAGCCCGGACCTGACCCGCCGCCCCTTCGCCTCCGCCGCCACCTGCGCCGCGACGACGGCCCGCGCCGCGCCGAGCCCGCCCGCGATCACCGCGACGAGGAAGCACGCGACGAGCGCCTGCCACGCCGAAGGCCGGACCTCCGGGGACGACGCCGCCAGCGCTAGCAGCATCGCCAGCCCGGCGTAGGGCGCGGCCAGCGCGACCGCGACGCGCACCACGGCCGTCCGAGACCGGTCCTTCGAGCGGAGCTCGTCCGTTGAATGCCGGTGGGCGGGGGCTGAAGGGCGGGCTGGCAGTTTGGCCGCTCGGATCATCCAGCCGCCGCCCCGGTACAGCAGCGTCCCCGGCAGGATGAGGACGCCGAGCGGCAGCAGCCCCACCCGTCCCTGCCCGTAGGTGAAGCCCGCGTGGTGGGAGACGAGCCAGAAGTTGACGGCCGTCCGGAACACGCCGGACATGCCGTCGCCGAACGCCGTCTTGGGGGCCGCGATCCACCCGATCAGCGTGATGGTGGTGAGCACGGCGAGCCCGATCCCGATGCACCACAGCGCCGCGACCAGTCCTGTCACGTACAACGGCCTGGCCGCCACCGCCTGCGCCTGCGGCTGGGGGTCGGGCTCTTGCTGGGGCTGCGCGTCCCGGGGTGGACGCGGCGCGGCCCGTCCCGCTGTGCCGGGGGCCGCGCGCTGTCCAGGGGTCGCTTCGCTCACGCGGACCATGCTGACACCACGCCCGCCTCCCGGACGCCCCCCTCGCCCGGCGTGTCGCCTTTGTCGTCCAGCATCCCGCCGGGCGCCCCCGCCCGAGCCGAATTCCCCGGCCCGAGCCGACTCGACCTGACGCCGATGCGAGGGCGGGGGCGGACGCGAAAGACGCCCGGCCGCTGGGCGGCTCGGGCGTCTTTCGGGCGTGGGAGGGACGTCAGAGGTTCTTCATGATCTCCCGCATGAGGACGGCGGCCTCGCTCGGAGTCTTGCCGACGCGGACGCCGACCTTCTCCAGGGCGTCCTTCTTCGCCTGCGCGGTCCCCGCGGAGCCGGAGACGATCGCTCCGGCGTGGCCCATCGTCTTGCCCTCGGGCGCGGTGAACCCGGCGACGTAGCCGACGACCGGCTTGGTCACGTGCTGCTCGATGTAGGCGGCGGCGCGCTCCTCCGCGTCGCCCCCGATCTCGCCGATCATGACGATGGCGTCGGTGTCCGGGTCGTCCTGGAACGCCTTGAGCGCATCGATGTGGGTGGTCCCGATGACGGGGTCGCCGCCGATGCCGACGCAGGTGGAGAAGCCGACGTCGCGCAGCTCGTACATCATCTGGTAGGTCAGCGTGCCCGACTTGGACACGAGCCCGATCCGGCCCGGCGTGGTGATGTCGGCCGGGATGATCCCCGCGTTCGACTTGCCGGGGGACGCGATGCCGGGACAGTTCGGCCCGATCACGCGCGTCCCCGTGGTTCCAGAAGACGCAGCGCCCTTCGACTCGGCGTACGCCCAGTAGTAGGCGGTGTCGTGGACGGGAATGCCCTCGGTGATCACGACGCAGAGCGGGATCTCCGCGTCGACGGCCTCGACGACGGCGTCCTTGGTGAACTTCGGCGGGACGAACACGACGGAGACGTCCGCGCCCGTCTGGGCCATGGCCTCCTTGACGGTGCCGAACACGGGCAGGGCCGTGCCGTCGAACTCGACGGTCTGCCCGGCCTTCCGCGCGTTCACGCCGCCGACGACCCGCGCGCCGGACGCGAGCATCCGGCGGCCGTGCTTGCTGCCCTCGGACCCCGTGATGCCCTGAATGATGATCTTGCTGTTCTCGGTGAGCCAGATGGCCATCGCTCATGCACCTGCCGCGAGTTCGGCGGCGCGCTTGGCCGCGTCGTCCATGGTGTCGACCTGCTGGACGCCGGGGAGCGCCGCATCGTTGAGGATCTTGCGGCCGAGGTCGGCGTTGTTGCCGTCCAGCCGGACGACCAGCGGCCGGTTGACGGTCTCGCCGCGGTCGGCCAGCAGCTTGTACGCCGACACGATGCCGCTGGCGACGGCGTCGCAGGCCGTGATGCCGCCGAAGACGTTCACGAACACGGACTTCACGGCGCCGTCCGACAGGACGATCTCCAGCCCGTTCGCCATGACCTCCGCGGACGCACCGCCGCCGATGTCGAGGAAGTTCGCGGGCTTCTGGCCCCCGAACTCCTCGCCCGCGTACGCGACGACGTCCAGCGTGGACATGACCAGCCCCGCGCCGTTGCCGATGATCCCGACGCTGCCGTCGAGCTTGACGTAGTTGAGGTCCTTGGCCTTCGCCGCCGCCTCCAGCGGGTCGGCGGCGCCCTTGTCCTCAAGCTTCTCGTGTTCCTGGCGGAAGGCGGCGTTGTCGTCCAGGGTGACCTTGCCGTCGAGGGCGATCACCCGGCCGTCGGCGGTGAGGATCATCGGGTTCACCTCGACGAGGGACGCGTCCTCGTCGGTGAACACCGCCCAGAGGCGCTCGATGAGCTCGGCGGCTCCGTCGAGGGCCTCCTGCGGGAGCCGGCCCTGCTCGGCGATCTCGCGGGCCTTCGCCCGGTCGACGCCGTGCAGCGGCGAGATCGGGACCAGCCCCAGCCGGTCGTGCGGCACGTCCTCGATCTCCACGCCGCCCTCGACCGAGCAGATGGACAGGAAAGTGCGGTTGGCGCGGTCGAGCAGGAAGGAGAAGTAGTACTCCTGCGCGATCGCGCTCCCCTCCTCGATCAGGACCTTGTGGACCGTGTGGCCCTTGATGTCCATGCCGAGGATCCGGTCGGCGAGCGCTTGCGCCTCGTCCGCCGAGTCGGCCAGCTTCACGCCGCCGGCCTTGCCGCGGCCGCCGGTCTTCACCTGGGCCTTGACCACGACCTTCGAGCTCCCCGCGGCGAACAGCTCCGCCGCGATGGCCCGGGCTTCCTGGGGAGTATGGGCGACCTTGCCGGTGGGCACCGGTACCCCGTACTCGGCGAAGAGGTCCTTCGCCTGATGTTCGAACAGGTCCACGAGGCGTCCTTTAACGGATCGACAGTCGATCGACCACACGAGTGGGGGTTACACGGGTTTCCGTGCGGCCGGCACTCTGCGGTCCGCTCCGTCGATGCAGCCTAGTCAACCCCTCTCCATGGTGAGGCCGCCGGGGCCCTATACCTGCGAGTGTTACTTGAACGAGGGTGTGTCCGCCTCAAGGGGAGGGCACGAGTGGCACGTGAGGAGGATGAACCAATTGACGTAGTTTGATGTACTTATTTCGCTTCGGTGAACAGCCGGGGTGGCTGACGGGTGGTGCGGCAAAAGGGGGCGAGCACATGGCGATGGCGGAGGAACGGGACACGACCGTCGCGGCGCCCGTCCTCACCGACCCTCTCCTCGCCGAGACACCCGCACGCCCAGCCGGCACCGCCGCGCTTCCCGTCGAAGACGCCGTCCCGAGCGGAATCGTCTCAGCCGAGACCATCCTGATCCCGCCGTCTCCAGGCCAGGCGCGCCCCACCCGCAAGCGGAAGCCCACCCGCAGGCGGACGAGAAGGCACGGGAACACGCGCACACTCCGCCGCGTGACCGCCCTGCTCATCGGCGCGGCGATCATCGCGACCGGCGGCGCCAACGTGCCCGACCGCGCCGGCCCCGGCTGGGCGAGCCCCGGGCTCATCGGCGGGGGCGGCTGGCCGTTCGCCGGCGTCCCGCTGTCCCCCGAGCAGGCGGAAGGCGCGTCCTACCTGCCCGACAGCTCGGTCGTCCGGCTCGCGGACGGGCGGATCAGGCTCATCCCGTCCGGTGGGGAGACGCCCGTCACCGTCGAGGCGTCCGACCCCCGGGTGGAGCAGGCGGTCAGGTCCGACAGCTCGTGGCTGGCGCAGGGCACCGTCCCGACCGGCGGGCCCGCCCCGGCCGCCGTGACGGGCCCGGCCCTCGGGCAGCGCGGCGGCTACCGCGACATGGCCGCGCGTGCGCTGCTCGACCTGCGGCTCCTCACCCGTCCGAACGGCGCGTCCCTCGCGTCCTGGTACACGAAGTGGCGGTATTCCTGGCCCCGCGACTCGGCGTTCGCCGCCGCCGCGTTCACCGCGACCGGGCACCCGTCCGAGGCCCGCCGCATCCTGCGCTTCCTCGCCCGCGCGCAGCACGACGACGGCATGTGGGCCGCCCGCTACAACCCCGACGGGACGGCGGTCGCCGACGGCCGGGCGCCGCAGCTCGACTCGGTCGGCTGGGTGCTGTGGGCGACGTGGTTCTACCGCGTCCACGCGCGGTCGCCCGAGGATCTGCCCGACCTGTGGCCCATGGTGCGGCGCGCCGCGGACCATCTGGCCTGGTCGCTGGACGCCGAGGGCCTGCCGCCCGCCTCGTCCGACTACTGGGAACGCGACCACCGCCGCGAGGAGGACCCGCGGCGCCCGACGCTCGGCGTCGTCGCGCCGGTGCTGGCGGGCCTGCGGGCCGCGGCGGACCTCGCCCGGGCCCGCGGCGAGCACGGCAAGGCGACCGACTGGCAGCGCGCCTCGCAGCGCGTGTCGGACGCGGTCGCCCGCCAGTTCGCGCCCTACGGCTACCCGCGCTCGCCCATCCGCGGCGGCCTGATGGACACGGCGGTGACGTTCCTCGCGCCGCCGTTCGCGCAGGCCGACGAGGGCGTGACCACCGCGATCGCCGACGCGCAGCGCAAGCAGGCGCTGCCGAACGGCGGCGTCCTGCCGGGCGAACGCTGGTCCGGCAACCCCGACGTCGCCTGGACGCCGGAGACGGCCCTGTTCGGCCTCAACGCCGCCACCTCGGGCCGGACGTCCGAGGCGATCGGCCGCCTCGACTGGCTGACCGCGCACCGCACTCCCCTGGGCGTCCTGCCGGAGAAGGTCGGCCCCACCGGCAAGCAGGCGGGCCCGGCCCCACTCGGCTGGACGGCGTCGCTGATCCTCCTCACTTTGTCGGCCCTGGAGAAGCCCCTCCCAATCCCGCCGTCCGCGACGCCCACTACGTCTGCGACGTCCGCGACGCCTGCGACGCCTGCGACGCCTGCGACGCCTGCGCCAGGGTGATCAGCGGAACTGCTCGAAGCCGAGCTTGACGACCAGCGCGGTCACCACGCACAGCAGCACCACGCGGACGAATCCGGCCCCGCGATTGATGGCCATGCGCGCACCGACCTGGGCGCCGGCGATGTTGGCGACGCCCATGGCGATGCCGATCGTCCACAGCACATGTCCCTGAGCCGCGAAGACGACCAGCGCGCCCAGGTTGGTGCCCGCATTGATGATCTTCGCGGTCGCGGAGGCGTTGACGAAGTCCATGCCGAGCAGCGCGGTGAACGCGACGACCAGGAACGTCCCGGTGCCGGGCCCGACCAGCCCGTCGTAGAAGGCGATCGCGACCCCCGGGACCAGGACCGCCGCCGCGACCCTCCGCCGGGTCCGCAGCACCGGCTCCGGCACCCGTCCGAGGTCCGGCTTCAGGACCACGATCGCGGCGACGGCCAGCAGGACGACCATGATGACCGGCTTGAGCACGTCCGAGGAGATCGCCGCGGCGCACAGCGCACCGCCCGCCGCACAGCACACCGCGATCCCCGCCGCCGCCAACGCGACCGGACGATCCGGCTTGGCCTTCCGCGCATACGCGACCGCCGCCGACGACACGCCCATGATCGAGCCGAGCTTGTTGGTGGCCAGCGCGGTCGCCACCGGCTGCCCGGGATTGACCAGCAACAGCGCGGGCAACTGGATCAGCCCGCCGCCTCCCACCACCGCGTCCACCCACCCCGCCGCGACAGCGGCGACCAAGAGCAACACCACATGCTCGACCTGCAAGAAGGACTCCACGGGAGGTAAGGAGTAAAGAAGAATTGCAGATTACCCTACCCACCGTCGCCTGACTGGTCGCCGTCCTTCGGGTCTGTGGTCACCGGGTCGGCTGCCGTTCGGTCGACTGCCGTTCGGTCGGCTGGTGCTCGGTCGGCTGGTGCTCGGTCGGTTGCCAGTCGTCCGCGAGGATCGACCAGACCTGCACGTCCCGGCGGTCGCCGCCCAGGACGAAGCCCTGCCGCAGGACGCCCTCACACGTCATCCCCAGCCGTTCCGCGATGGCCGCGCTGGCGGTGTTCCGGGGATCGCACAGCCACTCGACCCGGTGCATCCCGCGTGCCACGAAAGCCCAATCGATCATGTACCGGACGGCGGTGGTGATCAGGCCGCGTCCGCGTGCCCCCTCGGCGAGCCACACCCCGGCCTCGCAGACGCCCATCGCGGCGTCGAACGTGCGGAACACCGTCCCGCCTTGGAGGACGCCGTCCACCCAGATTCCGTAGATGCGGCCTTGGTCCTTGGCCAGCTTGAGCGCGTACGTCTGCAGGAACTCGCGGGCCGACGCCTCGTCCACGACCGTGCGCGCCCACGGAATGTAGTAGTCGATGTCCTTGCGAACCCTGTCCGCGTGCTCGGCGAACTCGGCGGCCTGCCACGGCTCCAGCGGACGGAGTTCCGCGTCGTCGGCGAGCGTGCGAGCGAACATGGGGGCCTCCCGAGGGGATACGTACCGAACGTTTGTTATGTACGATACGGGAGTGCCGGCCCGAGGTGACCACGACGCCCGCCGCCGCGAAGTCTCCGAGGCCGTGTGGCGCGTCCTCGCCGACCGTGGCTTCGGCGGCCTGACGCTGCGCGCCGTCGCCGCCGAGATGGGCGCCTCGACGGGCCTGCTCACCCACTACTTCCCGAACAAGAAGACCCTCGTCAACTACGCGCTTGACGTCGCCGACGAGCGCACTGCGAACCGTCGCGTCCGCGGGGTTCAGGCGGAGGGCCTGCCCGCCCTGCGTTCGGCGCTACTGGACGTCCTCCCCCTCACTGCGGGCTCGGCGGCCATGAACCGCATCTGGGTCAGTTCGTGGGACGGCGCGCTGGCCGACCCCGAACTGGCCATTCGCGAGAAGAGCCGCTACGACCATTGGCGCGGCCGCCTCCGTCCCCACGTGGCGGCGGCGGTGGACCGTGGCGAGCTTCCCGCTTCATCCGATGTCGATGGCCTTGTCGCCACCGTCGCCGCGTTCACCCACGGCCTGGTCGTCCAAGCACTCTTCGATCCGGACCGCTTCCCACCCGCCCGCCAAACCGAGATCCTGGACGCTTTCTTGTCGTCGATCTCCAAACGCTGATCTGCTTTCTGTCTTAGCCTGTTTAGAGTGATCTTGGGGACGTGATTTACGCGTTTTTCGGATTCGTGGACTCTGGGCCGGTGGTTCTATACCGGCGGTGGGGTGGCGCTGCGTACGGGGCCGCCCCTCCAAAGTCAAGGGCGCTTCGCGTCGCTTCGCGATGGGACTTCGTCCCACCCTTGACTTCGGAGCCTCTGCGGCCCCTGGTGCAGCTTTCATCGGGCAGGCTCCGCCTGCCCCCGCCCGACGCGCCACCCCACCGTCTCCAAGTCAGCGATTCTGCATCCGCGCCAGACCTTTGACTGTCAGTTCGGTGTGCTCTGCTGCCGCCTGGCTGGCTTAAAGAGGCTCTTTCATAGATCGGTACGTCGGCGTGGCGGCCGGGGTTGGCGTGGAGCGTCTTCTCTGGGGATGCGAAGGCGTCGAACGGGGCCAGAGCCGAGTCGCGCGGTACCAGTTCGTCGTCCCGCTGGATCAGGAACTCGACCGGGACGGTGACCCTCTCCGCGGCGTCGGCCAAGGTTTCGTATCCGGCGAGGCCGAAGACGACTGCGATGACTCTCGGTTCGGCCGCGACGAACGGCACGCAGACCGCCGTGCCCATCGACACGCCCCAGTCGCCGACGGGCCGTCCGCGGCGACGTGATCGAGCCCCTGGATGGCGTCCAGTACGGCCTGCCTGCCATTCGGGACGGCCTGCGCTGCCAGTGCGGCGTTATGGCGAGCGATTTGCGGCCCGACGTGCTCTCCAGCCGCCATCCGTTCACGGATTTCTGTGGCGAACCGCTTGTCCTGCTCGGCCTTGGGCCGGTCGCCGTGCCCTGGGGCATCAATGGACGCCACGGCGAAGCCGCAATCCGTTATGTAGCGATGGGCCCGTGCCGCCACTCCTGGGCCTTCTTGTGCTGACCCGCCGCCATGGCCCAACAGGACGAAAGGGCGGGCAGGCGCTCGTCGCATCGGCGGGCGATCATAGGACACCGGTGATGTCGTTCAGGGTGAAGAGACGTTCCGAAACGTTGTTCGAGGTCGTCTCTGAAGGAATGCGCATAGGTTCATGCCTTTCGGGATGCCTGAGGGTCCTCCCGCGGCCACCTATGTCAGATGAGACCGTCCAGTCGACACTTGAACGCGAGTGTGGTCACGCGGCCTGGGCGAGTTCAGTGGGTGGGCCATTGGCGTCCGGTGGCGCGAGAACGCGGTAGACATATCGTCCGGTGGCGTCGCGGACGATATGTACCTGTTCGGCGTTCGTGTGTTTGAAACGATTGTGCCATCCGCAGCAGAGGGCGAGCTGGTCAATATCGGTGGGGCAGCCCATGGCCCAGCCGCCGACGTGGTCGACCTCGCACAGCGTGCCGGGCACTTCGCATCCCCGCACCGCACATGTCGAGTAGAGCGTTTCGAGGACCTGCCGTTGGCCGGGTGTGGCGAACCGGGCCCGATGCCCGAGGTACAGCGGCACATGCCCGCGCCCCAGAATCAGCGGCGAGACACCCGCATTGAGGGCAATGCGGCGGGCCTGCTCAGCGGGGATCGGCGTGCCGTCGGAGAGACGACCCGGGGTGGTGCCGCCCGTGAGGGTGTCCAGGTCGCAGATGATGGTGACCTTGGTGGCGCGGTGCCCGCCTGCCAGCACGCCGGTCAGGGCCGCAGCGGTGCGTTCCGACAGATCCCGGCGGTCGTCTGTTCCGGCGGGCTTGGCGAGCGGGCCGAGAGTGCCGTCCCAGACGGCGGCGTCCTCGGCGTTCAGCCAACCCTTCACGTAGCGGCCGCCGTCCAGTGAGCGCGTGGACGTGATCCAGGAGCGCTCGTAACCACGCTGGGAGTCTTCGTCTGCGGTCTCGGTGCCGTCGCGCTCGGCGATCACATCGCGGATGCGGCGACCGAACGAGGCGACTTTCCCAGCCGAGAAACCCTGGTCGACCATGTCGAGCAGTAGAGCCTCCGCCTTCGCGCAATCGTCGTCTTCAAGGCGAGCGACGGCGTCGGCCACGGTCGACGCATAGCCGTAGGTCAGTTCACCGGTCGCCAGGAGTTTGGCGACGCGGGGCAGCCGGTGCCGCTGCCGGGCGAGGGTGACCCGCTCCTTGGCCCGGGACTCCCTCATCCCAAGCCGCGACCGCAGCCACGCTTGCGTGGACGGCAGACCCCAGCGGCGCATTTCGCCGGAGGCGTCCACCCGGCCGACCAGTTCGGCGAGCGCGCTTTCCTGCCGATCAGAGGCCATTACCAGAGTCTCAGCAAGCTCCATGCAGGCCGCGGGAGAATCGGGCGCGCAACGTCCGGCGAGTTCGCGAGAGATCGCGGCAATAGCGCGCACCAATTCCATGGTGGACGCCACCCCCAGATCAACCTCAACTGAACCCATAACCCCAGAATACCAAACGACCACCCCACCCACCCCCAAATAAAGATGCACTTCTATCACCAAATAGACAGCCCGAGCCAAGCCAAATCAGACCCACACTCCAAACACCTCAAGGCCCCTAACCACCCAACCCCAGAACACAGGGAATTGGACGGTGGGGTGGCGCGTCGGGCAGGGGGCAGGCGGAGCCTGCCCGACGAAAGCTGCTCCCAGGGGCCGCAGAGGCTCCAAAGTCAAGGGTGGGACGAAGTCCCATCGCGAAGCGACGCGAAGCGCCCTTGACTTTGGAGGGGCGGCCCCGTACGCAGCGCCACCCCACCCGAACCTTAGAACTTAGAACAAGTCAAATTCAGCCAGGTTGACAGAAACAACGAGCCTCGGACTATCCCCATATCTCCTGCCTCGGTGCGGCCACGCCCCATCACCATTACCGCTAATAAGTAAGACGACCAGACTAAAATGTCGACCGCCAACCCAAGACAGGCACACGGACCAACGCATGGAATCCATGGCAACGCACAAGCCGCATGAAGCACACGGCCCCCGCACAGACACGCCGCGTGGAACGGACAAACCCGTCCCGTCGCCTCCCATATGGCCCGCACACACCGCATGCTCGCGCACACCACAAGGCCTACGCACCGCAAGGCCTATGCACTGGGTGGCCCGTGCACTGCGTGACCTCCGCAATGGACCGGGCACCGCGTGGAGCGGGCAGCGCATGGCCCGCGCACACTGCATGGCCTACGCAGCGCGTGGACCGGACAGCGCGTGGACCGGACAGCGCGTGGACCGGACAGCGCGTGGACCGGACAGCGCATGGGCCGCGCACACTGCATGGCTACGCAGCGCGTGGAGCGGGCAGCGCGTGGGCCGGGCAGCGGGTGGAGCTGGTGGGTCGCTGAGTTTTGGTTCTCGTTGTGCGGTGGCGGGTGGTGCTGGGGGGAGGGTGGTGCGTTAGAGCTTTTCGATGGTGGCGTAGCGGAGGACGAGGGTCCTTACGCCGTAGTCGCCGCCGAAGTCGACGCTGGCCTTCTGGCCGCCGTCGTAGACGGAGACGACGGTTCCGAGGCCGAAGGCGTCGTGGGTGACCTTGTCGCCGGGCGTGAGTGACGGAACAGGACGGTTGCCAGGCGACCGCACACCCGGCCGGGACGCCATTTGCGCCATGGCCGATCCGGACGTCGAAGATGCCTCGCGCTCCCATTCCACAAGCGTCTTCGGCACTTCCCCGAGGAACCGGGACGGCGGGTTGACCTGCGGCGCGCCCCAGGCGCTGCGCATCGTGGCGCGCGAAAGGTAGAGCCGCTGCCGGGCGCGAGTAATGCCCACGTAGGCGAGTCGGCGTTCCTCTTCGAGCTCCTTCGGGTTGCTCATGGCGCGGAGGTGCGGGAAAACGCCGTCCTCCATGCCCGTCAGGAAGACGACGGGGAACTCCAGACCCTTGGCGGTGTGCAGGGTCATGAGTGTGACGACGCCGCCCTCGGTCTGTTCGGGCTGTTCGCCGGGCGGTACCGGCCCGCCCTTGGCGCCGCCGGGAATGGAGTCGGCGTCGGCGACCAGGGCCACCTGTTCGAGGAATTCAGGAAGGCGGCCTTCTGCGGGCTCACCGTCCAACCGTTCCTCGAACTCGCGGGCGACGGCTTCGAGTTCGTGGAGGTTCTCGACGCGGGTCTCGTCCTGCGGGTCTTTGGACGCCTGCAGTTCGGCGAGGTATCCGCTCGCTTTCAGGATCTCGGCGACCAGGTCGGCCGGGGTGAGGGACTCGGCGGCGGCGCGGAGCTCGTCCAGCAGGACGACGAAGTCGCGGACGGCGTTGATCGAGCGGGTCGCCATGCCGGGCACGTCCTCTGGCACCCGCAGCGCCTGCCAGAACGAGATCCGCTCGCGGGACGCGTACGCCTCGACGCACGCCTCGGCGCGGTCGCCGATGCCGCGTTTCGGAACGTTCAGGATGCGGCGAAGGGAGACGGCGTCTTCGGGGTTGGCGAGGCAGCGCAGGTAGGCGAGCGCGTCGCGGATCTCCTTGCGCTCGTAGAACCGGACGCCGCCGACGACCTTGTACGGCAGCCCGACGCGGATGAAGACCTCTTCAAAGACGCGGGACTGTGCGTTGGTGCGATAGAAGACGGCTACGTCGGCAGGGCGTGCCTCGCCGTCGTCGCTGAGGCGGTCGACCTCGCGGGCGACGAACGCGGCCTCGTCGTGCTCGTTGTCGGCCACATAGCCGATGATCTTGTGGCCTTCGCCCTGGTCGGACCAGAGCTTCTTCGGCTTGCGGTCGGCGTTGCGCTCGATGACGGCGTTGGCGGCCGACAGGATCGTCTGCGTGGAGCGGTAGTTCTGTTCCAGCAGGATCGTGGTGGCGTCCGGGTAGTCGCGCTCGAACTCCAGGATGTTGCGGATGGTCGCGCCGCGGAAGGCGTAGATCGACTGGTCGGCGTCGCCGACGACGCACAGCTCGGCCGCGCCCACCCCCTCCACCGGGGCGGTCAGTTCCCGGACGAGCTCGTACTGCGCGTGGTTCGTGTCCTGGTACTCGTCCACGAGGACGTGCCGGAACCTGCGCCGGTAGTGCTCGGCGGCCTCCGGGAAGACCTGCAGCAGGTTGACCGTCATCATGATCAGGTCGTCGAAGTCCATGGCGGCGGCCTGCTGGAGGCGCGCCTGGTACATCTCGTACGCCTCGGCGAGCGTCTGCTCCATGTGCGTGGACGCCCGCGCCTTGAACGTCTCGTAGTCGATCAGCTCGTTCTTCAGGTTGGAGACCTGCGCGCTGAACGCCTTCGGCGGGTACCGCTTCGGGTCGAGGTCGAGCTCGCGGCAGACGAGCGCCATGAGGCGGTTCGCGTCGGCCTGGTCGTAGATCGAGAAGCTCGTCGGGAACCCGAGCCGCTTGGCCTCGCGCCGCAGGATCCGCACGCACGCCGAGTGGAACGTCATCACCCACATGGCGCGCGAGCGCGGCCCGACCAGCGCGTCCACCCGCTCCTTCATCTCGGCCGCGGCCTTGTTGGTGAAGGTGATCGCGAGGATCTGGCCGGGATGCGCCTCCCGCTCGCCGAGCAGGTAGGCGATGCGGTGCGTGAGCACCCGGGTCTTGCCCGACCCGGCGCCCGCGACGATCAGCAGCGGGCCGCCGGAGTGCAGGACGGCCTCACGCTGCTGCGGGTTGAGGCCGTCGAGCAAGGGGTTGGCTTCGGTCTTCGACATCATGTGCGAGTCTACGGCGCTGGACGGACGTTTTCGGCGTCTCCGCGAACCCGCGCCGCCTGCACGACCGCTCTCCTTTTCCCACCCGATGGCAACAAGTGGACGTCCCGCGGCTGCATGTGGACAGATGGCGAGCCTTTTGAGTCCCGTGGGTTGACTCGATCTCCTGACCAGCGCAGCGTTTGGCTGGACGGGGCGGACACGACTCGCCGAACCCGGCCCACCCAAACCCACCTGAACCTGACCCGGCCCCGGACCCCGGACCCCGGACGGCCTGGCCTGGACCCCCGGATCCCCGGACGGCCCGGGCCCAGCCGACCGACCGACCCGGAGCCAACCAACCCGGACCCCGGCCAATCGGACCCGGCCACCCCGGGCCCAACCCAGCCAGCGCCTGGTCAGCCGGGCCAAGCCGACCAGCGACTGGTCAGACCGGGCCAAGCGGGGCAGCGTCTGGATCAACCGGGGCCTGGTCAGGCCGACCTAGCTGGAACCAGCCGGCCCGGACCCCGGTCGGACTGGGCCAAGCCGGTGGCAGGGAGCCGTACGGCGTGCGCCATACAGAGAGCACCGCGAGAGCGGGGTAGGGCGAACGCCACGCACACAGGCAGGGTTCAGGCAGGCGTGTCCACCCTCGGGAGCGCAGGGTCAGCAGGGACTCGCGCACCGTAAAGGGGAGGTGGTTTCAATGAAGATCCACCAGCAGGACTTCCAAGAACGCCGAGACACGGGGACGACGCAGTTCGAGGTCCCGGCGCAGCGGCCCGGAGCGGGGTCCAGGACCTCGGCCGTGCAGGGGGCGGCCCCGGCGGCGTCGCAGCCTGTCCCGAGGCCGGTGCCCGTCCCGGTGCCGGCGCGGGCCGGTCACCGGTTCCTGATCTACAAGCAGGACCCGTCGGTCGTGGAGCTGGGCGCCCGGCTGACGTTCGTCCCGTCCGTGGTGCTGAACGGCCCGACGGACGCGCGGGTCCGGACGGAGCTGCAAGGCGTCACCCCGGTGGCGCGCAACGTCAACGGCGACTTCGTGTTCGCCGCGGGCAGCCCGCAGTTCGACTGCGCGCACACGTTCGCCGTCGTCCGGCAGGCGATGGCCATGTACGAGCGGCACAACGGCGGCAACCCGATCCCGTTCGCGTGGAACGTCGGCGGCAACACCGACCGCATCTCGGTGTTCCCGCGCGCCGGGGTGGGCGCGAACGCGTTCTACAGCCGGACAGCGAAGGCGCTGAAGTTCCTGTTCTTCACCCCGGAGGGGCAGCCGGAGACAAACGTCGTCCACACGTGCCGGTCGTTCGACATCGTCGCGCACGAGACGGGCCACGCGATCCTCGACGGCCTCAAGCCGGGCTGGCTGTCGGCGGACGGCCCGCCGCAGACGGGCGGGCTGCACGAGTCGTTCGGCGACATCACGGCGATCTTCCTGGCGCTGGCGCAGCCGGACCAGGCGGAGGCGCTCGTCGCGCTGACCAAGGCGAACCTGCACGACAAGTCGTTCCTGGCGGACGTCGCGGAGGAGTTCGGCCGGGCGCTCGGCATGCCGTCCGGGCTGCGCAACGCCGACAACGATCTCAAGCTGAGCCAGGTCGGCAACGAGGTGCACGCGATCTCGCAGGTGTTCACCGGCGCGATCTACGACGTGCTCGCGGACATCTTCGCCTTCGAGACGGACCGGCAGCGGCGCACCAAGGACCCGGCGGTCGTACTGATCGAGGCGTCCGCCGCGCTGTGCCGGCTGGTGTTCGACGCGATCGTCGCGTCCCCGGCGACCGGCGCGCGGTACGTGGACGTCGCGAACAAGATGCTGCAGATCTCGTCGGGCCGCGGCGACCCCGCGATCTACCGGACGTTCATCCGCAACCGGTTCGCCGTCCGGGAGATCACGACGGCGGCGACGCCGCTGACCGACCTGATGAGCGGGCGGATGAACATGACCGACGCCGACTACACCGGCGACGGACGGGACGTGACGGAGGTCGAGGCGCTCGACGAGCATTCGGCGAGCCTGCGGGCCGAGCAGGACAGGTCCCGCTGCTGCGGGACGATGCAGATGCCCGAATACCAGGTCATCGCACCGGAGAAGCTGGCCAAGCGCGGTTCGCTGGAGGACGATGACATCCTCCGGGAGGACCTCGACGAACTGCGCCGGGCCTTCAGCAAGTAGTCGTCCGGAGCGAACCGGCAGGCGGGGAGGTGTGGCGGCACATGCGCGTGAAGATCGAGAGCACCGGCGGGTTCGCCGGGCGGACCACGGTCGTCGCGCAGTACGACACCGCCGACCTCCCCGCAGGCCGGGCCGGACGCGTCCGCGCGGCGGTCGACGCCCTCGCCGCCGCGCAGGCCCGCGGCGACGAGGGCGAGATCGGCGCCGACCTTCCCGCCTACCGGATCACCGTCCAGGAACAGGACGAGGGCGCAGGCGCAGGCGAGGGCGCCGCCGAGGGGACGCGCGTGTACGAGGTGCGGGGCGATCCGACGGCGGGCGTCTCGTCCGTGCTCGGCATACTCCTCCAGGGCCCGTCCGAGTAGAGCAAGGCCGGGTTCAGGTTTTGCGGTGGTCGAAGGCGGACTCGGCGGCGGCGCGGACGGCGGCGAGGTCCGCGCCGGTCGCGGCCATGGAGGCGGCGGCGACCGCGCCCTCGACCAGCGGCGCGTCCGCGAGCAGGACGTTCTCGCCGTCGGCGTCCTCGATGAGCATCTTCGCGGTGAGGACGGAGCTGCCGAGGTCGGCGAGCAGCAGCACGCCGTCGCCGCCGTCCGCCGCGGCGACGGCGTGCTCGACGAGGTCGATGCTGGTGCCGAGCCGTCCTTCCGAGTCGCCTCCGGCGGGCTCGACGACGGCCTTGCCGACGCCCATCGCGCGGGCCACCTCGGCGACGCCCTCCGCGAGTGTCCGGCTGTGGGAGATGATGACGATCCCGACCATGTCATCCCTCCCCGGCGACGTCCGCGAGGGCGCGGAGGATCAGGGCGGTGGACGAGGCGCCGGGGTCCATGTGGCCGACGCTGCGCGGTCCCAGGTAGCTGGCCCGTCCTTTGCGGGCCTGCATCGGGACGGTCGCCTCCGCGCCCTCGGCCGCGGCCCCTGCGGCGGCGCGCACGCAGGCCGCGAGGCCGGAGCCGTCCGCGAGCGCCGCCTCGTAGGCCGCGACGGCGGGAGCGAGCGCGTCGATCATCGTCTTGTCGCCCTCGGCGGCCTTCCCCAGGTCCTGGACACCGTCGAGCGCGGCTCGGAGCGCCAAGCCGACACCAGCGGCGTCGACGGCGTCCGCGTCGGCGAGGGCTTTGCCTGCGCGGCGCAGTGCCGTCCCGTAGAGCGGCCCGGACGCGCCGCCGGTCTTGGACACGATGGCCCGGCCCGCCGCGATCAGCACCTTGCCCGGCGGAGCGTCGTCGGGGAGCGCCTCGACGGCGGCGCGGAAGCCGCGGTCGAGGTTGAGTCCGTGGTCGCCGTCGCCGATGGCCGCGTCCAGCCGGGTGAGCCGGTCGGCGTCGGCGGAGACGAGTTCGGCGGCGTGCCGGATCCAGGACGCGACGTCCGAGGCGTTCATCGGCCCCACCGGAGCCCGGGCGTGTCGACGGGCGCGTCCCAGAGGCGGGTCAGCTCGGGCGTCAGGCGGCACACGCTGATCATGCATCCGGCCATTTCCAGGCTGGTCACGTACGGCCCGACCAGGCGGCGGGCGACGGTCGCGCCGTGCCCGTCCAGCCATTCGGCCGCCGCCGCGTAGGCGACGTACTGCTCGATCAGCGGGGTCCCGCCCATGCCGTTGACCAGCACCAGCACCTCGGAACCCGACAACGGCATGTCGGCGTCGATCGCGCTCAACGCCGCGTCCACGATCTCCACCGCGGTGCCGATCTCAACGCGTTCGCGGCCCGGCTCGCCGTGGATGCCGATGCCGAGCTCCATCTCGTCCTCGCCCAGCTCGAACGTGGGCGTCCCGGCGGCCGGAACGGTGCAGGACGACAGCGCGACGCCGAACGACCGGCTGCGCTCGTTCACCTCCCGCGCCACCGCGGCCACGGCGGAGAGGTCCGCGCCCTCCTCGGCGAGCGCACCGGCGATCTTCTCGGCGAACAGCGTGGCGCCGGTGCCGCGCCGCCCGGCGGTGAACGTGCTGTCCTCGACGGCGACGTCGTCGTTCACGACGACGGACGTGACCTCGATGTCCTCGTCCTCGGCCAGCTCGGCGGCCAGCTGGAAGTTCATGACGTCGCCCGTGTAGTTCTTGACGAGATGGACGACGCCGGCGCCGCCGTCCACGGCCATCGTCGCCGCGATGATCTGGTCGGGCACCGGCGACGTGAAGACCTCGCCGCAGCAGGCCGCGTCGAGCATCCCGTGGCCGACGAACCCGGCGTGCAGCGGCTCGTGCCCGGACCCGCCGCCCGACACGAGGGCGACCTTCCCGGCGCGCGGCGCGTCCGCCCGCACGACCGTCCCGCCGTCCGGGTCGACCTTCAGCGAGGGATGCGCGGCGGCCAGGCCGCGCAGCGCGTCGGAGACCACGTCCGCCGGGGCGTTGATGAGTTTGCGCATGTCTCAGCTCTACCCCGGTGCGGCCCCACGTCCCAGGCCCAATCAGGGGAGCACCCTGGCAGGTACCCGGCCGGATAGGTTGCATCCGTGACAAAAGCACCCACATTTCTGTACGACTGCGACACCGGCATCGACGACGCGATGACCCTGCTGTATCTGGCGTCCCTCGTCCGGGCGGGCGAGGCGAGGCTGGTGGGGATCGGCACGGTCCACGGCAACGTCCATCCGCTGACCGGCGCGCTGAACACGCTTCGCGTGCTGGAAACGGCCGGGATCGAGACCGGCGAGCAGGGCGGTGTGCCCGTCGCGGTGGGCGCGGACCGGCCGATGGCGCAGGACGTCCACTTCGCGGTCGACTGGCACGGCACGGACGGCCTCGGCGACACGCACCTGCCCGAACCGGCGGGACGGCCCACTGCCGAGCCCGCCGCCGCGCAGATCGTCCGGCTGGCCCGGGCGATGCCCGGCGAGCTGACACTCCTCGCGACCGGCCCGCTGACGAACCTGGGCGCGGCGCTGCTGCTCGACGCGGAGCTGCCGTCGCTGATCAGGGAGGTCGTGGTCATGGGCGGCGCGTTCGACCATCCAGGCAACATCACGACGCACGCCGAGGCGAACATCTGGCACGACCCGGAGGCCGCCGACCTGGTGTTCGCGGCGGACTGGCCGATCGTGCTGGTGCCGCTGGACGCCACCCACCCGTCCGCCGTCCACGACGACTGGCTGGACCGGCTGGCCGCGCACGACACCCCCGTCGCCCGGTTCGCCGCCCGCGTCCTGGAGTTCTACATCGACGCGTACACGCCGACGCTCCGCCGCCGCGGCGCGGTCATCCACGACGCGCTCGCCGCGATGCTCGCCGTCGAACCGGATCTCGGCGAGTACGCGCATCGTCCGGTCCGGGTGGAGCTGCGCGGGGAGCTGACGCGCGGCACGACCGTGTGGGACGCCCGGTCGCTGCCCGCCGAGGACACCCGCCGTCCGGTCAAGGTCGCGGTCGGCAGTGACGTGCCGCGGTTCCAGGAGCGGCTGCTCGCGTCCCTCCAGTCCTTCCCGGGTCCTTCCCGGACGTGAGAGACCTCTCCTGATCTGGGGGTGTACCAGTTACCGTTCAGGGTCCTTATTGTTGAAACCGTGACCAATGTTCTGGACGACGGCGACCTGCGGCGGATCCTGGTCGTGATGGCGCATCCCGACGACGTCGACTTCGGCGCCGCGGGCACGGTGGCGGGCTGGACGGACCGGGGCGTCGAGGTCGTGTACCTCATGGTCACCGACGGCGACGCGGGCGGGTTCGACGACGGGATCACGCGCGCGGAGATGGCCGCGCTGCGGCGGGAGGAACAGCGCGCGGCGGCCAAGTGCGTCGGGGTGAGCGACGTCCGGTGGCTCGGCCGCCCGGACGGCCGGGTGGAGGCCACGCTGGACCTGCGCCGCGACATCGCGCGGGTGATCAGGCAGGTGCGGCCCGACCGGGTGCTGACGTCCAGCCCGGAGCGCAACTACGAGCGGATCTACCCGAGCCACCCGGACCACCGGGCGGTCGGCTCGGCCGCGCTCGACGCCGTCTACCCGGACGCGCGCAACCCGTACGCGTTCCCGGAACTGCTCGCCGACGAGGGCCTCGACGCCTGGACGGCCCGCGAGGTGTGGATCAGCGGCGGGCCCCTCGTGAACCACTACGTCGACGTCACGGAGCGGTTCGACCGGAAGGTGAACGCGCTGCGGGCGCACGCCAGCCAGACCGCGCACATGGGCGACGGTCTGACGGAGATGCTGCGCGGCTGGATGACGGGCAACGCCGTGGCAGCGGGGCTCCCGGACGGCCGGCTGGCCGAGTCTTTCCAGGTCATCGACACCGCCTGAGCCGCCTCGCACGGCAATCACCGTCCAAATACGTTTCCTCACAGGCCGTAATCGAGACTAGATCGGGCATGTACCCCATGTGACGGAACTCGGGGGGTTGACATGCCGCATGGGATCATCAGGGCACAGGAGGTCGAGGCCACGGCCACCTCCCGTGCCGCGCCGGAAGTGATCTTCAAGCATCTGTGCGTGGCGGAGGCGTGGGGCGAGTGGGGCGGGTTCTGGACCCGCGGACGCCGGGAGACCGCGGGCGAGGAGCATCCGAACGGGATCGGGGCCGTCCGGTACGTCCCGCCGCGGCGCGAGGAGGTCGTGGCCTGGGATCCGCCACGGCACTACGGCTACACCGCGCTTGTGCACTACACGGCGCTCGCTGCCGCCGTCGTCGTGCTCGCCGGGGCGCCGCGCCGTTTCCGGGCTGACATCACGCTGGAGCCGCACTCCGCGGGCACGCTGATCCGCTGGCGCGGCGCGTTCGACGGGTTCCCGGGCACCGGGCCGCTCACGCGCGCCGTGCTGCGCCGCCGGTTCGGCTCGTACGCCCGCCGGGTGGCGCGCCATTCCGAGCGCTGCGAACCCGGCTGCCCGGCCCGGCTGCCAGGCGCGCTCTAACCAGCGCCGCACCAGCCGCAGGGCCACTGGGCCCACTGGGTCGCTGGACGGCAAGAGCCGCGGCATCGCGGAAAGGCCCCGCATCTATCGCGGGAAGTCGCACGAATTCGGGGGGATCGATGCGACGTCGTCATATCATCGCGCTCGCTCTCGCGGCGGGCGCCACGGGGGCGGGGCTCACCGTCCACTGGCTCGTCGACTTCGACGGGCCGCAGCGCAAGGGCGTCGTCGTGGGCGCCACGGAGTCGATCGGCAAGCCGGGGGCCGGACAGGGGGCGGCCGTGGCCGGGGCCCGTCCGTTCGACGCGGCGCGGCTGCGGCAGGCCGTCCGGGCCTACGTCGGGACACGTCCGGGCAAGGCGGGGGTGATGGCCACCGATCTGCGCACCGGCCTGTCCTTCGGGGAGAACGAGAAGGGCGACTTCGTCAGCGCCAGCATCATGAAGGTCGACATCCTGGCCAGCCTCGTCCTGCAGCGGCAGCGCGACCGCCGGGGCCTGTCGGACGGCGAGCGCGACCTGGCGAGCCAGATGATCCGGGAGAGCGACAACTCGGCGGCGGACGCCCTGTACTCCGACGCCGGCCATGGCGCGGGCGTCCGGAAGTCCAACCAGCGGTTCGGGATGACGGACACGAAGCCGTTCGAGACGTCGTGGGGGTCGTCCTGGACGAGCCCGGCCGACCAGGTCCGGCTGCTCACCGGCCTGGCGTCGGACAGGAGCCCGATCGACGCGTCCGGCCGCCGGTACATCCTGGGCCTGATGGGCTCCGTCGTGGACGAGCAGGCGTGGGGGATCAGCGCGGCCGCGCTCCCGGGCGAGAAGGTGGCGCTGAAGAACGGGTGGACGCCGGTCCACGACCAGGGAAGCGGCTGGACGGTGAACAGCGTCGGCCGCATCACCGGACGCGATCACGACTTCCTCGTCGCGGTGTGCAGCGGCGAAAGCCCGACGATGGAGGCGGGCGTGTCCACGGTCGAGCACGTCGCGGACATGGTGGTGGACGCTCTGCGCGTCTCACGCCGCCCTTAGATTCGTAGGCTCCGGAGCGTCCAGAGGGGGTTCTGGGCTCCGGAGCGTCCGGAAGATCCTGAGGTTCCTGCGGATCCTGCGGGTCCTGCGGGTCCGGGCCAGGCGGCGGGCCGGCCGCCCAGCGAAGGGACGTCAGCCGCGGATCGGCCGGGTGAGCTTCTTGCCGTCGGTGGCGGACACGGCGACGCAGGTGACGTCGCGCTCGCCGGACGTCCACGACTCAAGCGTGGGGTAGTAATAGGAGGTGGCGAGCGAGTTGGCCGCCGGGTCGCGGCTGATCTTGCCCTGCGTGCGCTGCTTGCACCCGGCCGAGGCGAGCTGGCTCAGCTGGTTCTCGGACGGCAGCATGTCGTTGGGCAGCTTGAAGACGGCCAGCACCTCGCCGTCGTGCGGCCCGCCGCACGGGACGATCTTGACGGTCTCGACCTCGACCGGCGCGCCGGTCGCGGTGGTGGACGTGCCCTTGTTGTCGTTGATGCAGTCGCCGACCTTCATCTTCGTCACGTCCACCTTCTTCGGCTTGGTCTGGGTCACCGAAGGGCTCTTCCCGGCGTCGCCGGAGGACGTGGAGCCGGAGTCGCCGCCGGCGCGCAGCGCGTAGCCGACCCCGCCGCAGACCAGCCACAGGCACGACAGGATGATCCCGGCGATCGCGAGGCCGCGCCCCTTGCCGCCGCGGTCGCCGATCTGCCTGAGGGCGACGATCCCGAGGATGAGGCCGAGGACGCCGAAGCACCCGAGAAGGCCGGTGACGAAGGCGGCGATGGCCATGCCGTTGGTCTTACCGTCCTGGGACGGCGGCCCATACCCGGACGGGAGGGGCGGACCGGGCATGCCAGGGCCGGGCATACCGGGGCCAGGCATGCCGGGTCCGGGCGGGCCGGGCGGCGCAGGCGGGTAGGCACCGGGGCCACCCGGCGCGGGCGGAGGGTGGTAGGGAGAGTCAGGGGCGGGACCGGAATGTCCGGGTCCGGGGGGATAGGTCATGAAGAGGGACTGTCCCACAACCCGCGGCAGAGGCGATCATGATGCACCCAAAACTCATATGACGATTTGCTCACGCTTACCCCGAAAACGTTTACGCCATGTCACCGCCCGGGCATGCATAGTCGTTTGCCCCAGACCAGCCCGGTCGAGCGCAAGGCAAGGCAGGTCGACCGTGGCCAAGGCAAGTCGAGCGCAGGCAAGGCAGGTCGACCGTGGCCAAGGCAAGTCGAGCGCAGGCAAGGCAGGTCGACCGTGGGCAAGGCAGGTCGACTGCGGGCAAGGCGGGTCGGGTGCGGGTGTCAGACGAGGCGGCGGGCGGCGGCCCAGCGCGACAGCTCGTGCCGGTTCGACAGCTGGAGCTTTCGCAGGACGCTGCTCACGTGCGTCTCGACCGTCTTGACCGAGATGAACAGCTCCTTGGCGATCTCCTTGTAGGCGTAGCCGCGCGCGATCAGCCGCAGGACGTCCCGCTCCCGCTGGGTGATCTGGTCGAGCTCGGGGTCGACGGCGGGCACGTCCGTGGCGGCGAACGCGTCCAGGACGAACCCGGCGAGGCGCGGCGAGAACACGGCGTCGCCGTCCGCGACCCGGCCGATCGCGTCGGTCAGCTCGGGTCCGGAGATCGTCTTGGTGACGTAGCCGCGGGCGCCGCCCCGCACGACGCCGATCACGTCCTCGGCGGCGTCCGACACCGACAGCGCCAGGAACTTGGACGACACCGCGCCCTGCAGCCGCCGCAGCACCTCGATGCCGCCGCCGCCGGGCAGGTGCACGTCCAGCAGCACCACGTCCGGCTGCGCCGCCCGGATCACCGAGACGGCCTCGTCGACGTCGCCGGCCTCCCCGACGATCTCGACGCCGCCGCCGAGCTCCGCCTTGACGCCGGTCCGGAACATCTGATGGTCGTCGACCAGCACGACCCTCTTCAACGCCTCGCTCACACCCTGCTCCCTTGACTGGGGACGACCCCGTGAGCAGGGACGATCCGCCGCGCCCCCCGGTTCGCTCCGCTCACGACTTCTTGATCTCCAAGCGCACCTCGGTGCCCTCGCCCGGCGCGGTCCGGACGGTCGCCTTGCCGCCGTTGCGCTCCATACGTCCGATGATGGACCCTCGGACGCCCATCCGGTCGTCCGGGACCTGGTCGAGGTCGAATCCCTTGCCGCGGTCCCGGACGAAGATCGCGACCTCGTCGCCCGCCACCTCCGCGTACACCGACACCGACGACGCCTCGGCGTACTTCGCCGCGTTCACCATCGCCTCCCGCGCGGCCTGCAGCGTGGCGCCGAGCCGATCGTCCAGCGCCGTGTCGCCGACGCAGACGATCTCGATCGGGACGCCGTGGTCGTCCTCCACCTCCCCCGCGATCTCCCTGATCGCGGCGGCGAACGTCTGGTCGGGGTCGGCGCGCGGCTGGTAGAGCCAGGTCCGCAGCGTCCGCTCCTGGGACCGGGCGAGCCGCTGCACCTCGCGCGTGTCGTGCGCGTTCCGCTGGATGAGGGTCAGCGTGTGCAGTACCGAGTCGTGGACGTGCGCGGCCAGCTCGGCGCGCTCCTGCGAGCGGATGCGCTCGTGGCGCTCGGCGTCCAGGTCCTGCCAGAGCCGCACCACCCACGGCGTCACGATCACCGCGACCCCGGTGAGGATGATCAGCATCGCGATGACGACGGAGCGGGCCTGCGCGGCCTCGACCTTCTGCGCGACGAACCCGCCGATGCCGCCGACGACCAGCAGGAGGCCGAGCAGGCTGCGGAGCCATCGCTGGCGGAGCGGGAGCGTCCACCGCTGCCGCTGGTCGCGGTCGGCCTGCTGCCACAGGATCGCCGCGCCGACGCCGCCGACGACGAACGGCCACAGCGCCCACTGGACGACCCCGGCCTTCCCCCACGGCAGCACGGCCAGGCCCAGCGTGACCGCCCCGTACGCCAGCAGCTGCCCCCAGTCGCGGCCGCGCCGCCGGCGCTCCGCCCGCTCGGGCTTCTCGGGCGCGGGGACCAGGATCCAGAACGCGATGTAGGCGGCGATGCCGATCCCGCTCGCCATCGTCAGCAGGACGAACGCGGCGCGGACGATCAGCACGTCCACGCCGAGATGCAGGGCGAGGCCTCGGCACACCCCGGCGACGAGCTTGCCGTCCGCGGACCGCTCCAGGCGTCCCGCGGCGGCGGACGTCAGCGGCGCGGCGGGCGGCGGCGCCGTCGCACCTGACCGCCCGGCCGTCGCGGACGTCGCGCCCGACCGCCCGGCCGTGGCGGACGTCGCGCCGGGCTGCCCGGCCGTCTCTTCTCCCACGTCAACGATCGTCACACGCCGGGGCCGCGGACCGCATCAGGGGCGTGCCCCCGGCTTTCCTCAGGGTCGGCTCAGGGACGTCCCCGATACCGTTCGCGGGACGTCGCACGTCAGGATGGTCGTCATGGGGAGCGACCAGGAAGGCGGCCGCCGCGAAGGCGGGCAGCGCGACCACGACCGGCACGACGCCGATCACCTCGACGCCGGGCAGCGGGACGGCGATCACCCCGAAACCGGCCAGCACGACGAAGCCCAGCGCGACGAAGCCCAGCGCGACGCCGCCGAGCAGCGCGACGCCGAGCAAGGCGACGCCGAGCAGCGCGACGAAGGGCAGGGCTACGCCGAGCAGGTCGGCGAGGGGCAGCGTGACGCCGAGCAAGGCGACGCCACCGGGCGGCGTGACGCCGGGCCGGGTGCCGTTCGGGTCGCCGCGGGGTACCAGCGGCTCGCGCGTGACGGCGGCCGCCGCGTGCTGGCCGGCGTGTGCACCGGGCTCGGCCGCTACACCGGTCTCGACCCGGTCATCTTCCGTGTGGGGTTCGCGGTCCTGGTCCTCGCGCACGGTCAGGGGGTCCTCCTCTACATCGCGGCGGCGCTGCTGATGCCCGCGAACCCGGGCGTGTCGTCGTTCGCCGAGCGGCTGTTCAAGCGGTGGTTCGACGCCGGGGCCGTGCTGACGGTCCTCGGCGCGCTGCTGACCGCCGGCGTCGCGTTCAGCCTGTTCGGCGCCGCCGTGACCGACACGATCGCCCTGCTGGTCGTGCTCGGGCTGGCGCTGCTCGTCGCGCACTCGCGGGGCGTGGACCTGGTGTCCGTGGCGCGGTCCGTCCCGGAGCGGCTGGCCGGGCACACGCCGGAGCCGGCCGCGGAGTGGACGCGGGCCGAGACCGTCGTGGTCGGCGGCGTGTCCCTGTCCAAGGACGCGCCGTCCGCGCAGGGCGGCGGCGGCCTCCCCGAAGGCATGATCGACCTGGCCGCGTACTCGGCGGCGCAGGCCACGCCGTCGCCAGAATCCGACACGCTTCCGGCGGGGGCCAGCACGCTTCCGGACGACCCACCGGCGAAACAGCCGCGAGAGCGCCGGCGCTCCCCCACCACCACGATCTCGCTGCTGGCGGCCATGGCCGCCGGGGCCGCGATGATCCCGGTCGCGCAGGGCTACTCCTACCCGGACTCCTCGCTGATCGTCATGGCGCCCGCGCTCGCGGTCATCGGGATCGGCCTCGTCGTCGGCGGCTGGTTCCGGACGCGGGGCCTCGCGGCGGCCGGCACCGTGCTGACCCTGGCCATGCTGACCAGCACGGTCGCGGGCGAAGCGCCGCGAAACGCCGAATACGGCGAGATCGAGTGGCGTCCCACGGACATCACGCAGACGAACCAGGTGTACAGGGTCGGCGTCGGGCAGGGCGACCTCGACCTCACCGCGCTCCGGCTGGCCGCCGGGCAGCGCGTCACGATCGACGCCGAGGTCGCGCTCGGCGGGCTGGAGATCGTCGTGCCGCGGACCGCCCGCGTGCTGGTGGACGCGAAGATCGCGCTCGGCGATCTGCGCGTCGACCACCGGACGACCAGCGGGCCGCGGGCCAGGGTCGTCCGGACGCTGGAGCCGGAGGGCGAGCCCCGTAACCCGCCGGTGATCGTCCTGCGGATCCGCGGGAAGCTGAGCGACGTGAGCGTGCACCGTGGCTGAGACCGGGAGGACCGACATGCGCGACACGCCCAAGGGGCGCCGGCGCCGGTTCGACCCGGCGGGACCCGTCACTGGGCTGTTCTTCCTGGCCCTCGCAAGCCTGTTCTTCGCCGGCGGCCTGGCGGAGGAGAACGTACTTCCCGTGACGACGCTGCTGCCGGTGGTGCTGATCGGCCTCGGCCTGGTCGGCACGGTCCGCGTGCTGACCAGGTCACGCCGCCGCAACCTCCGCTGACCAGCCACGCCGCGCCGCAACCTCCGCTGACCAGGTCACGCCGCGACCTGCGCTGACCCACCGCGACCCGCGTCGACGCCGCCAGGACGCGCTCCGGCGGCGAGCCGGGGGGCTTGCGCTGACGGCCGTCCGGAACGGGAAGTAGCCTGGCCCCGACGGCAGGTGATCGAAACGAGGTCGGATGTCAGGTCAGCCCGGCGCGCGGGAGGCGAGCGACGCCGACGTGCTGCCCGGCTCCCGGTCCGCGCTCGACCCGGGCCGCGCCATCAAGCCGGGACGGCACGGGCTCTCCCCCGAGACCGTCGCCGGCATCCAGCGTGAGCGGCTCATCGACGCGTTCGTCCACGTCGTGTCCGAGCACGGCTTCGCGCACACCACGATCAGCCGGGTCACCGAGGGCGCCGGCGTCACGAAGAAGACCTTCTACGCGCACTTCGCCGACCTGGACGAATGCTTCCTCGCCGCCTACCGGCACGGCACGGACATCCTGCTCGGCCGCATGACGGAGGCGTACGAGGCGGCGCCGTCCTGGCCGGACGGGATCCACGCGGCGCTGCGCACCATGCTCGCCGCGCTGGCCGGGGAGCCGCGGTTCGCGCGGGCGTCGCTGGTCGAGGTGAACGCGGCGGGCCCGCAGGTCAGGCAGGCGCGCATCGACAACCTCAACCGGTTCCGCGCGTTCTTCGCTGACCCGCCGCCGCCCTCCTCCGGCGCCGTCCCCGGACGGGATACGGGGCCCCGCGGGGAGAACGTCCCGGTCGCGGTGGCGGACGCGATCGTGGGCGGCATCTACAGCGCGATCCACGTCCAGGTGGAGACGGGCGAGGCGGAGGAACTGCCGTCGCTGCTGCCGTCCCTCACCTATTTCGCGCTGCTGCCGATCATCGGCCGCCAGGCCGCCTCCCCCTACCTGTCCAGCTGACGCCGCGACCCGTCCTCAGGCGGACGTGCAGCGCCCTGACACCGAGACCGCGAGCCCCGCCTTCATGCGGGACGGGCGGCGTGACGCCGAGAGCGCGGGTGTCCTCAGGCGGACGGGCGGCGTGACGCCAAGGCCGCGGGTGTCCTCATGTGGACGGGCGGCCCGACGGGGTCGGCGCACCGGCGTGCAGGCTGACCGCGAACGCGGGGCCCGGGTTCGTCAGCGCGTGCGGCCCGCCGTGCACCCTGATCCGATTGGCCCGCAGCGGCCGCTCGGTGACCCCGCACTCCGCGATCGTCACCACCGCGAGCTCGCCCGCGATCAGCGTGCTGACCTGCCCGTGAACGGTCCCGCCATGGCCGGGCGGCCAGGTGGTGAGCCACACCTGGTCGTCCAGTTCGATGTGCAGGGGCCCGGCGGTGTCGAAGCCGACGAGCCGCCACCATTCCGCCGGGCGTCCGGCGAGGTCGCCGATCCGGGCGGCGAGCTGCCCGACCGTCGGCGGACGGACGCCGAGCGCGCGGTCATGCGGATCGTCCTGGCCACGCAGGGTGAGATCGGGAACCACGGATAGGTCCACGGGAGGTCCTTCGTGTACGTGTGTCGGCTGGAAGGGAGCGAACGGGTTCAGCGACAACACGAAGGACACAGCGCGCTGGCCACGCGGCCCAGGGCCGCGGGGCTGTCATAGAGGGTGCGCGCCGACATGCGTACAAGAAGACACTCGGTAACCGAACCTTGTCAAGCCGATCATCGCGAGTCCACCGGGTATCCGCCCGGCGCGCGGATCATGCGTCCGGAAGACGGGCTGGTCCGGAGGACGAGACTCGCCTGGAAGGCGGGACTCACCCGGAACACGAGGACTAGGGAACGGAGCGCTCATGGACCGTCGAAGCGTGCTGCGCGGTGGCCTCGCCACGGCCGGCGGGGCGACGTTCGCCCTGCTCAGCGGCGAACCGGCGGGAGCGGCGGGCGCGGCGGGGGCGGCGGGGGCGGCGCTCCTGCGCGGAGGCCGCCCGCGCCTCACCCACGGCGTGCAGAGCGGCGACGTGACCGCCCGCGAGGCCGTCGTGTGGGCCCGCTCCAACCGTCCCGCCCGGATGCTGGTGCAGGTGAGCCGCCGTCCCGACTTCCGCCACGCCCGGACGGTGCGCGGCCCCGTCCTGACGCCGCACACGGACCTCACCGGCAAGACGCTCCTGCACGGCCTTCCGGACGGCGAGGAGCTGCATTACCGCGTCCGGCTGGCCGATCTCGACCGGGGCCTGGCGTCCGAGCCGCTGACCGGCCGTTTCCGCACCGCGCCGACGGGCCGCAGGGACGTCCGGTTCGTGTGGTCGGGCGACCTCGCGGGCCAGGGCTGGGGCATCAACCCCGACCTCGGCGGCTACCGGATCTTCACGGCGATGGGCGCGGTCGACCCCGACTTCTTCCTGTGCAGCGGCGATCTCGTCTACTCCGACGGCCCGCTGACCGAAACGGTGAAGCTGCCGGACGGCCGGACCTGGCGCAACATCGTGACGCCGGAGAAGTCGGCCGTCGCGCAGACCCTTCCCGAATATCGCGGCCAGTTCCGCTACAACCTGCTGGACGCCAATCTCCGGGCCTTCAACGCCCATGTCCCGATGGTCTACCAGTGGGACGACCACGAAACCGTCAACAACTGGTATCCGGGCGAGATCCTCGACCTTCCGCAGTACACCGAGAAGCGCGTGGACGTCCTGGCCCAGCGCGCCCGCCGCGCCGCTTTCGAGTACACGCCGATCAGGACGTCCCGTACGGGCCGCATTTACCGCAGGATCTCCTACGGACCTCTGCTGGACGTCTTCGTCCTCGACATGCGCACCTACAAGTCGCCGAACGACGCCAACAACTCCCCCACCCAGAAGAACGCCCTTCTCGGGGCCGAGCAGTCGGCCTGGCTGAAGCGCGAGCTCCGCCGCTCGAACGCCACCTGGAAGGTCATGGCGGCCGACCTGCCCATCGGGCTGATCGTCCCCGACGGCACCGCCGCGCAGGAAGGGGTCGCCCAAGGCGACGACGGCGCCCCGCTGGGCCGCGAACGCGAGATCGCCGACCTGCTCTCCTATGCGCGGCGGCACGGCGTCCGGAACATGGTCTGGCTGACGGCCGACGTCCATTACACGGCCGCCCATTACTACGACCCGTCGAAGGCGGCCTTCGGCGACTTCGACCCGTTCTGGGAATTCGTCTCCGGCCCCCTCAACGCCGGCGCCTTCGGCCCCAACAAGCTGGAGAACACGTTCGGCGCCCAGCTCAAGTTCGCCCAGCCGGCGCCGCAGGCCAACACCTCGCCCGCCGACGGCTACCAATTCTTCGGCGACGTGGAAATCGACGCGCACACCGAGAACCTGACCGTCCATCTGCGTGACCTGAACGGCAAGTCCCTCTACAGCCAGACGCTCACACCCCACCCTTAACACCGGTTCATGGCACCATCGTCCGCGTGAAGCGCGTCCCCATCGTCCGCGTGAAGCGCGTCCACGCCTCGACGACCGTCCGCCTCCTGGCCGGCTGCCTCCTCGCCCTGGCGGCCGCGGCCGCCTGCTCGGACGGCGCCGAGGACCGCAAGGCCGACTGCGCGAAGATCTCGTCCGCCCTGGCGAAGACGTCCGATCCGACCGCCGACCAGGTCCTCGACGCGCTGCGCGCGATCCGTCCCGGCCTGAAGGACGACGATCTGGCCGAGCAGGTCGACACCGTCCTCGACTCGGGCGGCAAGGACACGATGTCCGACGAGGAGACCTTCCGGTTCGCCAAGGCGACCGAGGAGATCCGCGACACCTGCCGGCGGGAGCGCGGCGCCCTCACCGGCTGAGGATCAGATACGCGAACCACGTGAGCACCAGGGTCACGACCACCGACCCAAGGCACCCCAGCCGAGACGAGAAAAAGAAGAACATACGGCGCCTCTACCCCCGAACGCCCGGATCTCGCATGCTCCCGGAGCGGCGGTGGGCGGTGGGCGGCGGGGTTCTCGGCCGTCCTACCTGGTGTGTCTTACCTGGTGGGGAGGCAGATGCCGCGTTTGGGTGTGATTTGGGGCGAAACCCGGAGAAGGAGCAGCTCAGACCGTTACGGTCGGTGGGGAGCCGCCTACAGAACGGGACGGCGGAGACCGAAGCTCCAGGAGGAGCACGTGACCCCCCAAAACAGAACGGACAGCGCAGAAGCAGCTCATACCGACAAAGTGGACGTACATCCGGACGTTCACCAGCCCACCGATGCCGACGAGGAGCAGGTTCTCCGGGAGCTGTACGGCGAACCCGACCCCGACGGGTTCTTCCGCGGCGAGGGCGCGGAGGAGCCCGCGTGAGCGCCGCGGGGATGATCGCCGAGGCCCGCAAGTCGATCGGGATGTCGGGCCGGCCGAACAAGATCACCAAGGAGTACGCGTCCCGCCACGGGAATGAGTTCCTTGAGGCGTCGTGGTGCGACATGGCCATCACCTACTGGGCGCGGCACAGCGGGAACACCTCGGCCGTCCTGCCAGGCGGCGACCGCGCCTACACGGTGTGGCACGCACAGGATTTCCAGAAGGACGGGCGGTGGCACAGCGGGACCACTGCGAGTGTCAACCAGGCGAAGCCCGGGGACATCGTGTTCTTCGACTGGGGCGCCACCAACGACATCGGGGCGATCGACCACGTGGGCGTGGTGGAGAAGGTGCTCGGTGGGGGGCGCCTGCAGACCATCGAAGCCAACACCGGTGACGCGTGCAAACGCCGCGTCAGGAATTCCAGCGTGATCGCCGGTTACGGGCGACCCGCGTACGGCGGGGGCAACTGGACGGAGGACATGGTGAAGAAACTCCCCGAACTGAACAAGGGCGACACGGGTGAGCACGTGCAGAGCCTTCAGGGGCTGCTCCAGGCGCGCAGCCACCCGGAGGTCAAGATGACCGGCACGTTCGACGCCGCGACCGAGGCGGCTGTGAAGGCGGTGCAGCGGTGGGGCGGCGTCGACGCCGACGGAGTCGTCGGCCCGAAGACCTGGCCGGTTCTGCTTCGCGTGAACTGAGCGTCCCGCGTCCGTCGGCCCGCACCGGTAGGCCCGGTGCGGGCCGTTCGGGTTGAGGGCTGGTCATTCAGGCCGCCATGCATTGGCCACATATCGGTAAATAGCCCTCGCCAGGGGCTAGTACGGGATTCAACCGAGGCATACGTTCGTAGGGTCGCCTTCCACGGAGGTGCCCGATGGCCGCAGCGAAGCGAGGTTCATCGGGCCGCCGCCCCGGGGGTCTGGGGGTTCACCCCGGAAAGGCAGGACCCCGATGACGTGGCCGGATTCACGCGCCCCGCCCCGGGGACGTCTCTCTCCGAGTCCACCCTGAGACGTCCCTGGGAGGGAACCGCATGCCACGTATCCGTGTCGAGGTCGACGGAGCGACGTACGAGGACGACGTCGAACCGCGCCTCCTTCTGGTCCACTATCTGCGCGATCGGCTGGGGAAAGTCGGTACCCCGGTCGGGTGCGACACCAGCAACTGCGGAGCCTGCACCGTCCTGATGGACGGGATGAGCGTGAAGAGCTGCTCCGTGCTCGCCGTCCAAGCGGACGGCACCGACGTGACCACCGTCGAGGGCCTCGGCATAGACGGGACGACGCATCCGATGCAGCGGGCCTTCCACGAGGAGCACGCGCTCCAGTGCGGCTACTGCACCCCCGGCATGATCATGGCGTCGCTTGACCTGCTGCGGGAGAACGCCGACCCGTCGGAGACAGAGGTCCGCGAGGGCCTGGAGGGCAACCTGTGCCGGTGCACCGGTTACCAGAACATCGTCAAGGCCGTCCGGCGCGCCGCCAAGGAGATGCGGGAGCCCGCCGGTCAGGAGGTGACGCCGTGACGATCCAGGAAGGCCGCGCCAGGGCCGAGGTCGGCAGCCCGCGGAAGCGGTCGGAGGACGCCCGGCTCATCACCGGCCGGACGCAGTGGACGGACAACCTGACCCCTGCGGGGACGCTGCACGTGGCGTACCTGCGCAGCCCGCAGGCGCACGCGCGGATCGTCCGCGTCGACACGTCGCAGGCGAAGGGACGTCCCGGGGTGGTCGCCGCGTTGAGCGGCGCGGATTTCGCCGACGAGCAGGGTTCGCTGCCGTGCGCGTGGGTCGTCACCGACGATATGAAGCATCCAGACCATCCGCCGATGGCGGTGAGCGAGGTGCGCTACGTCGGTGAGCCGGTGGCGTGCGTGGTGGCCCGGGACAAGTACGCGGCCGTCGACGCCCTGGAAGAGATCGACATCGACTACGAGCCGCTGCCCGCGGTCGTGAACATGGACGCGGCTCTTGTGGAAGGCGCCGATCTCGTCCATGAGGATCTGGGGACGAACAAGTCCTATACGTGGGTGTTCGAGAACGGGGATCTCGACGCCGCGCTTAGGGACGCCCCAGTCGTCATCGAACGCGAGTACGTCCAGCAGCGGCTCATCCCGTCGGCGATGGAGCCGCGGTCGGTGCTGTGCGTGCCGGACGGGGACGAGTTCACCCTGTACTCGGCGACGCAGATCCCGCACATTCTGCGGCTGATGCTGGCCACCGTCACCGGGATCGCCGAGCATCGGATCAGGGTCGTCGCACCGGACGTCGGCGGCGGGTTCGGGTCGAAGCTCCAGGTGTGCGGTGAGGAAGTGCTGGCGCTGCTGCTGGCCCGCAGGCTCGGCCGCCCGGTGAAGTGGACGGAGTCGCGCAGCGAGGGCAACATGACCGTCCACCACGGGCGCGACCAGATACAGCGGCTCACGCTCGCCGCAGACCGCGACGGACGGATCCGCGGTTTCAAGGCGGATCTGCTAGCCGACATGGGCGCGTACCTGATGCTCGTCACCCCGGGCATCCCGCTGCTGGGCGCGTTCATGTTCAGCGGCATCTACAAGATGGACGCGTACTCGTTCACCTGCACGGGCGTGTTCACGACGAAGACGCCGACGGACGCGTACCGGGGCGCGGGTCGTCCAGAGGCGACGTACGCCATCGAGCGGATGATGGACGAGCTCGCCACCGAACTGGGTGTCGACCCCATCGAGGTACGGCGCCGCAACTGGATCGCGCACGAGGAGTTCCCGTACGAGACGATCGCGGGGCTCACGTACGACTCGGGCAACTACGAGGCGGCGACCGATAAGGCGCTGGAGCTTTTCCAGTACGACAAGCTGCGCGCGGAGCAGGCCGACCGGCGTGAACGGCGGGATCCGGTGCAGCTGGGCATCGGCGTGTCGACGTTCACGGAGATGTGCGGCATCGCGCCGTCGCGTGTCCTGGGCTCGCTGTCGTACGGCGCGGGCGGCTGGGAGCACGCGTCCGTGCGGGTGCTGCCGTCCGGGAAGGTCGAGGTGGTCACCGGTACGTCGCCGCACGGTCAGGGCCATGAGACGTGCTGGGCGCAGATCGCCGCCGACCGGCTCGGTGTGCCGTTCGAGGACGTGAAAGTCCTGCACAGCGACACCGCCATCGCACCGAAGGGAATGGACACGTACGGGTCGCGTTCGCTTGCCGTCGGCGGGGTCGCACTGTACTCGGCGTGCGACAAGGTGGTCGACAAGGCCCGCAGGGTCGCCGCGCATCTGCTGGAGGCCGCCGAACAGGACCTGGAGTTCGACGGCGGGCGGTTCAGCGTCCGCGGCGTCCAGGAGGAGGGCACGACGCTGCAGGAGGTCGCGACGGCCGCGTTCGCCGCGCACGACCTGCCGGACGGCATCGAGCCGTCGCTGGACTCCGACGCCACGTTCGACCCAGAGAACTTCTCGTTCCCGCACGGCACGCACCTGTGCGCCGCCGAGGTCGACACCGAGACCGGGATGGTGAAGCTCCGCAAGTACGTGGCCGTGGACGACGTAGGAAAGGTCATCAATCCGCTCATCGTTGAGGGCCAGGTGCACGGCGGGCTTGCGCAGGGCATCGCGCAGGCCCTGTTCGAGGAGGCCGTGTACGACGCGGACGGCAACCTGACGACGACGACCATGGCCGACTACCTCCTCCCGTCGGCCGCGGACCTGCCGACGTTCACGACCGACCGGACGGAGACGCCCGCTACGTCCAACCCCATGGGCGTGAAGGGCGTCGGTGAGGCGGGGACGATCGCGTCCACCCCGGCGGTCGTCAACGCGATCGTCGACGCGCTGCGCCCGTACGGCGTACACGACGTGCCGATGCCGTGCACGCCGGAACGCGTATGGCGGGCCGTACGCGGCGAACAGGGACCGGACGGCCCCGCTGGACCGGACGGACCGGACACGGCCGAGCCCGGCGCGGGCGGCGGCCTCGGATCGGCTGGAGGTGCGCGGTGATCCCCGCGGCGTTCGACTACGCACGGCCCGCCTCGGTGGACGACGCCGTCCGGGCGCTGTCCGACGCGGGCGAGGACGCGAAGGTGCTCGCCGGTGGGCAGAGCCTGATGCCGCTGCTGCGGCTCCGGCTCGCCATCCCCGACGCGCTGATCGACGTCGGCCGGATCGGCGCGCTCCGCGAGATCCGCGACGAGGGCGACGCGCTGGTCATCGGCGCGATGGCGACGCACCACCAGGTGATCCGCGACCCGCTGGTGCGCGCGCACGCCCCGCTGATCGCGGCGGCGGCGGAGACGGTCGCCGACCCGGCCGTCCGGCATCGGGGCACGTTCGGCGGGTCGCTCGCGCACGCCGACGCGGCCGGGGACCTTCCGGCCGTCGCGCTGGCCCTGGACGCGGTGTTCCTCGTCCGGTCCGTGCGCGGTGAACGGGAGATCCCCGCGTCGGAGTTCTTCGTCGACTGGATGACGTCGGCGCTGGAGCCGGACGAACTGCTCGTCGGTGTGCGGGTGCCGAAGCTGGGTTCCGGCTGGGGCGTGCACTACGAGAAGTTCCATCGGACGGCCCAGGCGTGGGCCATTGTCGGTATTGCGTGCGCGGTGCGCCGCAATGGGGACGCCGTCGAGGACGCACGTGTCGCGCTGACGAACATGGGTCCGGCTCCGGTGCGGGCCAGCAGAGTGGAGGACGCCGTCAGGGGACGTCCGGTGTCGGAGGACTCGTTCCGGTCCGCGGCCGAACACGCCGCCGAGGGCACCGAACCGCCCGCTGACCTGCATGGGTCATCCGAGTACAGGGCGCATCTGGCGACGGTGCTGACCGCGCGGGCGCTGAGCGCCGCCGTCTGAGCCGCGCGGCCACGGATTGTCCGTCGTGTGGCCGGGTACCCGGAATCGGGTATCCGGCCCCGACTGGCGACGAAACAATCGACCACCGTAAGGTCACGGGGTAGTTCTCCGGACGATAAGGACAACGATCATGGAACTCGACCACGATTTCACCGTCCCCGTACCGGTGGATCAGGCCTGGCCGGTGCTGCTCGACGTGGAGCGCGTCGCGACCTGCATGCCGGGCGCGACGCTCGACTCCGTCGACGGCGACGAGTACAAGGGCCGGCTGAAGGTGAAGGTCGGCGCGATGACCATCACCTATCGCGGCGCCGCGCGGATCGTCTCCGCGGACGACTCGTCCCGCACGGTGACGCTGGAGGCGTCCGCGAAGGAGGCCCGCGGCTCGGGGACGGCGTCGGCGACCGTCCAGGCGAAGCTGCACGAGGAGGACGGCACGACGCGCGTGACCGTCCACACGAAGCTGAACGTGACGGGGCGTCCGGCGCAGTTCGGCCGCAACATCCTGTCCGAGGTCGGCTCCAAGATCATCACCCGGTTCGCGAAGGCGCTGGCGGAGGAGCTGGAGACGTCCGGGGAGGCCGCGCCGGAGGCCGCAGCCGGGGTCGAGGCCGAGGCCGGGGCGGCGACGGCCGTTAAGCCCGAGGCCGAGTCCGCGCCCGAGCAGGCCGCCGACAAGCCCGAATCCGCCGACAAGCCGGGGCCGGTCGCTGCGGAGGCCGTCACGCCCGTGTCGGACATCGCGCCGGAGCAACCGGCCGCGGCGCCGCAGCGTCCGGCGCGGCCCGAGCGCCCTGAGCGGCCGCTGCGGGTTGCGCGGGAGGACGACGCGATCGATCTGCTGGAGGTCGCGGGGCCGTCGGTCGCGAAGCGGGCCGCGCCCGCGGTCGGCGGGCTGGTCGGGCTGCTGCTGGCCGTCCGCTTCCTGGTGCGGCGACGCCGCCGCAAGAAGAAGCGCTGACGACCGCAAAGCACTGACGCGAGCCGGACACGCGCTGACGTCCGGCGCGGGGTCAAGCGGCGGTCAACGATGCACCACCGGACGGCGACGTCGGTGGAACGTGCCACCGTCCATGCCGTCGGCTTGTCCCGTGGACACCATCGAGCTCCGGCGGATCGCGCGGATCGAGAACGACAACTGGTGGTACCGGGAGCGCCGGGAGATCCTGTCCGCGGAGCTGCTGCGGTTCAGCGTGCCGGGCGCGGCCGTCGACATCGGCGCGGCGGCGGGCACGGCGTCGCGGGTCCTCGCCGAGCACGGCTGGGACGCCACCGCGATCGACCTGAACCCGGCGGCCGTGGCGCTGGCCCGCGCGCACGGCGTCGAGGCGTACGAGGGCGACGCGCGCTACCTCCCGCTCCCGCCGTGCCGGTACGACCTGGCGCTGGCCCTGGACGTCCTGGAGCACATCGAGGACGACGAGCGGGCGGCGGCGGAGATCACGCGGGTGCTGAAACCGGGTGGGACGGCGCTGGTGTCCGTCCCGTCCGACATGGCGCTGTGGTCGGCGCAGGACGTGGCCCTCGGCCGGGTCCGCCGCTATCCGCGCCAGGCGCTCGTGGAGCTGATCGAGTGCGCGGGGCTGGTGCCGGAGCGGGTGTGGAGCAGGGGCGTCCTGCTCCGTCCGGTCCTGCGGCGGCTCAGGCACCGGACGGCGCGCCGCGAGGATCTGGCTCCGCTGCACCCGCTCGCCAACCAGGCGCTGCGCGCGGCGGCCGTCGTCGAACGGCGGCTGCCGGTCTGCGCGTGGCCGGGCACCAAGCTGTTCGCGCGGGCCCGCCGCCCCGGCTGACTCTTAGGCGGCCGTGCCCCGGCCGGTGGAGGTTCAGGGGCTTGTCGCCGGGTCAGGGGGCGTCCAGTCATCCGGTTCGGCGACCCACCCGGCGAGCAGGACGAGCCCGGTCGGCCGGTGCCAGACCAGGAACCCGAACGGCCGGTCGAACGTCACGTTCAGGACCTGCGCCTCCGCCATCGGGGCGCCCGTGGGCGACATCTTCATCGCGGTGACCGCCGCCGCCCTGAACCCCTCCGCGCTGAACGTGGCGTTGACGTCCTGGGCCGCCTGGCCGACCGCCAGCGGGGTCCGGCTGATTCCGGGCAGGTGGCCGCGGCCGTCCGCGGTGGACACGGTCGCCAGCCCGAGCACTCCGGCGTGGGCCAGCAGGTCGTGCTGGGCGGCGATGTCGAAGCGGACGGTGGTCGCGCTCAGCGTCGTCCGGGGCTCGAACGCGAGGACCGTGTCGACCCGCAGGCCGGGCGCCTTCTCGGCCATGGTCCGTTTGAGCAGCGTCTCGCCCCGGCGGAGGCGGTGCTGACCGTCGGTGGCCGCCATCGCCGCCGCGAGCACGTCACCGGCGTGACGGTCCGGTTCCCCCATGCAGAGGATCACGTCGACGTCGTCCTCGCCATGGACGGTCAGCAGAGTGACCGGTCCCGCCGGTGTCTCTTCGGCGAGGGTGAGCCGGTTGAAGTCGGGGCTGGTGTGCGTAAGGCCCGCCACACCCTGGGCTCGTCCCGCCCATGGGCCGTCCGCGGGGTTGAGCGGGACGTCCTGGAACGGCTCCTTCCACCGCGTGTCGACGGTCAGCGCGGTGGCGAGGACGAGCGCCGTATCCCGCTTGACCTGGACGGGCATCTCCGTCAACCGGCCGCTGGTCTTCCGCCGGACCCACTCGTCCAGCTTCTCTTGGTCGGCGGTGGTCTCACCGGTCAGCTCTCCACGTGCCTCAGCGGGGACGACCCTTTGCCACCACGGCTCTAAGGGGAGTTCCGCGCGCGCCCACACGCCGAACGCGCCGGTCGCCGCCGTCGCGCTGTCGAGCATGCCCAGTGCGACGCGTGCGTGCCGGTCGGCGCCGGCTGCGTCGACGCCGATGGCGCGCTGGAGCTCTGCCCGTCCCGGCTCCCGCGCCGCGGCGGCCAGGAACGCCAGCAGCGGCCACACCCCGGCGCCGGACAGGACGGTGGTGGAGCCGTCGCATGCCTCCTCGGCCCACCGTGCCGTCAACGCGTTGGACGCGGGGACGAGTTCACCGCTCATACGCTCGCTCTCCCTCTGGCATCGGTGGGCGAGGTGTTGATCTTAGTGAAGTAAGCGGTGTTTTGTCCCATGCCGCGGGCCGGGAGAGTCGGCGCCTTAGTCCCCGCTGATGACGCCGCCGAAGATGTGGTCGACGGCCCTGGACGCCGCTTGGCCGTCGTCGTGCGGGCAGTACTTCACGAAGAAGCGGTCGTAGGCGTCCGCATGGCGCTCTTCCGAGTCGGGCGCCTTGGCGACCGCTTCGGCGACCTCCGCGGTCGTCGTCGCGACCGGCCCGGGCGCCTCCGCTTCCAGATCGATATAGAAGCCGCGCAGATGGTCGCGGTAGCGGGCCAGGTCGTAGGTGTAGAGGACGATCGGCCGGCCCAGGATCGCGTAGTCGAACATGGCGGACGAGTAGTCGGTGACGAGCACGTCCGATGCCATGTAGAGCTCTGCGATATCGGGGTACCGGGAGACGTCGAGCAGGAAATCATCCACCGCGGGACGGTTCCGGTCGGTGATGAAGTGGTGCGTCCGCAGCAGGAGGACGTGGTCGTCGCCGAGCGCCTTTCGCAGGGTGTCGACGTCCAGTTCCAGGGAGAATCCGTACCTGCCGGGTGCATGGTGCCTGTCGTCCCGCCAGGTGGGCGCGTACAGGACGACTTTCTTTCCGTCGGGTATTCCTAGGCGCTTGCGTATGCGGGACCCGATGCTCTCCCACTCGGGCGTGCTGAGCATGTCGTTGCGCGGATATCCCGTCTCCAGGACTTCCCCCTCGTACCGGAACGCGCGACGCATGACCTGGGTGGCGAACGGGCTCGGGGACAGCAGCAGATCCCACCGGGGCACTTCCCGTTCCGTCCAGTCGAGCCCTTCGACGCGCTGGTACGGCATGTCCCTGAGGTCGTAGGCGAGCCGCTTCAGCGGGGTACCGTGCCACGTCTGGACGTAGGTCTGGCCGTCGCGCTTGACGTACCACGGCGGCAGCCCGTGATTGGTGACCACGTAGCGAGCGCGCGCGAGGACGCGGTAGTGCTCACGGCTTCCCGCCTGAACGGTTCTGGCCTTCCCGTCGACCGCGAATTGGCCGTCCTGGGAAACCCACACGCATTCCAGGTCGGACTTACGGCGGGCCAGTTCCTCGTAGATGGCTCTCGGGTTGCAGCTGTACTGCGTACCGCCGTGGCTGTCGAACACGGCGATGTCGGCTAGCGGGCTGCGTAGGTAGACGGGGTAGTCGTGCTGCTGGAGGAGCAGCTGCGCGTGTCCGCCGCGTTCGTCGTCGCCTAGGGCCGGACGGCTGCGAAGCTGCACCGCGTCCGTCTGGTAGACGCCGACCTCGAATTCGTGCGTTCCCACGTGCCGCCAGCCAGGCAGCTTCGGGATCGCCTCCCGTTCGGCGACGACGGCCACCTCTCCGGAACGCGCGCGCGCCAGCAGGTCCCATGTTCCGCTGCTCAACGGGAGGTCCGTTCCGAACACGGCCATCGTCACGGGCGTGAAAGCGGCGGTGAACCGGTTGCGCTCCCAGGTGACAGGAACACGGTGCTCGTCCCCCGACCGGCGCCGCCGCAGGACGAAGTGATCCGGTCGGTCCTCTGGAGCCGCGAAGTCGCCGGTGAGGGTGAGGAGCCCGTTCGCGTCCCACGCGGCCTTCGTCACGACGGGCCGGACGCTCCGCTCGACGCCGCGCAGATTCCCGAACGCCGTGCGCGTGAGCGCGAACTCCCGCGCGCGCTTCCGCGTGGACTCCCGCGTGGACTCCCGCGCGCGCTTCCGCGTGGATTCCCGCACGCGCTTCTGCGCGCCGCTTTCGGCGCCGGTCGGGAGGCCGGTCGGGAGGGGGTAGCGAACGGCGGCGACATTGCTCGCGACGGTGAGCCTCATCGGGCCGCCTTCGCCGGTCAGCCGGATGTCCCAGTCGATGGCGTCCCGCAGATGCGCGACGGGGTCGCGCTGGTCGGCGTCCGGGACGGAGGTCAGGCTCTCCAGCGGCAGCTTCGCCGTGAAGTCGAAACCGGTGCCCGCCGCCATCCGCAGCACGGACGACGGGCGCAGCGTCACCTCGCCGCGGACCTCCGCCCTGCCGTGGCGGCGCGCGACGATCAGGGCCGCCCCCGCGCCGAGGGCGAGCCGCGTCCATCCGGACAGGACGAGCATGCCGCCGTCACAGCGGATCCCGGTGAGGACGGCTTTGGCGCGCTTGACGTGGACGACGAACACGTCGTCGTCGCCCGCCGCCGGTTGGACGGCCACGTGTTCGTCCACCTGCCGCGCGGACGTCCATCGCACGGCCGGGACCACCGCCGTCAACCGCTGTACTGCCTTGCGCCCGGCCGTTGACACTTCGGCGTAGAGCTCGTAGGTGGCGGTGCGCCACTCGTCGCCGTCGAGGAGGTAGTCGGGCTCCACCCGCGCGGTGAAGCCTGACCAGTCGTAGCAGACGTTCAGGTGTTCGGCCTGGGCGGTGGCCTCCCGGCACCGGAGCCGTTCCACCTGGAGCCGGATCTGCTTGCCCGTCTTGACGTCGCTCATCCAGAGGCGAATACGGGAGTCCGTCGCCGACGACACGTCGAACCGGTCGAAGTGGGCGTGGCCTTCGACGATGAGCGTGTCGACGTCCCAGTCGACGCGGTCCACCTCCGCGTGCAGGCGAAGCTCGTCGGTGACGTCGTACACGTCCTCGGGGATGGCGCGTTCCACATCCCCGTAGAAGGGGTAGCGGGCGTACCAGCGCTGGCGCAGGCGGCCCTGCTGCACGATCGGGACGTTCCGCTGGGCGTCCTCCTCGAAGCGGAGCACGTCCAGGAGTTCGGGCAGCATCCGGCCACCGAGCAGGTGCGTCTCCAGCCGCCTGATCGACGCCAACCCGTCGGCGGCGGAACGGTCGGCTGAGTTGACCATCTCGGCGCCCAGTTCGACCAGACGCTCACGCTCCTGCCAGGTGGCCCCGGGCAGAGCGAGGATGAGCGCGCGGACGTCCAGGTCCAGCGCGTACCTGTCGTGGACGGTCAGAAGCTCCGGCGCGTGCTCGCCCACCAGTTTCCGGACGGTCGCGAGCGTGGCCATCCGTTCGGTGACGTCCGCCGGGTCGTGGCGGAGCCGTGTCGCCGTCGCCGGACGGTCCCGCCAGAAGTACACGGTCGCGTCGAGCACGTCCACGGCCTTGGCCAGGAGCTGGGTGTGGACGGCCGTGCACACGTCCTGTGTCGTCGGGAGCTTGAAACTGTGCGCATCCCAGAAGGCACGCCGGTACACCCTGTTGCACACCGTCCTGTCTTGGAGGAGGGCGGTGTGATGGGTGACGTGCGTCGTTTTCATGGTCTCGGCGTAGGGCTCGCCGTGCATCGGGGACTGGTGCACCTGTGTGCCGTCCAAGCGCATGACGTTTCCGCCGACGAGGTCGGATCCGGTCGACTCCAGCGTGCCGACCATGAGTTCATACGCGTACGGCGGAAGCACATCGTCGCCGTCGACAAAGGCGAGGTACGGGCTTTTCGCCTGCTCGATACCCGCGTCGATGGCCGGCCCACTGCCGGACGGTCGAAGGAGCGTGAAACGGTCGTCCCGGTCAGCGAAGTCTTTGGCGACGACAGCCGCGTCACCGTCCTCCGGGCCTTCGTGCAGTAGCAGCACCTCAAGGTCGCGCAACGTCTGCCCGGCGAGCGACTCCAGGCATTCCGCAAGATGAGCTCCAGCATTATGGAAAGCGTTGCGGAAGATATTGCGGAAGGGGACGACGACACTGATCCGAGATGACACGAGCGGCTCCGTGGTGGGGTTTTTCAGTGGGCGGGCTATACCGGAAGCTGGAGGACCCGGTCGAGCACACGGGAGGCGGCGTGGCCGTCGTCGTGCGGGCAGTACCGGGCCGCGAAAGCGGCACGCGCCTCGCGGTATCCGGCGTCGAGCGCGCCAGGCTCGCGCAGGGCGTCCACGACCTCCTGCGAGGTGCTCAGCAGCGGCCCGGGGGCCTCCGCGTCGAAGTCGAAGTAGAAACCGCGCACATGGTCGCGGTAGCGCTCCAGGTCGTAGGTGAAGAACACCATCGGCCGGCCGGTGACGGCGAAGTCGAACATGGACGACGAGTAGTCCGTGACGAGCACGTCGCTGATGAGGAACAGCTCGGAGATGTCGGGGTACACGGACGCGTCGATGACGCAGTCGCCCGGCCGCAGCTTCGGCCGGTCGGTGACGAGGTAGTGGGTGCGCAGGAGCAGGACGTGGTCGCGGCCCAGGGCCGTCCTGAACTGGTCGATGTCGAGCTCTAGGCGGAACGCCCGCTTACCGATCGCGTGGTGGAAGTCGTCCCGCCAGGTCGGCGCGTACAAGACGACCTTCTTGCCGTCCGGGATGCCGAGCCGCCGCCGTACCGCCGCCGCGATCTCCTCCCGGTGCGGGCTGCTCAGGACGTCGTTGCGCGGATACCCGCTGACGAGAACCTCACCGTGGTAGCCGAAAGCCCGCCGGAACAGCGGAACGGAGAACTCGTTCTGCGCGAGGAGCAGATCCCACTGGGGAACGTCGTACTCCATCCAGTCGACGCCCTCGGTGCGCTTGTACGGCATCTGCTTGACGTCGTATCCGAGTTTCTTCAACGGCGTCCCATGCCAGCACTGCACGTATGTCTGGTCTTCGCGCTTGGTGAACCATTCCTGCTGTGACCAGTTACCGAACACGTAGCGCGCGCGGGCCAGCGCCTCGTAGTGCTCTCGCGTACCGGCCAGGACGGTCCGGGCACCCGTCGGCTTACCGAATTGGCCGTTCTCGGTGACCCACACGCATTCCAGGCCGGTTTCGCGCCGTCGAAGCTCGTCGTAGATGCCGCGCGGGTTGCACGAGTACTGGCGTCCCTTATAGGCGTCGAACAAGACCAGTTCGCGGACGGGCAGATTCAGATGACGCCGGTAGTGCCCGGACCGAATCCGGCTCTGCGCGTAGGCGCCGCGTTCGTCGTCGTCCAGGGCGGTCTCGATCTGGAGCTGCAACTGGTCGGTCTTCTGGACGCGCACCGTAATGCGGTGCAGGCCCGCCTCGAACGGCTCCGGCAGGTCGCGAAGGGTGTGGCGCCTGACCGCGACCGGCTGTTCCCGTCCGCCGACGGCCGCGAAGACGTCCCACCGGCCGGAGACCAGCGGACGGGACAGCCCGAGCACCGGCATACGCGCGGGACAGAATTTGGTGCTGAAACGGCCGCCTTCCCAGCGCAGCGTGACCGTGTGCTCCTCGGACGAGCGTCGCCGCCGGAGAATCAACGCGTCGGGCCGTCCGACCTGGCTGGTGCACGTCCCTTCCAGATGCAGGGCACCGTCGGACGACCAGGACACCTCGTCCACGACCAGGACCCTGTCGCGGACGACGAGCCGCAGCGTGCTGCGCCGCGTCCTGGCGAGTTCGACCTCGCCGCCAGGGACCGGGTAGGCGGTACCGGCCGGATCGTTCTCCAGGTACGGCTTGACGCCGCCCGGCAGGGCGATCTCCCAGTCGCCGGGTTGCCTGACCAGCCCCGCGACCGGCAGCCTGGCGCGGAACCCGTCGCTCCCAAGGTCATCGGTATGGGGGCGCGGCTCGACGACGCCGACCACCGTGCTCCGTCCCGCCTTCGGCACGGCCACGATTCTCGGCTCGTCGCCGAGCGGGACGCGGCTCCAGCCGTCCAGCCACAGGTCGCCGCCCTCCAGGTGGCAGCCGACGACGGCCGCCGGCGTCCGCCGCACCTGGAGCACGAACCGGCGCTTCCCCGCCACGCCCTGCACGAGGACGCCGGGCGCGCACTCCCGGTCGGCCGGCCACTGCCGTCCGATCAGCCGCGGGTTCGAGAACGTGGTCCGCCTACGCAGCCCCCGGTTGACGATCTCGACGCACGGGATCCAGTCGACGTCCCGCCAGCGCCCGAACATCCGCAGCGACGACGGGTCGATGTCCGCGACGAACCCGGACCAGTCGTACGACACCGCCGACTGCCGCGACCGAGCGGTGACGTCCGGCCTCCGAACCCGCCTGATCGGGACGCGCATCAGGCCCCGCTTGTTCGCCGCCAGCAGCCACACCCGGATGCGGGAACCGTCCTCGGTGGACGAGTCCAGGTGCCGGATGTAGGCGTGCCCCTCGATGCGGAGCCGCCCGTCCACCCATTCGGCCCTGTCGATCGCCGCCGCCGGCCTGAGCTCGTCGGTCACGTCGTACACGTGCTGCGGGACGGCCCGCTCCTCGTCCTCGAAGTACGGGAATTCCGCGTACCACCGGTTCCGCAGCCCGCGCCGCACCCTCGGCGCGTCCGCCGCCTTCTTCAGCTGGACGAAACGCAGCACTTCCATCAGCTCGGGCAGCATCCGCCGGCACAGCAGATGAAGTTGCAGGCGCGTCAGCGCGGGAAGCCGTTTCAGGACACGCGGGCTGATTCGCTCCGCCAGGTCCGCACCGATCGCGACGAGTTCTTCGCGTTGCTCGTCCTGCGTCCTGGGCAACGCCTCGAACAGCACGCGAAGCTCGATTCCGACCAGGGCGTGCTCGTCGTAGGCGTTCAGGAGTCGCGGCGCGTACTCCGCCATCCCGTCCCGCAGTAGGCGCGCGGACGCCAACCGCTGGGTGATGTTGTCCCAGTCGTAGCGTTCCTCAGTGATGGAACCCGGCCGCCTACGCCAGTAGTAGACCGTCTCACTCAGAACGTCCACGGAACGGGCCAACGCATGCGCCCGCGCCGTGACGGGCGGGTCCTCGTAGTAGCCCTTGGGGAATTCCAGGCCTGCTTTGTCCCAGAACTCACGCCGGTACACCTTGTTCCACGGAGTCCGGTCGCGCATGAGCGCCGGCTTGGACGACACGTGCGTCCTCGAACACGACTCCACGAACACCCCGTCGTGCAGGTACGACTGCCAGTCCCGGTCTGCGTCCATCCGGTGGACGTTCCCGGACGCCATGTCGGACCCCGTCCGCTCCAGCGAGCCGACCAGCCGCGCGTACGCCTCGCGTTCCACGACGTCGTCGGCGTCGGCGAACGCCAGAAACTCGCCCTTCGCCTGCCGCACCCCCGCGTTCCGCGCGGGCCCGGGCCCCTCGTTGTCCCGCGCCACCAGCCGGAACCGCGAGTCCTTGGCGCACATCTCCTTGGCGATGACGGCCCCGTTGTCGACGGACCCGTCGTCCACCATGATCACCTCAAGGTCGCGCAGCGTCTGCCCGGCCAGCGATTCCAGGCATTCCTGGATGAACTCCTCGGTGTTGTGGAACGGCACGACGACGCTGAGCTTCGGGGACATGGGGCCTCCTCCTCGCCCCACCGAGCATGGTGACGTTCCGTCGCCACTTGAACGCGCATCGCGATTGCCAGGCCGTCCCCTGACGCAGACTTGACCTCACCTGGCCGCCATTTACCGCCGGATGACCGTACGGACCGGCGCACCCGCCGCCGGATGACCGCGCAGGACCGGCGTGTCTCCGCCGGATGAATGTAAGGACCGGCGCGCCGTCGCGTCAGGCGGGGCGGACGCCCGGGGCGAACCCCGACTCGGCGACCGCGGCGCGGACGCTCCCGGCCAGCGTCTCGAACTCGCCCGCGCGCGGCGACGACGACCGGAACCCGAGCCCGATCCGCCGGAACGGCGCGGGCGACGCGAACCGGTGCAGCGACAGGTTCGGGGCGCGGCGGGTCTCCACCGGCAGCGCGGTCTCCGGGACGAGCGTCACGCCGAGCCCGCCCGACACGAGCTGCACCAGCGTCGCCAGGCTCGTCGCGTACGTGGCGGCCGCGGCCCGCGCGCCCACCTCCCGGCACACGTCCAGGGCCTGGTCGCGCAGGCAGTGGCCCTCGTTGAGCAGGATCACGTCCAGGCCGCTCAGCGCCTCCCGCGAGACGCCCACGGGCCCGCGCCCCGCGCCGAGGTCGAACCCGGCCGGGGCCGCGAGCACGAAATCCTCGTCGTACAGGTCGAGCCCCGTCACGCCGCCGACGGACAGGGGCAGCGCCAGCAGGACGACGTCGAGCCGCCCGGCGAGCAGTTCCGCGACGATCTCGTCGGTCTGCTCCTCGTGCACCGACAGCTCAAGCTCAGGGAACTCCTTGGCGAGCCGGGGCAGCACGACCGGCAGCAGGTACGGCGCGACGGTCGGGATCACCCCCACCCGGAGCGGCCCCACGAGCGGCCCGCGGACGGCCTTGACCTCGTCGACCAGCCGGTCCAGCTCCGCCAGGACGACCTCGGCCCGCCGCGCCACCCGATGCCCGGCGGGCGTCAGCAGCACCTTGCGGGTCGTCCGCTCGACGAGCCGGGTCTCCAAGCTCTCCTCCAGCGCGGCGACCGCGCCGGACAGCGCCGGCTGGCTCATCCGCAGCGCGGCGGCGGCGTCCCGGAAATGCAGATGCTCCGCGAGCGCCAGGAACGCCCGCAGCTGAGCCACCGTCGGTCTAGTGATCGCCATCCCACCGGAAGGTTACCGCACCAGCCGTCACAGAACGTGAATCACCGCAGGTCACGAGCGGGTGTCGTACACCACAAAGATCGCCCGGCGCGAACCGGGCGGCCAGCGGGGAGCCTCGTCGCACGGCTGGACGACGAATGGTGTTCACGCTCGTCCGCTACACAGCGTGAGGCCCAGTTTGAGAGGGTCAGTGTGATTTGCATCTATTAATGGGATTGTGCGTTGTCTTAGCCTTCGTTGCGCCGCTGGTCATCTCAACCACTGCGCTATTGATAGGTAGCGCCTATCGGGTGTTCGACACAGATCGATTTCTCTTTCGGACGGGCCTGCGGCACGCTGAGTGACAGCAGCCGCCGAGGCGGGAGCACGGCGGCTTCCCGCGCCTCTCGTGGTGGAGGCGAACCCCTTTCTCATGACGAAGGAGCATGCGTGCTTACTGTCGGTGACCAGTTCCCCGAGTACGAGCTCACCGCCTGCGTTTCGCTGGACGCGGACAACGCGTTCCAGAGGATCAACCACAAGTCCTACGACGGCCAATGGCGTGTCGTGTTCTTCTGGCCGAAGGACTTCACGTTCGTCTGCCCGACCGAGATCGCCGAATTCGGCCGTCTGAACGAGGACTTCGCCGACCGCGACGCCCAGGTGCTCGGCGCGTCCGTCGACAACGAGTTCGTGCACTTCGCCTGGCGCAAGGACCACCCGGACCTGCGGGACATCCCGTTCCCGATGATGGCCGACGTCAAGCGGGAACTGTGCGGGGAGCTCGGCATTCTCACCGCCGACGGCGTGGCGCAGCGCGCGACGTTCATCGTCGACCCGAACAACGAGATCCAGTTCTCCATGGTGACCGCCGGTTCCGTCGGCCGGAACGTCAAGGAAGTCCTGCGGGTGCTGGACGCGCTGCAGAGCGACGAACTGTGCCCCTGCAACTGGAACAAGGGCGAGGACACCCTCGACGCCACCAAGCTGCTCGCCGGGGTCTGAGCAACGGACGACGTGGCCGGTCGCGCGACCGCGCGACCGGCCACACGCATGGAAAGGACGCACGACCATGAGCGTTGACGCGCTGAAGGGCGCCCTCCCGGGATACGCCAAGGACACCAAGCTCAACCTGGGCTCGCTGACCTCCACGTCGCAGCTCGGCGAACAGCAACTGTGGGGAACGGTACTGGCCTGCGCCCTCGCCACGCGGAGCACCGTCGTCATCCGGGAGCTGGCCGAGGAGGCGGGCGACCACCTGTCCGCCGAGGCGTTCGAGGCGGCCAAGGGCGCCGCGTCGATCATGGCGATGAACAACGTGTACTACCGCGCGACCCACCTGATCGGGGACGAGACGTACGCGACGCTGCCCGCCAGGCTCAGGATGTCGATCACCGGCAGGCCGGGCGTGGACAAGGTCGACTTCGAGCTGTGGTGCCTGGCCGTGTCGGCGATCAACGGCTGCGGGCGGTGCCTGGAGTCGCACGAGAAGGTCGTCCGGGAGGCGGGCCTGTCGCGGGAGCTGGTGCAGGAGGCGCTGCGCATCGCCGCCGTCGTGAACGCGACCGCCGCGACGCTGGACGCCGAGGCCGCCCTCGCCCCCGCCCCCGTCTGACACCCGGCCGCCAGAGGCGGGGCCGGGCGGGACTAGGGGGTCACTCCCACTCGATGGTGCCGGGAGGCTTGGACGTGATGTCGACCGTGACGCGGTTGATCTCGCGGACCTCGTTCGTGATGCGGGTCGAGATCCGCTGGAGCAACTCGTAGGGGAGCTTCGCCCAGTCGGCCGTCATCGCGTCCTCGCTCGTCACGGGGCGCAGGACGATCGGGTGGCCGTAGGTGCGGCTGTCGCCCTGGACGCCGACGGAACGGACGTCCGCCAGCAGCACGACGGGGAACTGCCAGATGTCGCGGTCGAGGCCCGCGCCGGTGAGCTCCTCGCGGGCGATGGCGTCGGCGTCGCGGAGGATGTCGAGGCGGTCGCGGGTGACGGCGCCGATGATCCGGATGCCGAGGCCGGGGCCGGGGAACGGCTGCCGCCAGACGATCTCGGACGGCAGGCCGAGCTGCTCGCCGAGCGCGCGGACCTCGTCCTTGAACAGGGTCCGCAGCGGCTCGACCAGCTTGAACCGCAGATCGTCCGGGAGGCCGCCGACGTTGTGGTGCGACTTGATGTTGGCCGCGCCGGTGCCACCGCCCGATTCGACGACGTCCGGGTAGAGCGTCCCCTGGACAAGGAATTCGACCGGTTCCGGCGCGTCCGCACCGACGATCTCGCGGGCCGCCTCCTCGAAGACGCGGATGAACTCGCGGCCGATGATCTTGCGCTTCGCCTCCGGGTCGGCGACGCCGTCGAGGGCGGCGAGGAAGCGGTCCTGGGCGTCCACGACGTGCAGGTTCACGCCGGTGGCGGCGACGAAGTCCTTCTCGACCTGTTCGGGCTCGCCCTTGCGCAGCAGGCCGTGGTCGACGAACACGCAGGTCAGCTGGTCGCCGATGGCGCGCTGGACGAGCGCCGCGGCGACGGCCGAGTCGACGCCGCCGGACAGCGCGCAGATCGCCCGCTTATGCCCGACCTGCTCCCGTACGGCCTCGATCGACTCGTCCGCGATGTTCACCATCGTCCAGTTCGGACGGCAGCCCGCGCCCTCGTAGAGGAACCGCCGCAGCACCTCCATGCCGTGCTCGGTGTGCAGCACCTCCGGGTGGAACTGGACGCCGAAGAAGCGGCGTCCGAGGTCCTCCATGCCGGCGACCGGCGTCACGTCCGTGCTGGCCGTGACGGTGAAGCCGGACGGGGCACGGCTGACGTAGTCGCGGTGCGACATCCACACCGGCTGCTCGTGCGGCAGCCCCGCGAACAGCATGCCGGGGGACGCGACGGTGATGGTCGCGCCGCCGAACTCGGCGACGTCGGAGTTCTCGACGGTCCCGCCGAGCGCCTGCGCCATCACCTGGTGGCCGTAGCAGATCCCGAACATGGGGACGCGCTGCCGCAGCGACAGCTCGAACAGGCCGTCCGGCGCGACGGGGGCGCCCTTCTCGTACACCGACGCCGGGCCGCCCGACAGGATGATCGCCTTGGGCCGTCTGGCGAGCATCTCTTCGGCCGGCATGGTGGACGGCACGATCTCGCTGAACACATGGCATTCGCGGACGCGGCGCGCGATGAGCTGCGCGTACTGTGCGCCGAAGTCGACGACGAGAACGGTGTCAAAGGACTGGTCTGCGGCCACCAAGAACGCCTTTCGCACGGGCCGGAACGACCCCCTCAGTCTACGGGCCCGCTGCCTGGGCCGATGCGGGCGCCCTCGACCCGGTCATCACATGGTGCGATCCGCCGATAACGGTCGGCATCCATTTACCTTGATCACACTCAGGGCAGGACTTCGCTCTGATACCTGTTGATGACGCCCTGTATTCGCATGGTTCCCGTCCGCAAGCGTCCTCCCTAGGAGTGCCGTGAAGCTGCTCGCCATCACCGCCTTGATCGCCGCCGTCGTCCCGGCCTTGCCCGCCGGTCCGCCGCCGGGCGGCGCCCGTACGGACGCCGCGCGACCAGGGGCTGTGCGTCCCGCCGACTGCGTCGACGCCCACGCCGACGCGCGGTTGAGGCCGGGCCACGCCGACGCGCGGTTGCGGCCGGGCGGGCATGGACGGGAGCCCAACGACCTGACTCCCGGGGAGGCCGCCGCGGTCGAACAGCAACTCAACCAAATTCTGGACCGCCTTGGCCTGGACCTCCGCCCCACGGACGGCCCGAACGGCCCGAACGGCCCAGGCAGTACGGGCGGCTCAGGCGGAAAGAAGGGCACGGACGGCCAGTCGACCGGCGACGACCTGCGCGCCGCCGCGCCCATCAGCATTCCCGTGTACTTCCACGTGCTGCACGACGGTTCAAAGGGCAACGTGTCCACGGCGGCGGTCGAGCGCCAGATCAGCACCTTGAACGCTTCCTACGGTGGACGCAATGGAGGCGCGAACACCCGTGTCACCTTCACGCTCCGCGCCGTGAGCCGTACGGACAACGCGTCCTGGTTCAGCGACCCCGAACGGTACGAGGAGACGTACAAGCCGAGGCTCCGTAAGGGCGGTAAGAGCACGCTCAACCTCTACAGCGCGCATATAGGCGGAGACCTGCTCGGCTGGTCGACGTTCCCGTGGAAGTACAAGTCCGAGCCGAAGATGGACGGCGTGACCATCCACTACGGCAGCATGCCAGGCGGCCCGATCGACAACTTCAACAAGGGTTTCAGCGCCACGCACGAGGTCGGCCACTGGCTCGGGCTTTACCACACGTTCCAGGACGGCTGCGGAGGCAGAGGCGACCGGGTCGCGGACACCCCGGCGGAACGCGATCCCACGAACGGCTGCCCGTCCGGTAAGGACACGTGCGAGTCCCCCGGTGACGACCCGGTGCACAACTACATGGACTACAGCTACGACACGTGCATGACGGAGTTCACCGCCGGGCAGGGCTCCCGCATCCACAAGGTGTGGACGGCGTACCGCGCCTAGCGCCCTCGTGTAGCAGCTAGCAGGGGCCTAGCGGCCGAGGATGCGGGCGGCGTCCTCGGCCGACAGCCTGCGGACGGCCTCCCTCAGCGTGACCCCGGACATGATGCCGGCGCGTGGTTCGACCCACGCCACCACCCATTCCGGGTCCTTCTTCGACAGCTCGCGCAAGACCCATCCGAGGGCCTTGCGGATGAAGAACTCGCGTTCACCGATCAGGGCGTCCCCGAACCGGTCGAGCCGCTCCAGATCCGGGTTTCCCGTCCGGACGCCTGCGAGCAGAGCCAGGACGGCCGTACGCCGTATCCACATGTAGGGGTCGCCGACCCAGGCGTCCAGTGCCGTGGCCAGCTCCGGATACCGGATGACCAGGGGGCCGACGATCTTTTCGGCGAGATGGTCCACGTACACCCAGCTCGCCGAATCGCGGATGAGCCGTTCGGCCATCCCGAGGTCCTGCGGTTCGAGCGATGAGGCCCGCTTGGCGAGGATCTCTATCGCGGCCATGCGAGCCTCATGCACCGGACGGCCTTCTTCGGTCACGTCCCAGAGTGCTTCGGCAAGAGCCACCAACTCGTCCCGCGCCGGTTTGGTCTTCACCGCCGGCAGCGCAACCTTGCGCAACGCCGGCATCGGCACGCCGATGTGCGTGAAGTCGCTCTTCAGATAGCGCTTCTCATTCGCGGCGCGCACCGGGTCGGCCTGCGCCCGCAGCTCCGCCAGGATCCGTGCCGCCTCGTCCTCGACGTCCATGCGGACACGCTACGCCGCCCGCGCTAGAGCGACGTATTCAGCGTTAGACCTCCTGATTCGTCCAGGTTTGCCAAAGACGCGATGGATGTTCGGATCCACTCTTGTTCCAGCAGTAACTCCGCTCCCCCGCGCGCGCCTCCCATGCTCGCGCCACCCCCCTAGGAGTTCCATGAAACGCGCCGGAATCGCCAGCGCCCTCGGCCTGCTCGCCGTCTTCACGGCGTACGCGCCCGCCCCCGCCATCGCCGGACCCGCGCCCGCGCCCGCCACCACCGCCGCCCCGTCCGCCGACTGCGCCGACCAGCCCGCGCAGGCCCGCGTCCGAGCCGGTTCCCACGTCATCGAGCGGAACCAGCCCGGCGCCGCCCAGGTGGCGGCGATGGAGAAGGACTTCCACGACCGCATCAGCAAGCTGCGGAAGAAGCACACCGCCGCCATCACCGTCCGCGTGCACTTCCACGTCGTGCACGGCAGCGCGGGCAACATCCCGGACGCGACGCTGAACAAGCAGCTCGACATCCTCAACGCCGCCTACAAGGGGAGCGGCGTCACGTTCACGCTCGCCGAGATCAAGCGGACGCAGAACGCGGCCTGGTTCTCCGACCCCGAAGGCAACGAGCGCCAGATGAAGAGCGCCCTGCACACGGGCAACGCGCAGGACCTCAACTTCTACACGGCCGACCTTGGCAGCAGCCTGCTGGGCTGGGCCACGTTCCCGAGCAGCTACCGCTCGCAGCCCGCGATGGACGGTGTCGTCGTCCACTACCAGAGCCTGCCGGGCGGCTCACTCGGCAACTACAACGAGGGCGACACCGGCACCCACGAAGTGGGTCACTGGATGGGGCTTTACCACACGTTCCAGGGCGGCTGCTCGGGCGAGGGCGACCAGGTCTCCGACACCCCCGCCGAGCAGAGCCCCGCCTCCGGCTGCCCCACCGGCCGCGACACCTGTTCCTCAGCCGGGGCCGACCCGATCCACAACTTCATGGACTACAGCTACGACGCCTGCATGACCGAGTTCACCTCCGGCCAGACCCAGCGCATGCAGGCCCAATGGACGGCCTACCGCAACGCATAGCCACCACCGTCCGGCGCCGGAGCGCTCCGACGCACGCCTCCCCTCCGGGCGCGCGGGAGCCACTCCGGCGCCGGACCTTTGCGCCCGCCTGAATGTCGGTGGTCCTGGCGAGGATGGGGCACGTGATCGAAGAACCCGGATCGAGTGAGCAGCGGCGCGGTGAGGACTTCGCGGATCTCGCGGCGGCCATCCGCGAGTTCCAGGCGGAGGGCTTTGCCGTCGGCGAGGTCACCGAATCCGTCTGCGGCCGGTGCGAAGGGCGCGCCTTCCGCGTGGTCGCGGACGACGACGTGGCCCGGCGGACGTGCACCGCGTGCGGGACGTCCGAGTTCATCGTGGACAGCGCCGACTACTGGGACGAGGCCGAACCGGTCGAGTGCGAGTGCCCGTGCGGCGGCGACAAGTTCGCCGCCGCCGTGGGCTTCTCCCTCCATCCGGACGGAGAGGTCCGGTGGGTCAGCGTCGGCCTGCGCTGCCTCGCGGACGGCGCGATGGGCGTCTACGCCGACTGGAAGATCAACTACGGGCCGTCGGCGCATCTGGTGAACCTGGCCTGATCGTCCCGGAGTTATCCACAGGATCGCGTTCCACTTCCGACCGGCCCGAGGCGGCCCGAGAATTCAGGCACGGGGTTCGCCACGGGATTCGGGGGGCGGTCGTGTCAGGTGATGTCGACGATCGGGAGCCGCAGGGCGGCGGGCGCGTCGGCCGGGACGGCGGGGTTCTTCGGCAGGACAGGGTTGAGGCGCTGGTACGCGTCGCCAAGGGCTGGGCGCGGGTCGTCCTCAGAGCGGTTCGGCCAGAACGACATGGCGCGTTCGGCCTGGGCCGTGATGGTGAGGGACGGGTTGACGCCCAGGTTGGCGGAGACGGCGGAGCCGTCCACGACGTGCAGGCCCGGGTGACCGTAGACGCGGTGATAGGCGTCGATGACGCCCGACTCGGGCGAGTCGCCGATCGCGCATCCGCCGAGGAAGTGGGCCGTCATCGGGACGTCGAACAGGTCGCCCCACGTACCGCCGGGCATGCCGCCGATCTCCTCGGCGATCAGCCGGGTCGCCTCATGCCCCTCCGGGATCCAGGTCGGGTTGGGCTCACCGTGGCCCGCGGACGCGCGGACGTCCCAGCCGAACAGGCCCCGCTTCGGGCGCAGCGTGATCGAGTTGTCGCGGGTCTGCATGACCAGCGCGATGACGGTCCGCTCCGACCAGTGCCGCACGTCCAGCAGCTGGAGCAGGTGCCGGGGGCGGCGCACCGCCTCGCGGCCGAACTTCACGAGCCGGGGCGTGTGCTTCTCGCCGGGCCGGTCGCCATCCACGAGAAGCGTCTGGAGGGCGGCGAGCAGGTTGGAGCCGCGGCCGTACCGGACGGGCTCGATGTGCGTGTCCGGGGCCGGGTGGAACGACGAGGTGATCGCGACGCCCGCGGAGAAGTCGGGGCCCGTCCTGCCGTTGGCACGGCCGCCGCCGAGGATCGCCTCCGAGTTGGTGCGGGTCAGGGCACCGAGCCGGTCGGACAGGCCCGGGAGGCGGCCGGTCGCCTTGAGCTTGTGCAGGAGTTTCTGCGTCCCGTAGGTTCCGGCGGCGAAGACGACCTGCCCGGTGGTGAGCGTCTTGCGGTCGCGTCCGAACGAGCCCGTCCGCACGATCTCGACCTCGTAGCCGGCGTCGGCGAGCGGCCGCACGACGGTGACGCGGCTGAGCGGCATCACCCGCGCCCCGGCCTTCTCCGCGAGGTACAGATAGTTCTCCGTGAGCATGTTCTTCGCGCCGTGACGGCAGCCGACCATGCACTCGCCGCACTCCAGGCAGCCGCGGCGCCGCGGGCCCGCCCCGCCGAAGTACGGGTCGGCGCTCTCGATCCCGGAGCCGCGCCCGAAGTAGACGCCCACCGGGGTCTGGACGTAGGTGTGGCCCTTGCCCATCCGGTCGGCGACCTTCTTCATCACCTTGTCGGCCTCGGTCGTCGTCGTGTTCTGGACGACGCCGAGCATGCGCTTCGCCTGCTCGTAGAAGGGCGCCAGCTCGTCCTGCCAGTCGGTGATGTGCGCCCACTGCCGGTCCTTGAAGAACGGCTCCGGCGGGACGTACAGGGTGTTGGCGTAGTTCAGCGACCCGCCGCCGACGCCCGCGCCCGCCAGCACCATCACCCGGCTCGACTTCGCGCCCCGGATCAGGTGCATCCGCTGGATCCCGGTGAGCCCGAGTGCCGGCGCCCACAGGTAACGGCGAATGCGCCAGTTCGTCTTGGGCAGCCCCGGATACCGCGACCCCGGCGCGCCGGACGGGTTCGTGTCGAAGCGCCGCCCCGCCTCGATCACCCCGACGCGATACCCCTTCTCGGTCAGCCGCAGCGCCGACACGCTCCCGCCGAACCCGGAACCGATGACGAGCACGTCGAAGTCATGCCTCACGAGCGATCCCTACTTGATTCGCAGCTTCTTCATGAGCTTGATCCCGGTCGCCATGGCGTCGGCGAACCGGTCGTAGCCGATCGCGCCCGGAGGTTCGAGGTCCATGATGTGCTGGCTCGCGACGGTCTGCACCTCGGTGAACTTCAGCAGGCCCTCCGACCCGTGGCGGCGCCCCACACCGGACTGCTTCATCCCGCCCATCGGCGAGTCGTACGACGCGTACGCCGCGCCGTACCCGTCGTTGATGTTGACCGTCCCCGCCTGGATGCGGGCGGCGAGGCGGCGGCCCCGCGCCGGGTTCCTCGTCCACACCGACGCGTTCAGCCCGTACGGCGTGTCGTTGGCGCGGGCGACGACCTCGTCCTCGTCCCGGTACTTGTAGAGCGCGACGACGGGGCCGAACGTCTCGTTCGCGCACACGTCCATGTCGCCGTTGACGTCCGCGAGCACCGTCGGCTCGTAGAACAACGGCCCGATGTCCGGACGCGCCTTCCCACCGGCGAGAACGGTGGCCCCCTCCTTGACCGCCTGGTCGACGTGCCGCGTCACCGCGTCCAGCTGCCGCGCGGACGTGAGCGACCCCATCTCGGCGTCGAAGTTCAGACCGGGCCCGAGCCTCATGCCTTTCACCAGCTCGACGAACCGGGGCACGAACCGCTCGTAGACGTCCTCGTGCACGTACATCCGCTCGATCGAGATGCACAGCTGCCCGGCGTTGGTGAAGCACGCGCGGACGGCGCCCCTCGCGGTGCGCTCGACGTCGGCGTCCGGCATCACGATCATCGGGTTCTTCCCGCCGAGCTCCAGCGAGTACGCCACCAGCCGCGGCGCGACCTTCTCCGCGATGGCCTTGCCGCCCCGCGTCGACCCGGTGAACGACACGTAGTCGGCGTCCTCCACCAGCGGGTCGCCGATCTCGGACGGCTCGCCGACGACGACCTGCCACAGCCCGCGCGGCAACCCCAGCTCGATCAGCAGGTCGAGAACCCACAGGCTGGACAGGCACGTGTGGGTGTCCGGCTTGTGGATCACCGCGTTGCCCGCCATCAGTGCCGGCGCGATGTCGCTCGCCCCCAGCGCGAACGGATAGTTCCACGGCGCGATCAGCGCCACGACGCCCTTCGGGTGCCGCAGCTCCCGCACGCGTGTCAGCCCCGGCATCATGCCCTGCCTGCGCCGCGGCTTCAGCAGCCTCGCGGCCCGCCGCGCGTAGTACAGCGAGCACATCGTCACGTCGAGGAACTCCTCCATCGCGTGACGGCGCGCCTTGCCGGTCTCCAACTGGATGACGTCGAGGATCTCCTCGCGCCGGTCGACGAGCGCGTCGGTGAGCCTGAGGAACGGCTTGACCCGCTCTCCCACCGGCAACCGCGCCCACGCCGCCTGCACCTCGCGGGCCCGCGCATAGGCCTTGCGGACGTCGTCGGCGCTGGACAGCGGAACGGTCGCGAGGGCCTCGCCGGTGAACGGGCTCGGGATCGTCGCGGTGTCGGCGCCGTCCGAGGCGACATGCGCTGCCAGCCGGTCGGTCAGGTTCTGAGGCAGCGTGCGCTCTGCCGCGCCCTTGGCGGGGACCGTCGGAGATGCCATGCACGCAGCGTATGACCCCTGACCGCTCTTGGCTACCCGCAAGTAACGGACGACTTGGGCGCTTTGCCGTACAGCTCCCGATTCATTGTCACCCGGCACCGAACGGACCGTTCCAAGCCAGTCGGAGTTGCGCAACTCGGGGACCGACCGTGTCCGACCGGTGTATTCCGAAGGACACGAGGAGAATCCCGGCGCGCGGTCCACCGCCTCGGACGCGCGTCCCCGCACACGGAGGGAACAACGCATGAGGGACACCCACGGCGGCCATCCCGAGGGTGACACGACGGTGCCCCGCCCCCCGCGACCGTCCGACGGCGCCCGGCAACGCCGGGACCGCCGCGACCAGACCCGCACCGCACTGCTCACCGCCGCCGAACGCCTCTGGGCCGAACACGGCATCCACGGCGCGTCACTCGACGACATCGCGGCCGCCGCCGGACTCACCAAGGGCGCCGTCTACTCCAACTTCGCCGGCAAGACCGACCTGCTCCTGGCCCTGATGGAGCGCTTCACCAGCGACCCCGCCCAATCCGACGTCTGCGAGGAACTCCGCGCCGCCGAAGAGGACGCCGACCCCGCCGGCCGCTCCTCAGCCCGCCACACCCCTGACGACCGCGCCCGCCAACTCGCCCTGCTCCTCGTCGAGTTCTGGCTCTACGGCATGCGCGACTACGCCGCCGGCTGGCGCATCGCCGACTGGTACGCCGAACGCCGCGCCCGCCTGGCCAGCCAACTGGACCCCGCCGACGGCATAGCCCCCGACGAACGCGCCACCCTCACCATGGCCCTCGACTTCGGCCTCGCCTTCCAGCACTTACTCGACCCCGCCCGAGTCCCCACCGACCTCTACAAAACCGGCAAAGCCCTAATGCAAGGCCACCCCAACCCCTAACCCAAGGCCCGGAGGCCGAACGGCCAGCCCCCGGACCAGAGGAGAACAACTGGACCGCCGACAAGTTCAGCCCCAGCCCCCGAGGGCCGATCGCTAAACAGCCAGCGCCGCCCCGGAAGTGAAGAGCTAGATCGCGCGCTAGGCCCGCCCCTAACCCCCAAAGCCGAACGACAAACAGCCAGCACAACCCCAGAAGAGAAGAGCGGAATCACGGACAAGCCCCACCGCCAACCCCCGAAAGCCGATCGGCGGACAGCCAGCACAGCGCCGGAAGAAGAGCGGAATCGCAGACGAAGCCCACTACCACCCCCCAAAGCCAATCAGCAAACAGCCAGCACAGCCCCGGTAGGGGAGGGATGGGTCGCGGACAAGGTCAGGTGTTAACCCCCGGAGGTTGGTTGGTAGGTGGTGAGGGTTGCGCCGGAAGGGAAGGGGTGGGTCGCGGTCAAGGTCAGTGGCATTCTGGATTTCAGGTCGCCGAACAGCGGGCGGCCCGAGCCGAGGGCGACCGGCTGGACGCACAAGCGGTATTCGTCCACCAGAGCGACCCGCGCGAAGGACTGCGCGAGCCGTGCGCCGCCGAAGAGCACCATGTCCTGGCCAGGGCGGGCCTTCAGCCGCGTCACCTGATCGACCAGGTCCGCGTCGCCAGTGACGGGGACGATGCGTGCGTTGGTCCACCGCAGGGGTTCGGGTCTGCGGGAGAAGACGAGTTTGGGCATGGCGTTGACACGGTCCGCGTACTCGCCCGACGCGGTGGGCCAGTACCGCGCCATCTCCTCGTACACGCCGCGGCCGATCAGTGCGGTGTCGATCGCGTCGAGTTGCTCCAGCGCCTCGGCCTGCCGGTCCTCGTCCGGCGAGATCATCCAGTCGAGGTCGCCGTCCGGCCCCGCGATGAAGCCGTCCACGCTGGTCATCATGGAGAGAACCACGCGTCTCATATCTTCCTCCTAGTCCGGGTTCCTTCACAGATGGCAGAGACCGGGGAGGAGGAAGAATCATCGGTCCACGCGGCGTCTCTTCGACGCGCGCGGCCGGCGGCCTAGGCCGTGTCTCGAAGTCTGGTGTGACGGTGTGTCGTGATCTCTAAGTAGCGAGGTCTCCGGTAGAGGGTTCATCGACCAAGAAGAACCAGAAACACCGGAGACCTCGTGGCCACCTTAGCGGTGACGAGGCGGTTCGACCTGTCCGACGAGCAGTGGGCGCGGCTGGAACCGTTGCTGCCCGTGCCCGTGCGGCCGGGTCGGCCCTCGAAATGGACCAAACGGCAGCTCATCGACGGTATCCGATGGCGGATACGGGTCGGTGCACCTTGGCGGGACGTCCCATGCTGCTACGGCTCTTGGCGGGCGGTGTACGGGTTGTTCCGCCGCTGGCAGCGCGACGGCACTTGGGCCAAGATCCTTTCTGGGTTGCAGGCCTGGGCCGACGCCGCCGGTCTGATCACCTGGCAGGTCAGCGTGGACTCCACCGTCATGCGCGCCCACCAGCACGCCGCCGGAGCCCGCCGGCGCGGCGAGTTGCAGGCCGAGCCGCCCGGAGGCATCGCCGCGCTCGGCCGGAAGGTCCGCGGCAGGCTCGGCCGCAGGTCCGCGGACGCGGAGATCCTGAGCGGCGCGATCGCCGACCCGACCGACGCGCGCATCGCCCGGCTGGCCGAGGCGCTCCAGAACGCCATGGAGGACGACCCTGCCTTCGCCGACGACCTCGAGGCGGCGCTGCGGCACGCCATGAGCGAGAACGCGCAGTTCCGCGCCGAGGTCGACGACCGGCGCGCGCGGACGCGGATCGACGCGACGGCCACCGACGGCGGCATCACCAACATCGTGAACGGTGACGTCAAGCACCAGATCACCATCAACGAAGTCCACGGCGGCATGAACATCAACTGAACCCGCCGCACCGCGCCCGGTAAGGGCGCCGCCTGCACGGCTGAGCGCCGAATGCGCCGCCGGCTCGGCTCATCCTTTTACCAAGTGTCGTTCAAGTCTGATTTTCGAGCGCGGATCCAAGGTCGCCGCGCTGTCGACTCGGCTCTCGTCCTTTCGCTGCACAAGCGTCGTTCTTTGATGCGGGTTTTGTGAATTAGTGGCTTTATGCGTGGCGCCTTCGGGCATCCGGCGACTGAAATCCAGAACGACCGGAAAAGGTGATCAAAATGGCTGAGCGCGAACCAGACCCGACGACGGAGTTCGCGGCCACGCCGCCGGCCGGCGCGGAGGAAGGCGGTCTGCGGGAGGCGCCCGCGCTGGCGCCGACGCGAGCCGGCACCGGCAGGCGCGCGGCGGCCGAGGCGGGGCCGCAGCCGCCCACCGCGCTCGACGACAGGCCGCTGGCCCAGCGATTCGCCGAGCCGACGGAGTAGGCCATGCAACTGCACTTCCGCAACGACCACGGCTCGCGGCTGTGGGTGGCGATCATGTTCTGGTCTCCGGACGACTGCGCGGACTACGGCCGCTGGGGTACCCGGGGCTGGTGGCAACTCGATCCCGGCCAGCAGAAGTACGTCCTCAACACGTCCGCGACGTTCGCGTTCTTCTACGCGGAGGCCGATGACGGCGCCACCTGGAGCGGCGGGCCGAGCGCCACCATCTTCATGTACGTCACGCAGGAGCCGTTCGACTCCTGCCATCTGATCGGCAGTACCGCCGCGCGGCTCGTCTCGGTGCGCCGTCTCGAACTCGGCACCGGCGGCGGAATCATCCAGCCGCTCAGCTAGGGCCTGTCTCAAAGTTGATCAGAGCCATTCGTTGATCGCAGCGATGTGGACGGTGGCCTGGTAGCGGACGGCGAGCTTGTCGAACCGGGTGGCGACTGCGCGATGGCGTTTGAGCCGGTTGATGCCGCACTCGACGGCATGGCGTTCGCGGTAGTCGACCGGGTCGAAACCGGGTGGTCGACCGCCGCGGGTGCCTCTGCGCTGCCGGTGACCGGCCTGGTCGGCCGGTTCGGGGATCGTGGCTGCGATGCCTCGTCGGCGCAGGTGGGCGCGGATCGCGCGGGAGGAGTAGGCCTTGTCGGCGCGGACCCGTTCGGGCCGGGTGCGGGGATGCCCGCCACCTGTACGGGCGACCCGGATCCCGGCCATCACCACCTCGAACTGCGGCGCGTCGGCCCGCTGCCCGGCCGTCACCACCAGCGACAACGGCTTTTGGCCCTGCTCGCAGGCCAGGTGCAGCTTGGTCGACAGCCCACCGCGCGAACGTCCCAGAGCGTGATCGTCGGGCTCGCACACGGTTCCTCCGGGCGGCTCGGCCTGCAACTCGCCGCGCCGGCGGGCTCCGGCGGCGTGCTGGTGGGCGCGCATGACGGTGGAGTCCACGCTGACCTGCCAGGTGATCAGACCGGCGGCGTCGGCCCAGGCCTGCAACCCAGAAAGGATCTTGGCCCAAGTGCCGTCGCGCTGCCAGCGGCGGAACAACCCGTACACCGCCCGCCAAGAGCCGTAGCAGCATGGGACGTCCCGCCAAGGTGCACCGACCCGTATCCGCCATCGGATACCGTCGATGAGCTGCCGTTTGGTCCATTTCGAGGGCCGACCCGGCCGCACGGGCACGGGCAGCAACGGTTCCAGCCGCGCCCACTGCTCGTCGGACAGGTCGAACCGCCTCGTCACCGCTAAGGTGGCCACGAGGTCTCCGGTGTTTCTGGTTCTTCTTGGTCGATGAACCCTCTACCGGAGACCTCGCTACTTAGAGATCACGACACACCGTCACACCAGACTTCGAGACACGGCCTAGGCCGTGGGCACGATGTCAGGGGCGCCCCGGCGATGGGCGTCGGCTTCCTGGTCGTCCTCCTGGGTCTGGGAGGCGCGTTCGGCCTCCACGCGCTTGCGGTAGTACTCGATCTCGCGGTCGCGCTGCTTCTTCGACCAGCCGAGGACGGGGGCGAGCAGGTCGGCGGCCTCCTGGGCGACGCCGACACCGCGGTCCCAGGTCTCGATGGAGATGCGGGTCCGGCGGGCGAGGACGTCGTTGAGGTGGCGGGCGCCCTCGTGGCTGGCGGCGTAGACGATCTCGGCGCGGAGGTAGTCGTCGGCGCCGGCGAGGGGCTTGCCGAGGTCGGGCTTCTCGGAGATCAGTTCGAGGAGGTCGTCCAGGAGCGTGCCGTGCCGGCCCAGAAGGTGCTCGATACGGGCGACGTGGAGCCCGGAGCGCGTGGCGAGACGGTGGCGAGCGTTCCACATGGCCTGGAAGCCGTCGCCGCCGACGAGCGGGACGCGGTCGGTGCAGGACTCCGGGATCTTGCCGTCGAGGCCGTGGGCGACGGCGTCGATGGCGTCCTTGGCCATGACGCGGTAGGTGGTGTATTTGCCGCCGGCCACCAGGACGAGGCCCGGGACGGGGTGCGCCACGACGTGTTCGCGGGAGAGCTTCGAGGTCTCTTCGGTCTCGCCGGTGAGGAGAGGGCGCAGGCCCGCGTAGACGCCCTCGACGTCGTCGTGGGTGAGCGGGGTGTTCAGGATGGTGTTGACGTGGTCGAGGACGTAGTCGATGTCGGCCTTGGACGCGGCGGGGTGGGCCTTGTCGAGGTCCCAGGCGGTGTCGGTGGTGCCGATGATCCAGTGGCGGCCCCACGGGATCACGAAGAGGACCGACTTCTCGGTGCGGAGCAGGATGCCCGTCGCGGAGTGGATGCGGTCCTTCGGGACGACGAGGTGGATGCCCTTCGAGGCCTTGACATGGATCTGGCCGCGGCCACCGACGAGTTCCTGGATGTCGTCCGTCCACACGCCGGTGGCGTTGACGACCTGCTTCGCGCGGACCTCACTGGTCGTGTTGCCCTCAAGGTCGCGGATGCGCAGGCCGGTGACGCGCTCGCCCTCGCGCAGGAAACCGATGCACTGCGTGCGGGACGCGATCTGCGCGCCGTACTCGGCGGCGGTGCGCAGAGCCGTCATCACGAAGCGGGCGTCGTCCACCTGGGCGTCCCAGAGCTGGATCGCGCCGACGAAGGCGTCCTTGCGGAGGGACGGCGCGAGCCGCAGCGCGCCCCGCCGGGTCAGGTGCCGGTGGTGCGGGACGCCGCGGGTGCTCCCCATCTGGAACGCGAGCGCGTCGTACAGCGCCACCCCGGCGCCGAAGTACCCGCGCTCCCACACGCGGTGGGTCGTCGGCAGGAGGAACGGGACGGGCTTCACCAGGTGCGGCGCGATCTGCTGCAGGAGGAGCCCGCGCTCGGTGAGGGCCTCCCGGACGAGGTCGAAGTTGTACTGCTCCAGGTAGCGCAGCCCGCCGTGGATCAGCTTGGACGAGCGGGACGACGTCCCGGACGCGAAGTCCCGCGCCTCGACCACCGCGACGGACAGGCCGCGGGTGGCCGCGTCGAGCGCCGCGCCCGCCCCGACGATGCCGCCACCCACGACGACCACGTCGAACTCTTCGCGCGCCATGCGGTCGAGCGCCGCCGCCCGTTCGGCCGGGCCCAGCCGGGAGCTGCCCAGGCCCGTCACAGGTGATCCCGTCATCGCGATTCCCCCCACAGCGGTTCGGTTTCCGAGCGTTACCTACCCCAGAGTAGGGACGGCTCCACCCCGCAAAGGACCGTTTCCGCGTGGCCTCGGTCTCAGACCGTCACCCCCAGGCACCACGGAAAGCAACAGCCTGAAACCAACGCCCCCGAAGACCGCGGAGAACAACCGCTGAAGACCCCTCAGCCGATGACGCTCAACCGGCGAGGCCGCCCAGGCACCAGGAACGCCCAGGCAGTGAAGCGCCCCAGTTGGTAGGACGCCCAGCTGATGGGACCCCCGGCCAGTGAAACGCCCAGCCGGTGAGACGCGGTGCCGGTGAGACGCCGTGCCAGTGGAGCGCCGTGCCAGTGGAGCGCCCAGCCAATGAAACACCCAGCCGGCGGAACCCCCGGCCGGTGGGACGCCCGGCCAGAGAAACGCCCAACCGGCGGAACCCCCGGCCAGTCGGACGCCCCGCCGGTGGAGCGCTCAGCCGCTGAAACGCCCGGCCAGAGAAACGCCCAACCGGCGGAACCCCCGGCCGGTCGGACGCCCCGCCGGTGGAGCGCTCAGCCAGTGGGACGCCGGGCCAGTGAAACGCCGGGCCAGTGAAACGCCGGGCCAGTGAAACGCCGGGCCAGTGAAACGCCGGGCCAGTGAAACGCCGGGCCAGTGAAACGCCGGGCCAGTGAAACGCCGGGCCAGTGAAACGCCGGGGCGGTGCAACGCCCGGACGGTGAAAGGCCCAGTTGGTGGGACCCCGGCCGGTGGAGCGCTCAGCAAGTGGGCCGCCCGGCCAGTGGAGCGCCCGGCTGATGAAACGCCCAGCCGGTGGGACACCTAGGCGGTGGGACACCTAGGCGGTGGGACACCTAGGCGGTGGGCGGCCAAGCAGTGGGTCGCCAGGGCGGTGGGACGGTCAGTCGGTGGAGCGGCGGGGGGCCACCACTACCTGGACGCGCTGGAACTCCTTCAGCTCCGTGTAACCGGACGTCGCCATCGCGCGGCGCAGGGCGCCGATCAGGTTCATCGAGCCGTCCGCGACATGGGACGGACCGTGCAGGATCTGCTCCATCGTCCCGATCGTCCCGAGTTCGAGGCGGGTGCCGCGCGGGACGTCGCCGTGGTGCGCCTCGCTGCCCCAGTGGTAGCCGCGTCCAGGCGCCTCCGTGGACCGGGCGAACGGCGAGCCGACCATCACGGCGTCGGACCCGCACGCGAACGCCTTGGCGATGTCGCCGCTGTTGACCATGCCGCCGTCGGCGATCACGTGAACGTAGCGTCCGCCGGACTCGTCCATGTAGTCGCGGCGGGCGGCGGCCACGTCCGCGACGGCCGTGGCCATCGGAACGGCGACGCCGAGGACGGTCCGGGTGGTGTGCCCGGAGCCGCCGCCGAACCCGACGAGCACCCCGGCCGCGCCGGTGCGCATGAGGTGCAGCGCCGCCGTGTAGGTGGAGCAGCCGCCGACGATCACGGGGACGTCCAGGTCATAGATGAACTGCTTGAGGTTCAGCGGCTCGGCGCGCCCCGACACGTGCTCGGCGGACACGGTCGTCCCGCGGATCACGAACAGGTCGACGCCCGCGTCGATGACGGCCTTGTGGAACTGCGCGGTGCGCTGCGGCGACAGCCGTGCGGCCACGGTCACTCCGGACTCGCGGATCTCCTCGATCCGGCGGCCGATCAGCTCCTCCTTGATCGGCTCGGAGTAGATCTCCTGGAGGCGCTGGGTGGCGCGGACGTCGTCCAGCGAGGCGATCTCGGCGAGCAGGGGCTCGGGGTTCTCGTAGCGCGTCCACAGCCCTTCGAGGTCGAGGACGGCGAGGCCGCCGAGCCGTCCGACCGCGATCGCGATGGCGGGGCTGACCACGCTGTCCATCGGCGCGACGACCAGCGGCATCTCGAACCGGTAGGCGTCGATCTGCCAGGCGACGCTGACCTCCTCGGGGTCGCGCGTCCGGCGGGACGGCACGATGCCGATGTCGTCGAAGGCGTACGCCCGGCGGCCGCTCTTGCCCCGGCCGATCTCCACCTCAGCAGCCACTGCGCCCCTCTTCTTCCTCACCCGGCGCCGTGCCGGTCGTCGTCGTCCTGCTCGGTGTCCCCGGTCCTGCGCGATGTTCCCGCCGACCGCGGGAACAAGCCCCGGAAGAGCTTACGTCAGCGTCCGACAAAGGCGAGACGCAGCCAGGACGCTCACAACCGTCCGCCGAACGCAGAAGACGCCAGGTCGCGCCCAGGCACGCCGGGCGAGACAGGCGAGGCCAAGGCGCGGAGTGACCCAGCCGGATCGGCACGCGGCGTCGGACCGCGCGGCAAACCCGAGGACCGGACAAAGCCAGGACACGCGGCCGCGCTGTGGGCCCAGGTCGCGGGCCCAGGTCGCGGGTCCAGGTCGCGGAGGCAGGTCGCGGAGGCAGGACGGCGGGCCGGGCAGCGGGGATAGGACGCGGGGCAAACGCAGGACCGGGCGGGGGGAGGCGCGGATCGGACAGTGGGAGCGGAGCCTGGGGACCGATCGCGGGCCAGGCGCGGGACTGGGGCCGTGGGACGGGACGCAGGGCAGCGCGAGGGACTGGGCGGTGGGGTCAGGCCGCCGGGGGACGGCGTGGGAACGGGGACGGGACGCGTAGACAGGACGGGGGCCGGGCGTGGGACCAAGGCGTGGGACAGGACGCGGGCCAGGCGCGGAGCCAAGGCGTGAGGACAGGACGCGGAGGCGGGGTGCCGGGGGCGGGGTGCCGGGGTGC
>NZ_JBIRBA010000024.1:0-162831 GCF_044326345.1 Actinomadura sp. 9N215 | reverse complement strand
GTAGCAGGGGGGTGCGGAGGGGTGGGGGGCTGCGGCCCGGCGGGGGGCTGCGGTCCTGCGGACGGCAGCGGTCCGTCCTCCCCCCGACCGCTTTCCGCCGGGCCGCTCTCCGCCGGGGGCGGCGGAGGAGTGACCGGAGCCGCGCGGCGAGCGGGGTGCGCCGCTCTGGGAGTGCGCACGGCTCCGGAAGTCGTCTTGCGCTGGACGGGGCGCGCGGCGGTCCGCGGTGCGGGTGCCGGGGCGCTCGTGTCGCTGCGCGGTGCAGAGGTGTCGGGGGCGTCGGGGACGCTGGGTTCGGCGTCGCTTGGCGGGATGCTCGTGGGCGGGCTCGGATCGTCGTGCTGGGCTGGGCTGCGTTTCGGCGGACGCGGCTCAAGCGCACGGATCTTGCGGGACGGACGGTCCACGCCACGGGCGACGGTCAGGGGAGACGAACGCCGCGGTGGCTCTGGCCTGGTCTCCGGAGGCGGCGAGGCCGCGGGTAGAGGCTGCGGCATCGCGTGCAGGGGCAGGGCCGTTCCGGCAAGGCGGAGCGGGTCCCCGATGACGCCGCCCGGGCCGTCCAGGCTGATCTGGCGGGCGATCTCTCCCGAGAGGGACGGGACCTGCCAGGTGGCCAGGGTCGCGCCGAAGGCGGGGTCGGCGATCGTGCCCATCGTGGACGGACGGCCCGGCGGCGGCACGGCACGCCAGCCGCCGCCGGGACCGCCCGGACCGCCCCGCCCACCGGGGACGTCAGGGCCCGCCGCCGGCCGGAATCGGCGGCGGGAGATCAGGTCGCGGATGCCCATGGGTCAGCCGCTCACCAGGGAGGCGATGTGGGTGACGTACCGGCGCCGGTCGGGGTGCTCCAGGTCCAGGATCTCCTCGCGGGACCAGTGGAAGTGGTACGCGATGTACCCGATCTCCCGGTGCAGGGCGTCCGGCGGGTACGTCACGATTCCCCCAGGCGGCTCCCGGCGAGATCCACCTCGAAGGATTCCGCGCAGGATGGGCAGGCCACGGTCGCCAGCGTGTGGCCCTCGGCGTTGATCTGACGGTAGAAGTCCTGCAGGAACGCCAGATCGGAGGCGAACATGCCCTCCACGACCCCGTCGTGCACCTGCGGGACGGAGCCCAGCCGGGTGATGACCCGGGCGAGCAGCACCACCGAGAGGTAGGGCGGGTTCTCCCGGACGCGGACGTCCTGCAGCGGGATCAGCTCGTCCTTGGCCGTGGCCAGGCGCATCGCGCCCTCGCGGTGGACGGTCCCGCTCTCGTCCACGTATCCGCGCGGGAGTTCGAAGGTGAACTCGGTCCGCATCCGAACCGAGTCCACGGTGGGGGCAGAACGGCGCATCAGCTCTCTTCGATCTTCATCTCTTCGTAGGTGATGGTGATCGTCTCGGTGACCGCCGAGGTGCTGCCGGCCTCCAGATCGTCGAACTGCTGGTCGCTGCACCAGGCGTTGCGCAGGTTGAAGCGCCGGACGGGATTGCTCTGGTAGTCCATCTGGATGATGGTGGCGTTCTTGCGGGCCGAGCTCATGTCGCCCTCGAACGAACTCTTGATCCATTCGGAGAACACCGTGCTGCCCGTCGTGGCGCGGACGACCTGGCATTCCCCGGCCTGCGGGACGCCGGGGAGTTTCCCGGTGGTCGGCTTGCCCTGGGCCGAGTTCTGCTTGAACTCGATGACGTCCTGCTTCTGGCCGAGCCCGCTGACCTTCTGCAGATATTCGACCATCACGCCGTCGATCTGCAATCCGAAATTGTGCGCCGCCGCGGAATCCTGTTTGTCGAAAGTCATGATTTCCTCTCCTGTTCAGTGCCGTTTCCAGTAGCCGGGACGGCCTATTCCTCCAGCTCCCCGCCGCCGGAGATCTGGGCCACCCGGAAGATCACGAATTCGGCGGGCTTGACGGGCGCGACGCCGATCTCGCAGACCACGCGGCCGAGGTCGACCGACTCGGGCGGGTTGGTCTCGTCGTCGCACTTGACGTAAAAGGCCTGATCCTCGGTGGCGCCGAACAGGGCCCCGTCCCGCCACTCGGTGACGAGGAAGGCGGAGATGTTGCGGCGGATCCGCGCCCACAGTTCGTGGTCGTTCGGCTCGAACACCACCCATTGGGTGCCGATCAGGATCGACTCCTCCAGGTAGTTGAAGTAGCGGCGGACGTTCAGGTACCGCCAGGCCGGGTCGGACGCGAGCGTCCGCGCGCCCCACACCCGCACGCCGCGGCCGGGGAACGAGCGGATGCAGTTCACGCCGACCGGGTTGAGCAGGTCCTGCTCGCCCTTGGTGACCTGGAGGCCGAGGTCCACGGCACCGCGGACGACCTCGTTGGCGGGGGCCTTGTGCACGCCGCGCTCGGCGTCGCTGCGGGCCCAGATCCCGGCCATGTGGCCGCTCGGCGGGACCAGCCCGGTCGTCCCGGACGACGGGTCGAAGACCTTGATCCACGGGTAGTAGAGGGCGGCGTAGCGCGAGTCGTACCCGGCGGTGTCCTGCCGCCACTCGTGGATCTCGCGGGCGTTCAGCCCGGGCGGCGGGTCGATGATCGCGACCCGGTCGCCCATCAGCTCGCAGTGCGCGATCATGCCGAGTTGGACGGCCTTGACGCCCTCCAGGTCGATGGCGCCGCGCTGGTAGGCGCTCATCAGGTCCGGCGCGGCGACCATGGTGACCGCGTCGAGGGCCTCCAGGCCGCCGAAGCCGGTGCGGTCGGCGGTGTCGCCGAGGTAGTGCTCGGGCGTGATCGCCGCGCCGTCGGCGGTGGGCGCGGGCGGCGCCGCCGGGACGGCCAGCGTCACGCTCTGGTTGTCCGGCCTGGCCGGCTGCCCGGCGGCCGCGGCCTCGGTGAGGGTGATGAGCTTCGAGCGCTCCTTCACCTGCGTGACGATGTAGGTGCGGGTGTTCTTCTTGGTCGACACGTTGAAGCTCTCCGCCGCCGTGCCGTCGACCTTGACGACCAGCTTGAACCGGTCGTCGGCCTTCTCGCCGCCCTTGTCGCCGCCGTCGATGTCGGCGACCTCCACCTCGATCGTCCCGGCCGCCGCGGACGGGACGGCCGCGACGCTGAACCCGCCGAGCCGTGCGGGCGCCGGCGCCGCCAGTTCCTTGGGCGCGGCGCCGTTGCCGTCCTGCGCCGTCGCCCCGCCCACCCGGACGACGTAGCAGGTGGTGCCGCCGTTGTTGAAGAACCCGTACACGGCGTGGGCGAGGTAGCAGCCCTCGGCGAAGTCCCCGAACGCGGCCACGTACTGCGACCAGTTCGTGACCAGCACCGGCTCGTTCAGCGGGCCTGCCGGAGCGAACCCGACGAAGGCGCCCACCGACGTCCCCACCCCCTCGATCGGGCGGGACCCGCTGGCCACCTCCTCGACGTAGACGCCGGGCGACAGATACGTGGGCATTGGCAGCTACTCCCCGTTAGGACGGCTTGGACCTACCAGAAACCCTGCCGCCCGGCCGCGCCGCCCGGAACGTCCGTTCGTCCCGTCCGGAGGGCACCCTCCGCTGCCCGGAACGCCACCGGCGCACGGCCGCACGGCGATGGACGGCACGTTGACCGGCCTGGCTCAGGGGCCGGGGGCGAGCGCCGTGGGGTGGGGCGCCGGCGCATCGACCGCTTCGAACTGGGGGCTGAGCGTGATCGTCAGGAAGGTAGTGCCCTGGTACAACGGATCGGACACCTTGACCTTCCCCCGCTGGGCGTCGACCCAGACGATGCTCCCCAGGTGGTTGACACCGCAGACCGCGTGAGCCGCCCCGCCCGGCCGGTCGAACAGCACGACGGACGCGGCGCCGTGCCCCACCCTCTCCAACCGGGTCCTCACGGTGTCCCACACGTCCGCCGACCCGCCCGAGGGCGACTGGTCATCGTCGTACTTCCACCTGGTGGCCAGCCAGGTCGCCGTACGCGCGTTGGCGTCCGCTTCCAGATCCCGGTCCGTGGTGCCGTGGACCCCGACGGCCACGGTGGGGTTGCCCGACCAGGAGGCGAGGAAGCTGCGCGCCGCGTCGACGCAGTTGCGGCGGTAGGCGTCAGCATGGCGCAAGGGATTGATCGCTTGCACCCATGGCGCGGCCTCCTGCTCCCCGCCGAGGACAGGGGCGCCGGTGCCCTGGGCTCTCTGAAGCTGCGCGTTCAGCGGGCCGGTGAGGACGGAGCCGAAAACGACCGGGTCGGGAAACTGCTGGAAGTCGCGGTTCTGGTCCCTGGGGAAGACATTCTCCAGGCGCTGCTGGTCCTGCATATTGGGTCGCATGAGAGTGCCGGGGGTGGTGCCGTAGTTTCGATCGCTGTTCGTCAGTGCCCGCTGCACGGGCAGGCCGTGCGCGTGTTCGTGGTCGGCGCCGTGGTCGTCCCGCTGTGCCTCCAGCGACTGCGACACGGCCGCGTTACCGGCCGAACGCTGGAGGGCCAGGACTCCCGCCGCGTCCATGGGACGGCCGGGGAGCGCCGGGTTCGCGTGTTCCGGGCCTGGCGCGGCGGCGGAATCCTGTGCGCGATCCTGTGCGCGCGGACGCGAGGGCCCGCGCGCACCTGACCGGGATCGTTCTAGCCATTCATTGACGCGCATCGCGATTCTGCCTTTCTCCCCGGAGACCTACCTCCCGGCCGAGGCAATCACAAGGGCCGAGACGCCGACGGGACCGAAGGCGCGCTATCACGGGCACCGCTCATTGCCCGACCGGACACGATCGCGGCCCGAAGCCGCTGCCCCGGGGCCTGACCGCGGGGCAGCCGCGGGAGCCGTTGCCTGTTCGGGCAGTTTCCGGTGCCGGGTTGTTTGTCCTCGGGTTCCTTCACAGGGGCCGAAGCACGGTCCAGTTTGAGGTGACGGTGGCACCCGTGGGGAAAGGAGCGCGCTGTGCGCGAGCAGAAGGATCGGCGGGACGACGGCAAGGCTCGCCGGACACCGGCGGACGCCAAGCAGCGGGCCCGTACCGATGAGGCCATGGCGAAGGTCGTTCCGGGCGCCGCGCCGTCTCCGGGGTCGGTCATGGCGTTGCAGCGGCTGGTCGGCAACGCCGCGGTGGCGCGTATGGTCTCCGCCCAGCGCCAGGCCGACCAGGGTTCTGACGAGCCGGGTTCTGACGAGCACGCACCGGCCGTCCAGCGCCAGCGGGTCGAGAAGGTGCTGCGGTCGTCGGGACGGCCGATGGAGGAACCCGTCCGCGCCGAGATCGAGGCACGCACGGGCGCGTCCCTCGGCCATGTCCGCGTGCACACCGACGCCAACGCGCACCAGGCCGCCGAGTCGCTCCACGCGGAGGCGTTCACCTCGGGGTCGGACATCGCCTTCCGCCGCGGGAACTACGACCCGCACTCCACGTCCGGCATGCACCTGATCATGCACGAGGCGCTCCACGCCATCGACAACCAGACCAAGCCGGCGACCGGATTCGACAACGGCCAAGGCCTGCTCCTGACCGACCCGGCGGGAAAGACGGAAACGGACGTCGACGCCGAAAGCAGGGCCCTCCTCAGCAAGCCCCTTCCCCATTAGCACCCGGTCGCGGATTCCCCGCGACGCCCCTGTGCCGCGTGTCATCGGGGGCAGGGAGGTGTGCACGCGCGGGTGCACCGGCGGCCGTTCTCGGGAGGGGCGCGGACGCATAGCGTCCGGTCAGTGAGCATCTGGACTTCTCTTGATCCGGCGTCCGCGACCGTGGATCCCGGCGCCGCCGCGACCGTGACGCTGCGGCTGCGCAACACGACCGACCTGGTGGAGGAGTACCGCGTCGCGGTCGCCGGCGTGCCCGCCGTGTGGGCCGAGGTCGAGCCGCGGACGCTGCGCCTCTACCCGGGGACGACCGGTACGGCCGAGATCACCTTCCGGCCGCCCCGCACCCCGGACGCGACGGCAGGCGGCCACCCGTTCGCGGTGGAGGTCGTCCCGACCGAGCAGCCGGACGACAAGACCGTCGTGGAAGGGCATCTGACGGTCACGCCGTTCACCGAGGTGCGGGCGGAGCTGCTGCCGCACACCGTGCGCGGACGGTTCCGCGGCAAGCCCAAGTTCGCCGTGGACAACCTCGGCAACACCCGGCTGACCGCGTCGCTGACCGGCAAGGACAACAGCGGGCAGCTCGGCTTCGAACTCCATCCCGCGAACGTGCAGGTGGAGCCGGGCCGGGCCGCGTGGGTGCAGGGACGTGTCAAGCCGGGCTCCATCGCCTGGTTCGGGCAGCGCGAGTCGCACCCCTACACCGTGAACGTGATGCGTTCCGGAGTGGAGCCGGTCGAGGTCGGGGGCGTGTTCGTCCAGCGGGCGGTCATGCCGCGCTGGCTGCTCGGCTTCCTCGGGGTGCTGGTGGCGGCCAGCTTCGCGTTCACCATCGCGTGGTTCACCTTCAGGCCCGACTTCGGCTCGAAGGCGCGCGACGGCGGAATGGTCCCGGTCGGGAACCCGCTCACCCTCCCGGACGGCCAGAAACCGGCCAAGGCCCCCGCCCCCGACCAGGAACCGCGTAAAGCTCCCCCCGCCCCGCCCGCCGGTGCCGGAGGCAACGAGCCCGAAGGCGGAAGCGAGGGTCAGGAGCGTCAGCTCGGCGGTCCCGGGCACCGGCTGCTCTACTTGAGCAAGGCCTCTCCTTGGCCCGACCCGCCGGAACCGGGCGAGCAGCCCGCCACCTGGCCTTTCCCCGTCAAGAGCCCAGGCTTCGAGCAGGTCGGCGACGAATGGAAATGCACGTGGAGTTCGGTGCGGTACACGCTCTGCGGCATGAAGGACTCCTACAACCCCGAAAGCACGACGACCTTCGACTTCTGGGTCCGCTCCAACGGCGATCCCAACGCGAGCATCTCGGTGATCTTCGACTGGAACTTCGACGGCGACAAGGAGGTGCTCCAGCGCCGCGAGGTCTTCAAGGCGTTCAAACTCCAGCCGAACCAGGAATGGCAGAAGTACACCGAGGAGGTCGGCCTGGAATTCGCCGAGGGCGAGGACTTCCGCGACATCAACGGCGGCAAGCTGAGCGTCGGCTTCTGGGTCAGGTCGGGCGAGTCCCCGATCGAGGTGCGCTCGAACGTGCCGCTGGACCAGGATCAGATCTCCGCCATGCGCATCCCCTACGACCCCCGCTGACGGCACGGCCCGCACGGCCCGACGACCCCACGGCCCACCGGCCCGACCGGGCAGGACGGCTAGATGGCGGCCGTGGGGATGTCGCCGGGGAGCAGGCGGCCGAGCTTGCGGTATTCGCGGCGCGCTCCGGCGAGGAGGTCGTCCATGGAGACCGGGCGTCCGGCCGCGGCCGCCAGGTAGCCGGCCGTGACGGCCGCGCTCCGGATCGCGCCGCCCGCCAGCTCGAACTCCCGCGCGCAGCGGTCGAGGTCGACGCCGCCGTCCACCGGGACGGGCGGGGCCAGGCAGTGCTCCCACAGCGCCCGGCGCTGCGCCGGGTCGGGGAACGGGAAGTCGATGACCAGGTCGAGGCGCCGGGTGAAGGCGTCGTCGATGTTGGCGCGCAGGTTGGTGGTAAGGACCGCGATCCCGCCGAACGACTCCAGCCGCTGCAGCAGGTAGGCGCTCTCCAGGTTGGCGTACCTGTCGTGGGAGTCCTTGACGTCCGAGCGCTTGCCGAACACGGCGTCGGCCTCGTCGAACAGCAGGACGGCGTCCATCCGGTCCGCCTCGGTGAAGATCCGCTCCAGGTTCTTCTCGGTCTCGCCGATGTACTTGTCGACGACGGCGGGCAGCTCGACGACGTACAGGTCCAGGCCGAGTTCGGCGGCGAGCACCTCGGCGGCCATGGTCTTGCCGGTGCCGGACTCCCCGGCGAACAGCGCGACCACGCCGCGGCCCCGTCCGCCGCCGCTGCGCAGCCGCCACTCGCCGAGCACCCGGTCGCGGTGCCGGGCCCGCTGGACGAGCTCGCGCAGCCGCCCGCCCGGCTCGGCGGGCAGGACGAGATCGTCCCAGCCGACGGCGGGCACGATCCGCCTGGCGTGCTTGTGCAGGCCGCCGGCGTTCTGCAGCCGCGCCCCGCGGTACAGGTGCGCGGCCGACAGGGGGACGCCGTCGAGCGCGGCGTGGTCGAGCGCCGCCCGGACCGCGCGCCGGACCTGGTCCGCGGAGAAGCGGTAGGTGGCGGTGGCCGCGTCCAGGTCGAAGGCGAGGCCGTCCGGGTCGGGCAGTTCCGCGCGCCAGGCGCCGGTCGCGTGCTCCCCCGCCGGGACGTCCAGGACCAGCGGCTGCGTCTCGCTCCACCCCGGGTCGAACGGCTGCGGCCCCGCCAGCAGCACCGGGACGTTCGCGGACGCGTCCGCGAAGGCCCGCAGCAGCGGCCCGCCGTCCGGGAACGGACCGGCCACGACGGCCGCGCCCCGCAGCGTCGCCTCCCGCAGGACGGACGGAACCAGCTCCGCCGTCAGCCGCTCAGGATCGGTCGCCAGCACGGCCAGCCCGGCGGCCGCCGCCGCGGCGCGCGCCACCGCGACTCCCACGCCTGCCCGGGCCTCATGCAGGTAAACCAGCGGGGAATCGTCCTCCCGCAACCGCCCCGCCAACCCGTCCAGGCCCGATGGCACACCCCCACCGCGGTCGTCGTCGAGGCGCGCGATGCCGGTGAGGTCGTCGTCCAGGGCGTCGTCGCCGAGGAGGAACGCGGCGACCCGGTCGGGGACGAACAGTCCCCGGCTCAGAAAGGGACGGTCGGCGTCCTGCGTGACGACGAGCCTCCCCGCGACCAGCGGCGCCCCCGCCGCGAACCGGGCGCGGCCGTGCGCCGACGTCACGGGGACGCCCCACAGGTCCAGGGCGAGCCCGACGGTGGCGCGGCGGCGGCTCACATCGTCGTTGAGGTAGCCGTACAGCGGCTCGAACGAGCGGTCCAGGTCGGGTGCGAGCGCGGCGAGCAGGATCTCCAGGTCGAGGTCGGTGAGGCCGAACGCCCCGGCGAGCCGGTGCAGGCGCGTCCCGGCACCGACGGCGTCCGCCAGGTCGGCGAGGGCCCGCTCGTAGTCCGGGTCGCGGGCGGGTCCGGGGCCCGGCCCGGCGGCGAGCCGCCGGGCCGTGCCGTCCGGGACGTACAGCCCGCGGTACTCGTCCCCGGCGGACGGATCCGCCGCGGACCGCTCCGCGACCAGCCGCCGCACGCGGGCGCGCAGCAACTCGATCCGGGCCAGCAGGTAACCCGTGGAGTCGGTCACGCCAGCGACTTCCGGCGGATCTCCACCACCTTGGACGCGCTCTCGCGCACCTTCACCTCCACCTCCGTGACCGGCGGCTTGGCGTCGAGGTCCGGCGGCACCGGGAACGGCGCGAGGACGACGACGTCCAGCGACGGCTTCAGCTCACCGCCGAGCGCCGACCACAGATCGGTGATCGACCGCGGCTCCGCGGGCGGCACACCCACGGTGACCGGGACGGCGCTCCCCGCCGTGGCCAGCAGCCCGTCGGCGGGCAGCATCTCCGCGGGCAGGGTGTCGTGCCGCAGCAGGCAGCCGAGGACGGCCGACAGCAGCCGATGCTCGTCCTCGGGCTGCTTCGTCCAGGCGCTGACCAGGTAGGACAGGCGGTAGGTGCGGGGCGGCTGCCGGTATCCGGCGACGCGTCCGTCCTCGTCGTGCACGCGGACCGGCCCGAGCTCCCGCCGCCCCATGTCCTCCCGGACGTCGTAGAGATAGACGTTGATCGTCGGGATGTTGCGCCGCGCCGCCCACTCGCGGGTCGGCGCGTCGAAGACCAGCTGGACGTCGCCGCCGGAAAGCGCGCGGGTCCGCAGCAGGGTGCGCAGCGCGTCGTCCACTTCGTGGAGCATCAGATGTAGCCCTCCCGCAGGGCGTAGGCGACGGCATGGGCGCGGTTCCGCAGCTGGAGCCGGGTCATCAGGCCGTGCAGGACGTTCTTGACGGTTCGCTCCGAGTAGGCGAGCTTCCCGGCGATCTCGGACGTGTCGAGGCCGTCCGCGATGAGGCAGAGCACCTCGCGCTCCCGGTCCGCCAGCCCGGTGGCGGTGGCCAGGCCCCGGGCGTTCGCGCCGCGCTGGATGCGGCCGACCTGCTTCAGCAGGCGGCCCTGGAGGTCCGGGGGCAGGCTGCCGTTGCCGCCCGCCGCCGCGACCACGGCCCGGACGATACCGTCCGGCCGCGCCTCGCGCCGCCACAGCATCGCCACCACACCGCACTCCACGACCTCCAGCAGGTGCGCCTCCTTGAGGTCGCTGACGATCAGGACCGGACGGGCCCCGACCGACCGCGACAACCGCCGCAGCACCTTCTTGACCTGCTCGTCCACGGTCTCGGCGACGACCACGACGACCACGGCGTCGGACTCCTCGACCAGGCTCAGCTCGGGACGGCCGCGCACCCCGCCGACCACCCCTTCGTAGGTGATGGGGTCGGGCGCGTGCACGGCGAACGGAATCCTCTGCATCACGTCACTCCCCTCCGGCCGCGGGCACATCGGAACCTGCGGAAGCCGCGGAAGCGGCGGAAGAATCATCGGAGCCGGAGCCGGTGCCGGAAGGCGCGGAGGGGCCCTTGGCCAGTAGGTCGGTGGGCGGGACGATCGATCCGCCGAACCGCACCCGCCAGATCGTCCCGGCGCCGTTCGTGCGCCCGACCGCGACGACCGCGGATCCGGGCGGGGTCTTGTCGGGCACTTCCATGCCGTCGTTGATGAACACCACGCGCCCGCGCTCGGTCCCGGCCTCGGGTTCGATCGTCGCCTCCAGCGGGAAGCCCACCATCCGCACCCGGACGGACCAGTGCCACGGGTCCTCCCGCAGCCGCCGCGCCATCTCGACGGCGGCCTTGCGCGCGGCCTTCCGGTTGCCCGTCAGCGCGATCGGCCCCGGAAGCGCGGCGAGGTTCACCCACATGCCGGGCCGAACGGCGGCGAGCAGCGGGTAGGGGGCGGCGGGGTCGACGTCCTCGGTCAGCTCGTCGATGTCGGTGACGGACAGGTGCCAGCGCAGCCCGCCCGGCGCGACCCGCCACGGCTGCGGGGCGTTCCCGTCGGCGGCGGCCAGGTGCAGCGTCACCTCGGCGGCGTCGATCGTCACCGCGCGCACCTTCGGCACGTCCCGCTTCTCCTGGTCACAGTCGATCGCCAGGAGCAGCAGCGCGGTGTGGACGCGTCCGGCCGCGCCCGCGTCGGTGGCGGTGCGGGGCACCGGGACGGCGGGGCGCCGCCGGCGGCCGACGATCCACCCGCCGATCCCCAGCGCCAGGAGCGTGGCGACCACACCGCCGATCGCGGCCACGGCGCCCCACGCGACGCCGCCGGACTCATCACCGGCGGACTTGGTCGCGGACGCGTTGACCGGCGGCGCGCTCGGGAGTTTCGGCTTCACGGCGTCCACGGGCGGGAGGGCGAGGCTCGGTGACGGGTCGGGCTCCTCGGTCTTCTTGGGCTGTTCCGTCGGGGTCGCCGTCTTCTCCGGCGTCGGGGCCGTGGCGGGGTCGGACTTCTTAGGTTTCGGCCGTCCGGCGCTCCCGGACCTGACGCACGCCGCACCGCTGGTGGGATGGACGCGCAGGGAACTGACACCCGGACCAATCATGCTCATCGACGAATGGGGCGGCAGGCACGCCATTAACCCCTTGAAATCAATGTCGTCGTACAAGCCGAGGAAGCTGCCGCTTCTATTGCTCACCGAACGGGTTCCGTCGTTGAAGAACCACCAGTCCCCGTCCATCTTCAGGTCGGTGTCGCCGTTGTTGGTGCCGATCAGCCCGCCGCCGTCCTCCAGGTTCGGCTTTCCGTACAGGCACCAGAAACCGTCATTGTCGCGGCACGGCACATCAGCCCCCGCATCGGCCCGCACGCTCGGCGGCGGACCGACGACAGCGGCGGCGACGAGAAGCGCACCGAACACCGCACCTGCTCTCAGCAAATGGCGCGTCGATGCGTTCTGCACGCGCCGCCCCGCCCTCGCCTCCGCCCCAACCTCGTGCGTCACCGCGATCCCATGTCGACTCATAGCGACAAGACTCGCGAAACTCATCGGCCACCCGAATCCCCGGAGGCTACCCAATCGCCAGTACAGCCTGCTATACCTGACCGACGATTCCGCAGTTCAGCACCGCCCCCGCACAAAACCCCACTCACCGCTTATGTTCGGTCACCATAATGGTCGGTCAAACTGAGCTCAGGTCAGGTCGAGGGTGAGAATCGGAGCATTGGTCGGCTGGTGGGAACCGCCGGACCGCTCCACGGTGACGCCGAGGCTCCGGGCGTTACCGAGCCCCTCCGCGACGACCGGGCGGGACGTGCTCGACGCGTCCAGCGTCCCGGCGGAGCGCGGTGCGGCCGGGCCGAGCCACCACAGCTGGTAGGTCTTGTCCGGGGGCAGGGGCCACAGCCGCGACGTCGTGACGACCGCCCGGTTCAGCGTCCGGGACGACACGACCGTGAGGGTGGCGGTGTCCTGGACGCGGACGGTGGACGTGCGGGCGTCCGGCGCGGCCATCACCACGGTGACCTGCCGGTTGAGGGCCTGCGCGCGGTCGGCTTGGCGGTGGAAATGGGCCGCGAGACCGCCGCCGGTCAGCGCCAGCACGAGACAGGCCGCCGCGGCGAGCCACGCCAACCCGGTCGGCCCGCCCGGCCCCCGGCGGGAAGGCGGCAGGCGGCGGCCGAGCGGCGGGGGCGACTGCCGCGTCCGGGCGATCTCGGCGAGGACGCGTCCGCGCAGCGCGTCCGGCGGGCGGCGGGCGGCGGCCAGCGCCAGCCGGGTCGTGGTCTCGCGGAGCCCGGCGACCTCGTCCGCGCAGCCGGCGCAGCCGGACAGGTGACGCTCGAAGCGGCGCTGCTCGACGCCGGTGAGGGCGTCCAGCGCGTAGGGGGCGGCGAGGTCGTGCGGATCGCGGGTCATGGCCGCACTCCCAGGCAGTCGCGCAGCCGGATGAGCCCGTCGCGCATCCGGGTCTTGACGGCGGGCAGGCCGACGCCGAGCAGCTCGGAGACCTCGCGGTAGGTGTAGCCGCCGTAGTAGGCCAGCGTGATCGATTCGCGTTGCGTCTCGGTCAGGCCGCGCATGCAGCGGCGCACCTGCTGGTGCTCCAGCCGGGTGCCGACCTGCTCGGCGACGTCGTCGTAGTCGGGGGCGGGCGCGGGCGTGCGCTCCTCGCGGTCCCGGTCGGCCTGGCTGGAACGGACCCGGTCGACGGCGCGGCGGTGCGCGACGGTCAGCGCCCACGCCATCGCGGTGCCGCGCTCCGGCCGGTAGTGCGACGCCTTGCGCCACAGCTCGACCAGCACGTCCTGTGCGACCTCCTCGGCCTGGGCCGGGTCGCGGACGACCCGCAGCGCCACCCCGTACACCGGGCCCGACAGATGCTCGTAGACCTGCGCGAACGCGTCCTGGTCGCCGCGCGCGACCCGGCCGAGAAGCTCGGCCAGGTCGGGCGGCGGCGCGTCGCCGTGCGGCCACCGGGGAGAGCCGCTCGCCTGATCCTTCGTCTCCACGTTCCTGATTCGGAGCCGGCGGCCGGAAGGATGGGTCCGAAGACCGGTGAAAATTCGACCCATCCGCCGGCCGTCCGGCCCCGAACGCCCGGTGTGAGAGGCGAACGAGCGACCGGGCCGCTGCGGTGGGTGACCGCCGCGCTCCGAGGGCTGCTGGCCGCGGCGGCCGCGATGGGCACGGCGGAGTTGGTGGCCGGTGCGCTCGGACGCGCCACGGCCTCGCCGCTGCTCGCGGTCGGCGCGGGCTTCATCGACCTGACGCCCGCGTGGCTCAAGGACTTCGCGATCCGCCGGTTCGGCGAGAACGACAAGACGGTGTTGCTGGCCGGGCTCGGCGCCGGGGTCGCGGCGGCGGCGATGGGCGTCGGGCTGCTGGGCCGGAAGCGCCTGATCCGGGGTGTGATCGGGCTGGCCGCTTTCGGGCTCGTCGGCGCCGCCGCCGCGCTGACCAGGCCGACGGCCCGTCCTGCCGACGTGCTCCCGTCGGTCGCCGGTGCGCTCGCCGGGATGGCGGCGCTGATCCTGCTTGAGCGCGGCGTCCGCGCCACGCGACTCGCCGCTACGACGGGCGGCGGTGAGACGGCTCGCGGTGAGGCGGCTCCGCCGGCTTCGCCGTCCGGTACGGGGATCGGTCGGCGGCGAGTGCTGCTGACCGGTGCCGGAGTGGCGGGCGTCGCCGCGGCCGGCGGCAGCGTGGGGCGGATGCTGCTGCGCCGCGGCGACGGCTCGTCCGTCCGGGCGGGGGTGCGGCTGCCGGATCCGGCGAGCCCGGCGCGTCCGGTGCCGGTGGGCGCGCAGGTACGGGTACCGGGGACGACGCCGTTCCGGACGACGAGCCGCGATTTCTACCGGGTCGACACCGCGCTCGTCCTGCCGCAGGTCGGCCCGCGCGACTGGACGCTGCGCATCCACGGAATGGTGGCGCGCCCGGTCGAGCTGTCGTTCGACGACCTGCTGCGGCAGGCGCTGATCGAGCGCGACATCACGCTGACGTGCGTGTCCAACCAGGTCGGCGGGGACCTGGCGGGCAACGCCCGCTGGCTGGGCGCGCCGCTCGCGCCGCTGCTGCGCAGGGCCGGGATCGTCGGCGGCGCGGACCAGGTGCTGTCCCGCTCGTCCGACGGCATGACGCTGTCCACCCCGCTGGACGTGATCCTGGACGGGCGCGACGCCCTCCTCGCCATCGGCATGAACGGCGACCCGCTGCCGATCGCGCACGGCTTCCCCGCGCGGATGGTGGTCCCCGGCCTGTACGGCTACGTGTCCGCCACCAAATGGGTCGTCGACCTCAAGGTCACCCGCTTCGCCACCGACCAGGCCTACTGGACGAGACGCGGCTACGCCGAACGAGCCCCGATCAAGACGTTCTCCCGCATCGACGTGCCGAGGCCGCTCGCCCGCCTCAAGTCCGGACGCGTCGCCGTCGCGGGCACCGCATGGGCCCAGCACCGCGGCGTCGACGCCGTCGAATGGCAGGTCGACGACGGCCCGTGGCGGGAGGCGCGGCTCGCGCCCGTCCCCGGCCCGGACACCTGGCGGCAATGGGTCGCCGAGTGGGACGCCACGCCCGGCGCCCACACGCTGCGCGTCCGCGCCACCGACGGCACCGGCGCCACCCAGCCCGCGCGCCGCGCTCCCCCGTCCCCGGACGGGGCCACCGGCCGCCATTCGGTGGTGGTCACCGCCACCTGACCCGACCCCGACCGGCCTGCCGACCGCTTTCCCAAAGACCGACGGTTTCACCCCGACAGCAAGGAGACCGAACATGAACCGCACACGGATCGCCGCCGCCATGATGGCCGCCGCGGCACTGACCACCGGGCTGTCCGCCTGCTCCGGCGACGACGGCGGCGCGGCCGACGAGGCGGCGCCGAGCTCGGCCGCGCCGTCCAGCACGGCCGCCGCCGCGCCCGTGACCGACACGCCGTTCGGCCCGGGCTGCTCCGCCGTCCCCCGACCGGGGAGGGCAGCTTCAGCGGCATGACGACCGACCCGGTCGCGACCGCCGCGTCCAACAACCCGGTCCTGTCCACGCTGGTCGCGGCGGTGAAGCAGGCCGGTCTTGTGGACACGCTGAACTCGTCCAAGGACATCACCGTGTTCGCGCCCACCGACGACGCGTTCAAGAAGATCCCGAAGGCGACGCTCACCAAGGTGCTGGCCGACAAGAAGGCGCTCACCGGCATCCTCACCTACCACGTCGTCGGCCAGAAGATCGCGCCGGACGCGCTCGCCGCCGGCGACTTCACGACCCTGCAGGGCGCCGCGCTCAAGACCACCGGGTCGGGCCAGTCCTTCACGGTCGGGACCGGCAACGCCTCGGTGGTCTGCGGGAACGTGAAGACCGCGAACGCGACCGTCTACATCATCGACACCGTCCTGATGCCGCCCGCCTGATCCGGCGGCGTCCGCGCCCGGACGGCCGGGCCCCTCCCCGGACCCGGCCGTCCGGCTCACATGAAGTTGCGCGTGTGGAGGGCCGACAGATCGGCGGCCTCGTCGGCCGGAAAGCCGAGCCGGATAAGGCGGTGCTGGCGTCCCTCGTCCATTTCCTTCTGGAGTTCCCGCACTTCTTCGTAACCGCGTCCGATTGCTTCGGGCGTCCATTCTCCGGCGGCCAGCGTGATCAGTGAGTCGTACACGTCCTGGTTCAGCCCGGCGGATTCGACGAGCGCGTCATGGCGGCGTTCTATCGCGGTCCGCAGCCGGGACCGCAGGGACGGGTCGACCGCCGACTGGTGCTGAAGGTGCGCCACCCCGAACGCGACGTGCCGCGCCTCGTCCTGCCGCGCCAGCCGCGTCACCTGGCGCGTCACCGGATCGGGCGCGTGCCGGTCAAGGAAGGTCAGCAGGTTGAGGAAGCTGCCCTCGCCCAGCACCGAGAGCAGGAACGAGGCGAGCGAGAAGTCCGGCTCGGCGACCAGGGTGGCCAGCGATTCCCGTCCGCTCACCGACGACGTGCCCATCGCGCCGCCTTTCAGCAGCGCCCGCCGCGTGAACACCTCGACGTGCCGGGCCTCGTCCGCCGCCTGGACGGCGAGCAGTTGCAGAACCTCGCGGAAATGCGGATGGATCCGGCTCAGCAACCGCGCCGGGACGACCAGCGCGGCCTGCTCGTTCTCGACCAGAAAGGTCATGATCTGGACGACGGCCCGCTCGATATCGGACGGCACCTCGAAATCGGCGCCCCAGTCGACGGCCTTTTCCGGATCCCATTGCGCGGAGGCGGCATTGGCGTAGAGCGCGGGCGCGATATCGGCCCAGACGAGATCGCGGTCGGCGAGGTCGAAGCCGAGCCGCGGCCCGCCCGGCTCCACCAGCGCGCCGCGGGCCGCCAGCCCCCAGTGCGGCGCGGGCCTGCGGTCGACTCCGCCGGGCCTGGGGTCGCCGGCCCGTTCCGCGTCCGACCAGCGGTCGAGGTCCGCCCGGCCGCGGACGACGTACGCCCGCACCGAACCACCCTCGCTGCTGCCGTCGCGGTCGTCGCGGTCGTCCGGCAGCCGCACGCGGTGCCCCAGGGGCCGGCACCACGCCTCCAGATGGACGATGATCGCCGGATTGCGGCCGCTCACCGCCAGCTCCGCGCCCGGGGCCAGACCGCGCAGGGCGCGCTGGACGAGCAGATGCGCACCCCGCTCGAACCCGAGCTCCCCCAGGTCGACGAAAGGCACGTCCCGTCCCGCGCTCATGACCGAACCCTGGCGGTCATGGCTTCATGGGCGGTAGTCGGCGGCGGTCAGCGCGCCGTCCGGGCCGTAGAAGGCCGCCTCGTCGACGGCGCGTTCCAGCGACGCGTAACCGCTCGTCCGGCCCGGCTCCCAGGCGGTCAGCCCCTCCAGGTCGAACAGCGGCCTGACCTGCGGGTCCGCGTAGGACATCGAGCGGAGCAGCGCGTCGAGCCTCGCCACGTCCGCGCGGGACGCGCCGTCGACGACGGTGAGGTTGCAGTGGTCGTACGGCGGCGTCCGCGCGATGATCCGGGTGGCGCCCGCCGGAAGCGTGCCCTCCCGCCCGAACAGCAGATGGTTGGCGTCGATCATGCAGGCCGCCGCGACCTCGCCCGCCATCAGCGCGCGGGCGGCGTCGCGCTCGCCGCCGATGTGGTCGCCGTGCAGGCCGACGCCGACGTCGAACCGCCGCTCGGTCACGTCCTCGCCCGGACGCAGGCCGGACGCCCGCAGGAACGAGCGCGGGATCAGCGTGCCCTGCGGGGAGTCAACCGCGCCCACGCCGACGGTCTCGCCCTTGAGGTCGGCGACGTCCTGGTACGGCAAGTCGGCGCGGACGACGACGATCGACGTCAGGTCACGGTCGGTGTCGCGCATCAGCAGCGGCGTGACCTCCCGGTTCCGGGCGGCCGCGAGACGGCGCGCGCGGATCCACGCGAGCGGCGAGTTCCAGGCGGCGTCGATGCGGCCCTCGACCAGGTCCTCCACCTGGCGTTCGTAGTTGGAGTACAGGACGAAGTCGAAATCGAAGTCGTGGTCGGTCAGCCAGGAGCGGAACCCGGCCCAGATGGTGACGACCTTGGGGTCGTAGGCGACGGAGCCCAGGACGAACGTCATCGCATCCTCCTCAGAGCAGCGGCAGGCCGAGAGCGGCCCGTCCGACGAAGTCCTGGAGCGCCTCGGTCGTCGGCGCCATGACGCGCGCGGCGAGGGCGTCCCTGAAGGAACGCTCCACCCCGAACTCCTTCCGGAACGCCGAGCCGCCGCACAGCCGCATGACGCCGTCCGCGACCTCCGGCGCCGCCTCCCCGGCCACGGCCTTCACCTGGAGGACGCGCAGCGTCGCGTCCTCCCTGCCCGTTTCGAGCGCGGTCAGGGTGTCGTCGAGGAAGGCCCTGACCCCGTCGGTCCGGGTGCGGAGGCTCGCGAAGGCGGCGCGGTGCATCGGCTGCTCGGCCAGCGTCTGGTCGAGATGGTCGAGCCGGGCGCCGACGAGATGGGCGGCGGCCTTGGCGACCAGGGTCTCCATGAGGCCGAGCGAGAACGCGGCGTTGAGCACGAGGAAATGCGGGAGCGCGGTCTGGAGCGCGATATCCAGTCCGGCACCGTCGGCGCCGAGCATGGCGTCCCTGGCGACCGGCACGGACTCGCCCGCGACGGGATTGGACCCGTTGCCGCGCAGGCCGAGCCCGTCGAACGGGCCCGCGACCGTGAGCCCAGGCGCGCCGCTCGGCACCAGCCACAGCGTCATCGGACCGTCGCCCTGGAGCGGACGGCTCGACCAGACGTAACTGTCCGCGTCGCCGGACGACGTGACCCAGCTCTTGCGGGCGTCCAGCCGCACCTGCCCATCGCCGTTGCCATTGCCGCCGCTGCCATCGGCGGAGGCGGTGCTCATCGGGGCCCAGAAGTGGCTGCGCGACCCCGCCTCGGAGAACGCGAGCGTGCTGAGGTGCTCGTCGCGGGCGATCGCCCGGCGCACGTCCTCGCTCCCGTGGACCTCGATGATCGCGGTCGCCGCGTAGTGCATGAGCAGCACCATCGCCGTCGAGCCGCAGGTGGATCCCAGCCGCTCGATCACGTGCGCGGCCGCCCGGAGCCCCGCTCCCCTGCCGCCGACCTCGGGCGCGCTGAGCAGCCCCAGCAGACCGGCCTTCGCCAGCGCGTCCACGCCGGCCTTGGGGAACGTTCCAGCACGATCGATCTCGGACGCCTGCGCGGCGACGGAGTCGTCGATCACGGCGGTCACGGCGTTCGCGTAATCGTAGGACATCGAGTCATCCTCCCCATGACAAGATCAGCGAGCCGCCGGAATCGCGCGGCCCCGCAGAATTCTTACAGCCCGCCGCCGCGCCCGACAAGGTCGTTTCCAAGACTAACTACTTATTCGCGGCGCCCCGGCGCGACCGCTCCGGCAGGCCACGCCCGCCGAAGATTCGCCCAAGCAGGCCCAGACTCACCCATACCGAACCGCCGGGTCTCCGGACGCCCATTTACTGATAAGCGCACATGTCACTTCTTGCTGCTGTGAGCGGATCCGCCGTGGGCAGATCCGGCTGTGACCGGTGCGCGCGTCCGCGCATTGTGAAGGCATGAGCGAGGAACAGAAAATCCCGTTGTTCAACGAACGGACGCGTAGCGAGCTCTACCAGCAGCGCGTCCTCGTCCTCGACGGCGTGCTCGACGACGACAACGGCACGCTGCTCGCCACGCAGCTGATCACCCTGGCGCGGGAGGATTCGTCGACCGACATCGCGCTGTGGATCCATTCGCCCGGCGGGTCGGTGCCGTCGATGCTCGCGATCCGCGACGTCATGCGGCTCATCCCGTGCGACGTGTCCACGGTGGTGCTCGGCATCGCCTACAGCGCCGGGCAGTTCCTGCTGTCGTCCGGGACCCGCGGCAAGCGCCGCGCGATGCCGCACGCCCGCGTGCTGATGCACCAGGGCTCCGCCGGGATCGGGGGCGCCGCCGTCGACATCGAGCTGCAGGCCAACGACCTGCGCCACACCCGCGACACGGTGCTCGGACTCATCGCCGACGACACCGGCCAGCCCCTGGAGCGGGTCTTCGAGGACTCGCTGCACGACCGCTGGTACACGGCGCGCGAAGCGCTCGACTACGGCTTCATCGACGCGATCGTCAGCGATCTCGACGAGGTCGTCCCGGCGAGCCGCCGCCGGGTCGGGCTCGGCGTCCCCTCGGAAGGAGCCGTCCGATGAGCACCTACACGATCCCGAACGTCATCGCGCAGCACCCCCGCGGCGAGCGGATCATGGACGTCTACTCGCACCTGCTCACCGAGCGGATCATCTATCTCGGCACGGCCATCGACGCGGGCGTCGCGAACGCCCTGGTCGCCCAGCTGCTCTACCTGGAAGCCGACAACCCGGACGGCGAGATCCAGCTGTACATCAACTGCGAGGGCGGGGACCCCAGCGCGATGCTGGCCGTGTACGACACGCTGCGCTACATCCGTCCGCAGATCGCGACGACCTGCGTGGGGCAGGCCGTCGCGGTGGGGGCCGTCCTCCTGGCCGCGGGCACTCCCGGGAAACGGGCCGCGCTGCCGCACACGCGCGTCGTCCTGCACCAGCCGCTCGGACAGGGCCGCGGCGCGATCCCGGACCTGATCCTCCAGGCGGACGAGGTCGTCCGCGTCCGCGCCGACATCGAGCAAATCCTCTCCCGGCACACCGGGCAGGACACCGCGACGCTCCGCACCGACACCGACCGCGACCGCGTGTTCACGGCGCGGACGGCGCTGGACTACGGCCTCATCGACCACGTGATCGATGAACGCCAGCCGATGCCCGCGTGAGCGAACCCGCTCAGGCGGCCAGGGCGTAGGCGGCCTGGCAGGTCACGCCCGCGGGCGCCGTCCGGGCGGGCGGGGCCAGGAGGGTCGTCGCGACCGCGAGCGTCAGGTCGCCGAGCGTCGTGTCCAGGGCGCCGGCGACCGCGGCGATCATCTCGCTCGACGGCTCCTTGACGCCGCGCTCCATCTCGGAGAGGTACTGCGGCGAGACCCCGGCGCGGCGGGACGTCTCGACCAGCGTCTCGCCGCGTTCGAGGCGCAGCCGCCGCAGGCAATGGCCGAGCGCGTCGCGCCACAGCGGCTCCGCCGCCTGCCCCGGCGCCGTCGGCGGGCGCGTCTCCTCCGTCGGCGGGCGCGTCCGCGTCGGATCCGCGGGCCGGGTCGGGGCCGGCGGCTCCTGCGTCGCGGTCGCCTGGCGCGGCGCCGGCTCGTGCGGCGTCTCGTCGGCGGTCATGAGCGGGCGGGTGATCTCGGCCATGCGCACATCGTAAGTCGGCGATGGCGCCGGGCCCTAGGCGTTCCGCCGACCGCAGAACCGGCGGTGGAGCGGTGGTGCGCGCGGCGAGCGGCGTCCCGAAGATCGGGGGTGGCGCGCGGCGGTCCGTCCGAATGAGGTTAGGCTCGCCTTATTTGCCGCCGTTTCGGAGGAAAATGTAGTGCTGGCCGGATTCGGCGGACGTGGATGAGCACGCTCACGGAGCAGCGGCCCGTGTCCCATGTCGTGGCGGCCCGCAGGCGGCGGGTCGTGGGACTGGGCGTGCTCGTGGCCGTCCTCCTGGTGGCGGGGGTGCTGTCGATGGTCGTCGGCGCGCGGGCGCTGAGCCTCCGCGAGGTCTGGCACGGGCTGTTCGCGGCGCCGGACCCCGACCAGCGGCTCACCGAGATCAGGCTCATCGTGCGGACCGTCCGGGCGCCCCGGACGGTGCTCGCGATCGTCGCGGGCGTCGCCCTGGGGATCGGCGGGGCGCTGGTCCAGGGGTGCACGCGGAACCCGATCGCCGACACGGGGCTGCTGGGGGTGAACGCGGGGGCCTCGTTCGCCGTCGTGTCGGCGGTGTCGCTGTTCGGGCTCGCGAATCCGTTCCAGTACGTCTGGTTCGCCTTCCTCGGGGCGGCCGTCGCGGGCGTCGTCGTGTTCGGGCTGGCGAGCGTCGGGCGCGGGGCCGGGAACCCGCTGACGCTCGCGCTGGCCGGGCAGGGGATCGCGGTGTTCCTGGCGGCGATGACCACGGCGGTCGCCCTGTCGGACAAGGCGTCGCTGAACGCGCTGCGGTTCTGGAACGCGGGCTCGGTCGCCGGGGTGAAATTCGACGTCATCTGGCCGGTGTCGGTGTTCATCGCGGCCGGGCTGGTGCTGACGGCGATCACGCTGCCCGCCGTCAACCTGCTCAACCTGGGCGACGACATCGCGCGCGGCCTGGGCGTGAACATCGCCCTCACCCGGACGGCCGGCATCGTCGCCATCACCCTGCTGGCGGGCGCGGCGACCGCGGCGTGCGGCCCGATCGCGTTCCTCGGGCTGATGGTGGCCCATGTCGCCCGGTATCTGACCGGGCCCGACTACCGCTGGCTGGTCCCGTACGCGGGGCTGCTCGGCGCCGTCGTCCTGCTGGTCTGCGACATCGTGGGACGCGTCGTCGTCCGGCCGGGCGAGCTGGACGCGGGCATCGTCGTCGCCCTCCTCGGCGCCCCGTTCTTCGCGGCCCTGGTCTGGCGCGGAAAGTTCAGGACCGCATGAACGGGAAGCTCGGGAACGCAGACGGGAAGCTCAGGACCGCATGAACGGGACGGACGTGAAGCGAAGCCCCGTGACGCCGGGCGTACGGCTCGGCGGGGTGTCGTTCGTGTGGCGGCCGTGGCCCGTCCTCGTCGCGCTGGTGCTGGCGGCGGCGACGTTCCTGGTGTTCTGCCTGTCCATCGGCGTCGGCGACTTCCCGATCGCGCTGCCCCGGGTGATCGCCACGATCCTCGGCCGCGGCGAGCGCGTCGACGAGTTCGTGATCATGGACCTGCGGATGCCGCGCGCCCTCGCCGGGCTCCTCGTCGGGATCGCGCTCGGCGTGTCGGGGGCGATCACGCAGTCGATCGCGCGCAACCCGCTGGCCAGCCCGGACGTCCTCGGGATCACCGGCGGCGCCAGCGCGGTCGCGGTGTTCCTGGTGACGGTGCCGGGCGGAGCGTCCGCGGTGATCGCCGACTCCGTGGGCCTGTCAGCGGCGGCGCTCGCGGGCGCTCTCGGCACCGGGCTGCTCGTGTACTTCCTGGCGTGGCGGCGCGGGGTCGACGGCTTCCGGCTCATCCTCATCGGCATCTCGATGACCGCCCTGATGGAGGCGATCACGAACTGGCTGCTGGTCACGGCCGACATCAGGGACGTGGCCCGCGCCCAGGCCTGGCTGATCGGCTCGCTGGACGGACGCTCCTGGGACGACGTCCGCGTGGCGATCTGGTGCGCGGTCGTCCTCCTGGTCGTCGTCGCGGTGGCCGCGTTCCAGTTCAGGCCGCTGCACCTCGGCGACGACGTCGCGGCGGGCCTGGGCGTCCGCTACTCGATGGTGCGGGCGGTCATGCTGCTGTGCGCCGTGCTGCTCGCCGGTGTGGCGGTGAGCGCCGCGGGCCCGGTCCCGTTCGTCGCGCTGGTGGCGCCGCAGGTGGCGATGCGGCTGGCGCGCGTCCCGACGCCGCCGCTGGTGGCGTCCGGGCTGGTGGGCGCGCTGCTGCTGATCGGCGCCGACCTGGTGGCGCGCACGGCGCTGCGGGTCACGCTGCCGGTCGGCGTGGTCACGGCCGTGATCGGCGGCCCCTTCCTCGTCTACCTGCTGGTGCGGGCGAACCTCCGACGGTCGGCCCGGGGGTAGGCGATGCCGAGCAAAGGAGATCCTGTGGCCGCCGGACACGGCACAGCTGGCGCGCCGCTGGCGGCGCGGGACGTCACGGTCGGGTACGGCGGACGGACGGTCATCGACGGCCTCGACGTCGCGATCCCGGCCGGGGTGATCACCACGATCATCGGCCCCAACGGCTGCGGGAAGACGACCCTGCTGCGGACGCTGTCGCGGCTGCTGAAGCCGTCCAGGGGCACGGTCGTCCTGGACGGCGAGGACATCGTCAAGCTCAGGACCAGGGACGTCGCGAAGAAGCTCGGCCTCCTCCCGCAGGCGCCGGTCGCGCCGGAGGGGCTGACGGTGGCCGACCTGGTCGCGCGGGGCCGCCATCCGCACCAGAGCTGGCTGCGGCAGTGGTCGTCGGACGACGCCGCCGTCGTGGAACGCGCGCTGGCCATGACCGGGGTGTCCGACCTGGCCGACCGTCCGGTGGACGCGCTGTCCGGCGGCCAGCGCCAGCGCGTCTGGATCTCGATGACGCTGGCGCAGGGCACCGACCTGCTGCTGCTGGACGAGCCCACCACCTACCTGGACCTGGCGCACGCGATCGACGTCCTCGACCTGGTGGACGACCTGCACGAGTCGGGCCGCACCGTCGTGATGGTCCTGCACGACCTCAACCTGGCGACGCGCTACAGCGACAACCTGATCGTGATGCGGGCGGGGTCGATCCTGGCGCAGGGTCATCCCCGGGACGTGATCACCGCCGGGCTGCTGGACGAGGCGTTCGGGCTGCGCGCGGAGGTGATCGACGACCCGGTGGGCGACCGTCCGCTGATCGTGCCGATCGGGCGCACCCACGTCCGTCCAGGCCACGCCGATCCGCGACCGGACCCCGCCGGGGACGAAGATCCACTTTAGGTTAGGCTGTCCTTATTTCCGCATGTTAGGGTGCGTTTGCCCTGGAACGATCCAGGCGGCGTCCCGCTTGAAAGCAAGGGATTTTTCGCATGCCCTCCTCCCGTTCGACTCGTCCGAGATCCCGGCGGCGGCTGGCCGCGCTCCTGTCCGCCGTGACCCTCGGCGTCGCGCTCCTCGCGGGCTGCGGCTCCGACTCGGACGACCCGGGCGGCGACGGCCAGCCGGCCGCGGCGGGCGGCGTCTTCCCGGTCACCGTGGAGCACGCGTTCGGATCCACGAAGATCACCGAGGCCCCGAAGCGGGTCGTCTCCGTCGGCTACACCGACGACCAGGCCATCCTCGCGCTCGGCACCAAACCGGTCGGCATGGTCGACCAGTACCCGAACCCGGCGGGCACGTCCCCCGACATCAACACCCAGTGGCCCTGGGTGAAGGACAAATGGGGCGGCGCGAAGCCCGACGTCGTCATGAACAACGGCGACACCGGCCCGAACTTCGAGAAGATCGCCGCGCTGCGGCCCGACCTGATCATCGCGGTCTACTCCGAGATCGACCAGGCCGCCTACGACAAGCTCTCCAAGATCGCCCCGACCGTCGGCCGCACCAAGGCGGAGAAGGAGCCGTTCAGCGCGCCGTGGCAGGACAACGCGGTGCACATCGCCAAGGCGCTCGGCAAGGAGGCCGAGGGCAAGCAGCTCGTGCAGGGCATCCAGGCCAAGCTCGACGCCGCCCGCAAGGCGCACCCCGCGTTCGCGGGCCAGACCGCCGTCGCCGTGTCCTGGTACAAGGACTCGATCGCACCGTTCACCACCACCGACGTGCGCGGACGGCTGCTCTCCGGCATCGGCTTCAAGGGCGCCACGGAGGTCGACAAGATCGCGGGCGGCAAGTTCTTCACGGTCCTGTCCCCCGAGCGCATGGACCTCATCGACGTCGACCGCATCTTCGTGATAAACGACAAGGCCGACCAGGACGCGCTGAAGAAGTTCGAGCTGTTCGCGAACCTCTCCGCGGTCAAGGGCGGGAAGGTGTCCTACCTGCTGGACAGCGAGGGCCCGGCGATCGGCGCGGCCATGTCGCAGGGCACGCTGCTCTCCCTGCCGTACGCGATCGACGAGCTGGTCAAAGCGGCAGCAACAGCCGCCTAGGAGTGGCCGCCACCGACACGCGCGCCGCACCGGCGACGGCGGCGTCCCTGCACACGGCGTCCGGACGCGAGGCAGCCCGATGGGTCGCGGCGCACCTCCGTGACGTGCCGTGGCTGACGTCCGCGACCGTCCTCACCACGGTGGCCGGGGCGGCGCTCCAGGTGCTGCCTGTGCTGCTGCTCGGCCGGGTCGCCGACGGGGTGATCGGCGGCGAGCCGCAGTCGGTCCTGGTCACGATCGGGGCGCTGATGGTGGCCGCCGCGCTGCTCGGCGCGGCGGCCACCGCGGCGTCGACGTACCTGATCGGACGGCTCGGCGCGGACCTGCTCGCACGCCTCCGCGAAGGCGCCGTCCGCGCGGTCCTGGGAATGCCGAGCGCGCGCATCGAGCAGGTCGGCCGGGGGGACGTGCTGTCCAGGGTCGGCGACGACGTGGCCGTGGTGTCGAAGGGCATCCGGACGGCGATCCCCACGGTGTTCTCGGCGGGCGTGCTGGTCGTCATCGCCACCGCCGGGATGTTCGGCCTGGACTGGCGGCTCGGCCTCGCGGGCGCGGGCGCGCTGCCCGCGTACGCGCTGGCGCTGCGCTGGTACCTCCCCCGGTCCGCCCCGCTCTACCGGCGGCAGCGGGCGGCGCAGGCGGACCGGGCGCAGGCGCTGATCAGCGGCCTGGACGGGATCGGCACCGTCCGGGCGTACCGGCTTGAGGACGCGTTCCGCGCGAAGGTCACCGCCGAGTCGTGGCGCGTGCGCGACCTCGGCATCGAGGTGTTCCGGTTCTTCGGCCGGTTCGTCGGCAGGGAGAACCGCGCGGAGTTCATCGGGCTCGTCCTGATCGTCGTGGTGGGGTACGCGCTGCTGGAGGCGGACGCCGCCACCCTGGGCGAGGTGTCGGCGGCCCCGCTGCTGTTCCACCGGCTGTTCAACCCGCTGGGCTCCATCATGTTCACGTTCGACGAGGCGCAGAAGTCGGGCGCGAGCCTGACGCGGCTGGTCGGGGTGCTGGGCGAAGCCGCGGAGGACCGCCTTGTCGGCCAGGCCGCAGAGGGCCGCCTGGTCGGCGACCCGGACGTCCCGCCGCCGACCGCCACCGCGTGTCCGGTGACGGTGGACGGGCTGACGTTCAGCTATCCAGGCGCCGAGGAGCCCGTGCTCCGGGACGTCGACCTGACGATCCCGGCGGGCGGCTCGCTCGCGCTGGTGGGGGCGACGGGCGCGGGCAAGTCGACCCTGGCCGCGCTGATCGCGGGCATCGGGACGCCGCAGAAGGGCTCGGTCCGCATCGGCTCGACGGATCTCGCCCGGCTCGACGAGGCCGAGGCCAGGTCGCTGGTGAGCATCCTGACGCAGGAGACGCACGTGTTCTCCGGCCCGCTCGCCGACGACCTGCGGCTCTCCGCCCCGGACGCGACCGATGCCGAGCTGACGAAGGCGCTGCGCACGGCAGGCGCCGCCGAATGGGTCGGCGCGCTGCCCGGCGGCCTGGACACCCGGGTCGGCGAGGGCGGCGAGCGCCTCGACGTCACCAAGATCGCCCAGATCGCCCTGGCCCGCCTGGTGCTGGGCCGCTCCCCGGTCGTGGTGCTGGACGAGTCGACCGCCGAAGCGGGCAGCCAGGGCGCCGCCGAGCTGGAACGGGCCGTGCTGGCCGCATGCCGGGGCCGCACCACATTGTTCGTCGCGCACCGGCTGACCCAGGCGATGGCCGCCGACCGTATAGCCGTCCTGGACGCAGGACGCGTTGTCGAACAGGGAACCCACGAGGAATTGGTGGCCCTGGGCGGCCGGTACGCGCGCCTGTGGCGGGCCTGGCGAGAAGGCAGTTAGGCAGCGTCCACGTCGATGACACCCACCAACCCAATGCGGTCCCGCACGGGCTCCGCGATCCTCCGTTCCGCGCTGCGCCGCAATGTCGGCGCGATGACGCGGGGCACCGTCCTCATGGGCCTGTACCAGGCGGGCGAGACGGCCTTCCCCATCGCGCTGGGCCTGATCGTCGAGCACACGATGCGGGACCGGAGCCTCGGCGCGCTCGGCCTGTCGATCGCCGCGCTCGCCGTCATCATCACGACGGTGTCGTTCTCGTGGCGGTTCGGGATGCGGATCCTGCAGAAGGCCAACACGACGGAGGCGCACCGCTGGCGGGTGGAGGTCGCGTCCTGCGGGCTCCAGCCGGTGGCCAGGGACGTCGACCTCAAGTCAGGCGAGGTGCTGACGATCGCCACCGAGGACGCCGACCAGACCGCCGACATCATCGAGGTGGTGCCGCTGCTGCTCAGCTCGCTGGTCGCGGTGCTGGTGGCGGCGGTCGCGCTGGGCCTGGCGAGCGTCCAGCTCGGCCTGCTGGTGATCGTGGGGACGATCGCGATCCTGGCGATCCTGAGCGTGCTGTCCAGGCGGATCGGCGCCGGGACCCGGGAGCAGCAGGCCCGGGTGGCGCGGGCGGGCGCGAAGGTCGCCGACCTGATCACCGGGCTGCGGCCGCTGCGCGGCTTCGGCGGCAACCACGCGGCGTTCGGGTCCTATCGGACGGTCAGCGCGGAGGCCAAGCACCAGGCGTTCGTCGTCGCGCGGGCGAACGGCGCGTACGCGGGCGCCGCGCTCGCGCTGAACGCGCTCCTCGCCGCCGCCGTGACGCTCATGGCTGGACGGCTCGCGTTCCAGGGCCAGATCAGCATCGGACAGCTGGTCATGGCCGTGGGCCTGGCGCAGTTCATCATCGAGCCGCTGAAGCTGTTCTCGCAGATGCCGACGTACGTGATGGTCGCGCGCGCGTCGGCGGAGCGGATGGCGCTGGTCCTGGCCGCGCCGCCGGTGACGGTTCCGGGGCGCGGACGTCCGGAACCGGGCGGCGGCCTCGACGTCGACGGCGTCCGGTACGGCTCCCTGGACAAGCTGCGGTTCACGGTGTCGCCCGGCGAGTTCGTGGCGGTCGCCGCCTACCAGCCGCGCGCGGGTGCCGACCTCGCCTCGATCCTGGCGGCCACCGTCCCGCCCGGCGCGTACGAGGGCGCGGTCCGTGTCGGCGGACGGGACATCGCCGACCTGTCGATCGAGGCGCTCCGCGAGCACGTGCTGGTGAACCCGTACGACGGGGAGATCTTCGCGGGCACCCTCCGCACGAACATCGACCCGGCGGGCACCGGACGGAGCGTCGCCGAGGCGGTCGAGGCGTCCATGCTGACCGACGTCGTCGCCCTCCACCGCGACGGGCTCGACCATGCCGTTCGCGACCGGGGCGCGAACCTGTCCGGCGGGCAGCGGCAGCGGCTGTCGCTGGCCCGCGCCCTGGCCGCCGACGCCGACGTCCTCGTCCTGCACGACCCGACGACCGCCGTTGACGCCGTCACCGAGCAGCTGATCGCGCGCAACGTCGCCGGGCTGCGCCGGGGCCGCACCACCATCGTGATCACCAGCAGCCCGCCGCTCCTGGACGCCGCCGACCGGGTCCTCGTCCTGGACGGCGGCGTCATCACCGCCGAGGGCACGCACCGCACTCTCCTCGGCGCCGACACGACCTACCGCCTCGCCGTATCCCGGTGACATAGCCCGCTGAACGAGCCGATCGGCGGTTGACAACGAGCGACACTCGACTCCATAGTCTATAGACGACCGAGTGTATTGTGCATACTACTGAACTCGCCCCTCTCGTTCTCCGGATGCCCCCATGGCGAAAACACTTGAAATGACGCGGCGGACGCGCCCCCTAGGCCTCCTGATCGCCGCCCTCGGGCTCGTCGTTGTCGCGGGCTGCGGAAGCGGGGCCGCCACCGGAACCGACCTCGGCACGAACGTCTCCGAGCTCGGCGGAATGGACGCCCTGGCCAGAAAGGCGAAAGAGGAGGGCAGGCTGCTCCTCTACACCGCGCCCCGCCAGGACGTCATGCTGAAATGGGTCAAGCCGTTCGAGGAGAAGTACGGCGTCAAAGTCCAGGTGTACCGGGCCGCCAGCAATCAGGTGTACCAGCGGCTCGGGCAGGAGGAGATGACCAAGCGGGTCAAAGCCGACCTGACCATCTACAGCGGCCGCGCCGATTTCGAGGACGCCGTGAAGAAGGGTTGGTACGACCGCTACCGTCCGGCGACCGCCGCCCGATTCCCCGCCGGAAACGTCATCCCGGACCGCGCGTATCCGGTGTACGCCACCGCCGGTGCCGTCGCCTGGAACACCAAGGCGGTTCCGGCGGACCTTCAGGCGAAACTGCGGTCCGACCCGTTCAACGCTCTGCTCGACCCGCGCCTCAAGGGGAAGATCGTCGCCGACAACCCGCTCGCCGGGGGCACGGCCCTGCTGAACTTCGCGCTTCCGGCGGTGCACGACGCCAGGTTCGGCTGGCCGTATCTGGAGAAGCTGGCGGAGCAGCGTCCCGCGCTCGTGGTCGGCGTCGGCTCGATCACCGACTCGCTGATCCAGGGCACCTATTCCGCGTCCTTCTTCGGCACCGAATCGCTCTTCGCCGACAAGGTGCTCGACGGCGCGCCCGTCCAGTGGGCGTATCCGAAGCCGACGTACGCGTCACAGTTCTACATGGCCATCGCGCACCGTTCCCCGCACCCCTACGCGGCCCGTCTCTTCATGGAATGGGCGACGTCGGACGAGGCCCAGCGCTCGATCTCCACGGTGTCCAACGGCATTTCGCTGCTCCAGGGCTGGCAGGACGAAAGGAAGTTCACCGAATTCAAGTGGTACCGGCCGCCGAACGGCCTCTGGTACGGCGACATCGACCCGAAACTGCGCGGACAGCAACTCGAAGACTTCAAGGCAAAATGGAAAAGCATCTTCCAGAAGTGACCGACGCCGACGGAGCGCGCGGGCGGGCGCGCAGGCGGGCGCGCGGGCGGGCGCGCGACCTGCTGCCGGCCGCGCTGGTCTGGGTCCCGCTGATCCCGTTGATCATCGGCCCGTTCGCCCTGATGGTCGCGGGCGGGTTCCTCAAGGACCCGATCGACCTCGGGGCCGGGACGTCGACGCGCGCCGTCTCCGAGGTGTTCGCGTCCGCCGAGATGATGGAGACGCTCGGCAAGACGGTCGCGATGGCGATCGGCATCGGTGTCGTCTCCACGGCCGTGGGCGCCGCGCTCGCCTGGGTGGCCGTCCGGGCGAAGATCCGTTTCGCCGGGCTGTTCGAGGCGCTGATCATGGCGCCGCTGTTCCTGTCCCCGTTCATCACGACGGTGGCGTGGGTCTGGCTCGCGGCCCCCGACTCGGGCGTGCTCAACCGGATGCTGGCCGCCGCGCACGTCCCCGACTTCCTCCGGCTCAACGTGCTGTCGTTCTGGGGGATCGTCTTCGTGCTGGTCACGCACTACGTCCCGTACGCGTACCTGTTCCTCGCCGGGGCGCTGCGCAACACCGACGGCAACCTGGAGGCGGCGTCGTACGTCTGCGGCCGGGGCGTTTTCCAGACCGCCGTCCGGGTGCTGTTCCCGCTGGTGCGCCCGGCGCTGCTGTCGTCGGTGCTGTTCATCAGCATCCTGGCGGCGGGGATGTTCTCCGTCCCGGCGATCCTGGGCGCGAGGTCGTCGTTCCGGCCGCTGTCGGTGGAGGTGTACCGCGCGGCCTACGGCTACCCGCCGGACCTGCCGCGGGCCGCCGCGATCGGGACGCTGCTGACCATGCTGAGCTTCGCCGGGCTCTGGCTGTACCGGCGGAGCATCCGGCAGACCCGCCGCTTCGTGTCGGTCACCGGACGGCAGTCGAGCCACACCGTGCTCGACCTCGGACGGCTCCGCCTGCTGATCTGGCCGGCCGTCCTCGTCTACATGGCCGTCACCGTGGCGATCCCGTACGCGGCGCTCGTCGTCATGTCCACGACCCGGTTCCTCACCGCGAACCTGGGCGACCTGCGCTTCACGCTGGACAACTGGCGGCAGGTGGGCGACGACGTCCAGATCAGGGACGCCCTCGTCAACACGGTGCTGGTCTCCACGGCGGTCGTCGTGGCCTGCGTGGTGATCGCGGTGCCGCTGGTGTACCTGACCGACCGGGTGAAGGTCCGCGGCGGCGGCCCGGCCACCTATGTCGCGGCCGCGCCGATCGCGATCCCCGGGATCGTCCTCGGCACCGGGGTGATCATCCTCTACATCCGCTCGGCGCTGTACGGGACGCTGGCGCTGCTCGCGCTCGCCTACGTCGCGCACTACCTGACCCACGCGACCCGGATCGTCGGCAACGGGCTCGCGCAGATCGAGGGCTCGCTGGAGGAGGCGGCGCAGATCTCCGGGGCGTCCAGGCGGCGCGTCCTCGCCACGATCGTCGCGCCGATCCTGCGGCCGTCGATCTTCTCCGCGGTCGTGATGATCTTCATCTTCGTGGTGCGGGAGGTGGACACCGCCGTGATGCTCTACTCCCCCGACTCCCTCGTGATGTCCGTGCTGGCGTGGAACTACGTCGACCAGGGCTCGGCCGCGCAGGCCGCCGTGGTCGGGATCCTGCAGACGCTGATCATGATCGCCGGGCTGGTGGTGGCCAGGGTGCTGCTCGGCGTCCGGATGGGACGGAACACGGTGTGATGGAAGGACGAGAGAAAGTGCCTGAACGCACCGCCCTGCGCGTCGCGGGAATGACGGCGGGCTACGACTCGGCGCAGGTCGTGCGCGGCATCGACTTCGACGTCCCGGCCGGACGGCTCGTCACGCTGCTCGGGCCCAGCGGATGCGGCAAGACGACGACGCTGCGCTGCGTCGCGGGCCTGCACCGGGTGTCCGGTGGCTCGATCAGCGTCCTCGGCGAGACGGTCGCCGGGCCCGGCGTCCATGTGCCGCCCGCGAAACGCGGCCTGAACATGGTGTTCCAGTCGTACGCGATCTGGCCGCACATGACGGTCTTCCAGAACGTCGCGTACGGGCTCAAGGCGCAGAAGGCCGCCCGTGCGGACATCACCGCCACGGTGCGGGAGATGCTGGAGCTGGTCGGCCTCCCCGACTACGCGGACCGCTCGGCCACCGACCTCAGCGGCGGCCAGCAGCAGCGCGTCGTGCTCGCGCGTGCGCTGGCGACCCGTCCGCGGCTCCTGCTCCTGGACGAGCCCCTCAGCAACCTCGACGCGCAGCTCCGCGTCCAGCTCCGCGGGCAGATCTCGGAGATCCAGCGGTCCACCGGCACGTCCGCGCTGTACGTGACGCACGACCAGGCCGAGGCGCTCTCCATGTCCGACACGATCGTGCTGCTGCGCGACGGGCTGGTGGAGCAGATCGGGACGCCCGAGGAGGTCTACCACCGTCCGGCGACCGTGTTCGCCGCCCGTTTCATCGGCGGCGCGACCGTGATCCCGGCCGTCGTCACCCAGGTCTCGGACGGCCGCGTGACCCTCCGCGCGGACGCGCTCGAAAGCGCACCGCGCCTGATCGTCGAGCGCCACGCGAAAGCGGGCCTCAGCCCCGGGGACGAGGTCGACATCGCGCTGCGTCCGGAGGCCGTCCGCGTCCACGAGCCCGGGGAGACGCCGGAGGTCAACGGGTTCCCGGCGCGGATCCGCTCGCGCGAGTTCCTCGGCAACCGGGTGGAGATGTCGCTGCGCTCGGGCCGGGTCACGGTGCGCGCCGACCTCCGCAGCCTCCCGGGAGCCGACGGCGACGAGGTGATCGTCTCGGCCGACCCGGCCCGGATGACCTGCATCCCCCGCGAGAACAGCGACGATCGAGCGATCGAGGAGCGAGAAGCATGACGACCGGACGGCGTTCGTACGACATCTCCCTGGCCGGCGAGTGCATGGTGATGCGGCCGTTCTCCGCGCACGACGATCCCGGCTTCACCGCCGTCCTGGACCTGCTGCGCGGCTCGGACCTCACCTACGCGCACCTGGAGACCAACCTCGGCGAGTACGACGAGATCGGCTGGCCCGCCAAGGCCGGCGAGATCGGCAGCTACCTGCTCTCCGACCCGCGCATCGCCGCCGACCTGCGATGGGCGGGCGTCGACGTTATGTCCCTGGCCAACAACCACAGCATGGACTTCGGCGCGCCCGGGATGCTGTCGACCATCCGGCACATCCGCGACGCGGGCATCGCGCACGCGGGCACCGGACGCGACCTGGAGGAGGCCCGCGAGCCCGCCTACCTCGAAACGCGCAAGGGCCGCGTCGCCCTGATCTCGGTGAGCTCGGGGAACAAGCCGCACGAGAACGCCGGCCTGCCGAAGGGCACCATCCGGGGACGGCCGGGCGTGAACCCGCTCCGCGTCCGGACGCGATTCCTCGTCGACCAGCCCGCCGCCAAGGCGCTCCAGGACATCGCGGGCCGCCTCGGCATCCTCCAGATGAACGGCATCAGGAAGGAGGGCAGCACCAAGCGCGGCCTCCGGGACGGCGAGTTCACGCTGGCCCTCCCCGAGGCGCAGTCGACGGTCGCGTCCACCGTGTTCGCCGAGTCCGACGCGTTCGCCATCGAGACGACCTGCGACGAACGCGACCTGGCCGGGAACCTGCGCGTCGTCGAGGAGGCGGTCGCCATGGCCGACCTGGTCATGGTCGCCCACCACTTCAACGTGGCGGAGGGCTCGCGCGGCGACGGGCCGCCCGCGTTCGCGCGGCAGTTCGCCCACGCCTGCATCGACGCCGGAGCCGACGTCTACATCGCGCACGGCTGGCACAAGACCCTCGGCATCGAGATCTACCAGGGCCGGCCCGCCTTCTACGGCATGGGCAATTTCTTCGCCCAGTCGGAGTTCATCCGGCGGGTCGCGTACGACTCCTACGAGGCGTGGGGACACGACGTCGACCGGCTCGGCACGCTGACCCCCGCCGCCCACCCGCTGCACCCCGGCCTGGACGCCGGCGGCCGGACCTGGTGGAGCTCCGCGGTCGTCCGGCTCACCCTGACGGACGGACGAGTAGAAGCCCTGCGCCTCCACCCGGTGGGCCTCGGACGGGAGGTCACCCCGGAGGCTCCGATCGTCCGGCCGACCGGCCGCGGCCCGCACACCCTCACCGAGGGCCGCCCGGTCACCGCGTCCCCCGAGGACGGCCTGCGGATCCTCCAGCGGATCAAGGATCTGTCCGCCGGATACGGCACCGACATCGAGATCGACGAACCCGCCGGAGTCGGCGTCCTGAAGCTCTGACATCCTCGGGACAGCCCTCGAAAGGACATGTATGCGCGTCGCGATCCTCGACGACTACCAGGACGTCGCACTCCAGGCCGCCGACTGGTCGCCGGTCCCCGCCACGATCGACGTGTTCCGCGAGCCGCTCGGCGACGAGGACGCGGTGGTCTCGGCGCTCCAGCCGTACGACGTGCTCGTGACCATGCGCGAGCGGACGGCGCTGCCGGAGAGCGCGCTCGGACGCCTGCCGAACCTGCGGCTGATCGTCGTCACCGGCAACCGCAACAAGGCGATCGACATCGCGGCGTGCGCCGGGCTTGGCATCACCGTCAGCGGCACCGGCCCGCTGACCGAGGGCGGGACCGCCGAGCTGACCTGGGCGCTCATCCTCGCCGCGGCGAAGCGGCTGCCCGCCGAGCTGGCGAGCGTCCGCGCGGGCGGCTGGACGTCGCAGCTCGGCACCACCCTCACGCGCAAGACGCTCGGCGTGCTGGGCCTCGGCAACCTGGGCTCCCGGGTCGCCGCCATCGGCAACGCGTTCGGGATGCGGGTGGTGGCCTGGAGCCAGAACCTGACGGAGGAACGCGCCGCCGAGGCCGGTGCGACGCTCGTCGGCAAGGACGAGCTGTTCGCCGCGTCCGACGTGCTGACGATCCACCTCGTCCTGTCGGACCGGACCCGCGGCCTGGTCGGCGAGCCCGAGCTGCGGCTGATGAAGCCGGACGCGTGGCTCGTCAACACCAGCCGCGGACCGATCTGCGACGAGGACGCCCTCCTGCAGGCCTGCCGCGAACGCTGGATCGCCGGGGCGGCCCTCGACGTGTACGACCGGGAGCCCCTCCCGGCCGACCACCCGCTGCGCACCCTCGACAACGTCCTGGCCACCCCGCACATCGGCTACGTGACAGAGGAGACCTACACCTCCTGGTACCGCGACGCGGTCGAGAACATCGTCGCGTTCGCGGGCGGCTCCCCGATCCGCGTCCGCCACTCGTGAAACTCGGCCGGATCACGACGCCGGACGGCCCCGAGTTCGCCGTCCGCACCAGGGACGACGAGGGCTGGACGACGCTGCGCTCGCTCGGCGTCCACGCGTCGACGACGTCCGAGGCCATCGCGGCGTGGCCCCGGATCACGGGACGTCCACCGGCCCCCGGAGAGAACGGGCGGGAGACGACACCCGTGGTCGCCCCGTCGAAGATCCTGGCGATCGGCCTGAACTACGCCGACCACGTCGCGGAGACCGGCAAGACGGCCACCGACCCGCCCACCGTGTTCGCCAAGTTCCCCAGCAGCCTGAACGGCCCGTACGACGACATTCTCCTGGACCCCGCGCTGACCTCCGAGCTGGACTACGAGGTCGAGCTGGCGGTCGTCATCGGCGCCACCGCGCGGCGCCTCACCCCCGACACGGCTCTGACCTGCGTGTTCGGGTACGCCGTCGGCAACGACGTCTCGGCGCGCGACCGGCAGGTCCGTCCCGGCCAGCTCTCGGTCTCCAAGAGCCTGGACACGTTCTGCCCGATCGGGCCGTGGATCACCACGGCGGACGAGATCCCCGACCCGCAGCGGCTCGGCATCCGCTCGTCCGTCAACGGCGAGCCCCGGCAGGACTCCACGACCGCCGCGATGCTCTTCCCCGTCGCGGACCTCCTGGTCCGCCTGTCGGCCACCATGACGCTGCGTCCCGGCGACGTCCTCCTCACCGGCACCCCGGCGGGCGTCGGCTGGGCCGCCGACCCGCCGGGGTTCCTGCGTCCCGGCGACATCGTCACCTGCGAGATCGACGGCCTGGGCCACATCGCCAACCGCGTCGTCCTCGACCCGGCCGCCGACCGGTAGCCGCGGGCCGATCACCCCCCTGCCCGGGCCGCGCGCGCCCTGAGCAGGTCGGCCACGTCGGCGAGGCCCGTCTCGATACGCCCGTAGACGCGGGGGTTGAGCAGCGTCGTGCCGTCGAAGTCCCCGCCGTTCGCGAAGATCGCGACGGGCACGGTCAGCGCCTGGAAGAAGGCGAACAGGGGCCGCATCGCGTGCTCCAGGACGAGCGCGTGATGGTCGCCGCCGCCCGTCGCCGCGAGCAGGACGGGCTTGTTCGCCAGCGCGTACTGCTCGACGAGATCGAAGAAGTGCTTGAACATCCCGGGATAGGAACCGCGGAACACCGGCGCCGCCGCGATCAGCAGGTCGGCCTCCTCGGCGAGCCGCAGCGCGGCCTCGACCTCGGGCGTGACGTCGTCGCGCTCGATCGCGCCGGTGAACCCCGGGCCCAGCCCGTACACGTCGATCCGGGACGTCTCGACGGGCAGCATCCCCCGCAACGTGTCGAGGACGACGTCCACGAGCCCCATGGTCTTGGACGGCCGGCTAGGACTCCCGTTGACGACCACGACCCGCAGCACCGGCCCGTCTGCGCGCACAGCGTGTTCCACGTCGGGAACGGACGGTGTGATGGTCATGCCGCCCTCCCGCTACGCGAAGCGGCCTCGCGACGAACGACCGGCGCCACCTCGGTGCCGAGCCGCTCGATCGCCTCCAGGTGCTCCTTCTGCGGCACCCCGCCGAAGCCCATCTGGATGATCGCGCGGTTCAGCCCGTACAGCTCGTGGTAGCCGAGCAGCTTGTCGATGATCTCCTGCGAGCTGCCGACCAGCAGTCCGGCCCGCGGCGACGACTGCGCCTCGAACGCCGCCCGGGGCAGCAGCAGCCCCTTGCCGCGCTGATGGTTGTTCTCCGCCATGCCCTTCGCGAAATAGGGATACATGAAGTCTCTCGCCTGCCGGCTGGTGCGTCCGACGTAGCCGTGCGCGTTGATGCTGATCGGCAGCGCGTCCACGTCGTGGCCCGCCTCTGCCGCGGACTCCCGATAAAGGTCGACGGTCTGCTCGTGGAAGGTCATCGGCCCGAGCAGCAGGGCGAGCGCCATGGGCAGGCCGAGCCGTCCGGTGCTCATCGCGGACGCCGGCGACCCGCCGACCCCGACCCAGATCGGGATCGTTTCGCCGTCCGCGCGCGGCGCCACATCGGCGTCCACCAACGGCGCGCGGAAGCGTCCCTGCCAGGTGACCGGGTTCTGCTCGCGAATCTTGAGCAGCAGGTCGAGCTTCTCGCGGAACAGCTCGGCGTAGTCGCGCAGGTCGTGCCCGAAGAGCGGGAACGACTCGGTGTAGGAGCCGCGCCCCGCGATGATCTCGGCGCGTCCGGCGGACAGCAGATCGATCGTCGCGAACTGCTCCCAGACGCGGACGGGATCCTCCGAGCCGAGCACGGTGACAGAACTCGTCAGACGAATGCGCTCCGTCCGCTCCGCCGCGGCCGCAAGCAGGATGGACGGCGCCGACCCGACGAAGTCGCCGCGATGGTGCTCGCCTACGCCGAACACGTCCAGTCCTACCTCGTCGGCGACCTTGGCCTGCTCGATCGTCTCCCGGACGCGCCGCCGCGGCGACGGGACGGCCCCGGTCAGGGGATCCTCCGTCAGCTCGCCGAACGTCATGATTCCGATCTCGAATGCCATCGTTCCGGTCCTCTCCGTCGTCATCGGTGACAGTGCGTCGAACAACCTGCGTGCGCAGATAAATATTCCGGGTTGTTCGGCGAGGTGGCGGCCGGATACCGTGCCGCCATGGCGAGCGACAGTCTGCGGGACCTGGAGCAGGAGGCGTGGGAAGGGTTCCTGTTCACCCACGAACGGCTCTGGCGTGCGATGGAGGCGGGGCTCGCCGAGCTGAACGTGAGCATGGCCGAGTACAGCGTCCTGTCACTGCTCTACGAGGCCGGGCCGAAGGGCATGCGCATGTCGGAGCTTGCCCAGCGCCGCCTGATGTCCAGCGGCGGGTTCACCCGCCTGGCCGACCGCCTCCAGAACCGCGGGCTGATCGAGCGGACGCGGTCGGCCGTCGACGGCCGCGGCTTCGACGCGACCCTGACGAAGAGCGGACGCGCGCTGACCCGCCGGGCACGGCGCCGCCACCACAGCGACCTGCGCGAACTCTTCTTCGACCATCTCGACGACGACCACCTCCGCGCCCTCGCCGAAACCTGGACCCTCCTCGCCCCCGAAACCGGCGGCGACAATGACGCCGCGCCTTCTGCCTAGAGAGCGCCTTCCTAGTGGGCTACGCCCGGCGATACCTCACGCCCACTCGACGTTGGGGAACATTCGGTACTTCAACAACCGGTCCAACCGATCAGCCGCCGACTTCGCGTCGCCGCACGGGAACAGGAATCCCGCCCGTCCCTTGCCCGCCTCGAAGTAGGCCCACGTCCCACCCGGTGATGCCCGGACCGTCACGACGGCTCCGACGTCGTCGGCCGCCCCGCTCGCGTACACCCACAGCAGCGGCACGGGGAACCCGAATTCCTCCTTCTCGTACAGCGCCACGCACCGCCAGCCCTTCGACTTGAGTGCGACCGCGAGCAGTTCGAGGTTCCGCACCGCCGTGTCGTCGCCCCACAGCGTCCGCCAGCGCAGCACCAACTGCCACCGGCCGACTCTGCGACGGACACTGTCATCCATTTCCGGCCCCTCTCGGCTGATCTATTTCGTTTCTCGACTTGTCCGTCCAGGTCAAACGGCCACGCGGGCCCACACCCATTTCCCGGCCGGGGTGGTCTGGGCCACCCCGCATTTCGATGCCAGCGCCTCCACGATCGGCAGGCCCCGGCCGCCCATCCCGGCGTCGTATCCCGGATCCAGTGCGGCAGCGTCCGCAGCCGTGTCACTGGCCGCTACGCTCAGCGCCCGCTGACGTACTGGCTTGCCATCCGACGAGTCCCATACCGCCAGCAGCACCCCGCGAGGCTCCCGCGCGAGCCTCACCCGGATCTCCCGCTCGTCCCCCCATTTCACGGCGTTGGTCACCAGCTCACTGGCGATCAGCGCCACGTCGTCGCCCAGCCTGCCCAGCCCCCAGGACGCGAGCCGCAACCGCACGAGCATGCGCACCTGGGACGGAGCCGTCACCGATGCCGTGAACGTCGTGTCCAGCGTGCCTGCGGTCCCTGCGGTCCCCACGCTCGCCGCCGTCCCGCAACGGGTCATCACGACCACCGCCTGATCTGACGGAGCACCATCAGCGCCCGGTCCGCCGCCGCCGACTCCTTCCCCACCTCACCGATGGGGTGTCCGCGCTCACCACCCCACCGGAAGCGCCGACCATCGCAAGCGATCACTCGCTCACCACGCACGCCCAGCGACACCACGAGCGCGTCCCCGTACACCCGCGCCAGGCATCCCCGCTGGGACAGCTGTTCCGCCAACTCGCCCAGCGGCCTGCCCGCACTCTCTGCCATGAGCCGTCCTTCCGTCGAGCACGGGGAATGAAGGAGCAGCACCCAGCGCCATCACGATCGACTGCCGCCGACCTGAGGTGACCGGCGGGAGGTGCCGCCGTTTCAGGGCTCTGAGCCTGTCTTTCCCACCGGATCTCCCGGAGGCACCAGCCAGGGAGGGGCCAGACTTAAGGAGAGGGAGGGGCCAGCGTGGACGACGCAAAGCGAAAGCGATTCGGCGCGTACCTCGCACAGATGCGCAGGGACGCACGCATGAGCCAGAGGCAACTGGCGGAGACGTTGTGCCGGATATCCGGAACCGCCTCTTTGACGCGGCACGAGGTCAGCCGATGGGAACGAGGGGAGCGCGTTCCCGATGTCTGGCTACCCGCTCTCGCGACGGCCCTGAGCGTTCCACTCGACACCCTTGAACGCGGAGCCGCCCGCGCGCGAGGCGAGGACATCAGCGCCGGGCCGCGTAGTCCGGCCGAGGCACTTGCCTACTTCCTGCCCGATCACGACGTGGACCTTGGTCCACTAGCGAGCGAAACGGGCCGCCGAGTCGGAGTCTCCACAGCCGCCGCCCTGACCGATCGGGCGCACGGCCTGCGACTGGCCGACGACGTCATAGCCGGTGGCGATCTACTGGCCCCGGCGCTCAGGGAGTTGGACGGAGCCGTCCGGCTCTACCGGGAGACGACGCATTCTGAGGAGACCGGCCGCTCCCTTCTCCGCAGCATCGGAGAGATAGCGCAGATCACGGGGTGGATCGCCAGCGACGCGGGCGAGCACGACCAGGCGGCGCGCGCCTACCGGCTTGGAGTCTCGGCCGCCAGGGAAGCCGGAGACCTCGCCCTGGTCGGCAACCTCGCCGGAAGCCTCGCCTACCAGCTCTCCAACACCGGCCGCGAAGACGATGGGCTGGGCCTCGCCCATGCAGCGCTCGAAGAGGCGGGGTTGGACGCCCCGGCCAAGGCCCGCGCGCTCTACCTTGACCGAGTCGCATGGGCGCACACCAAAGCAGGCGACGCCCAACCAGCAATGCGCGCTCTCGCCGAGGCCCACGAAGCCATGGCCGCCAAGGGCTCGCGCGAGTCCCCCGACTGGGCCTACTGGGTCTCGCCCGAGGAACTCGACGTCATGGACGCCCGCGTCTACACCGAACTTCGGAAACCGTTGCGCGCCGTCCCGCTCCTGCAAGAAGTACTCAACCGCTACGACTCGACACACACCCGCGAGCTGGCTCTCTACCTCTCCTGGCTGGCCGTCGCCCTCGTGGACGCCAACGAGCCGGAGGAAGCCGCCCAGGCGGCGCGGCGGATGCTCGACCTCACGGCCGACCTCGCGAGCGACCGCACGACCCAGCGAGGCCGCATCGTCCTCACGAAGCTGGAGCCGTACCGAAACATCCCCGAGGTACGCGAAGTACTCGACGTGCACGCGGCTTGAGAGCTGGGGACGGACAGGACGCAAGAGGCTCCGCGCCATCGACCGGGGCTCTCGTCTTGCCGCCTAAAGATGCATCAATGTATCTAGAGGGTGTCGATTGCGGTGATGTCGTCGTTGGTGAGGTTGAAGCCGGTCAGGTCGAAGTTGGACGCGATGCGCTCTCGCTTCGACGATCTGGGGAGGATCACGATGTCGTGCTCCAGGTGCCAGCGCAGGACGACCTGGGCCGGAGTGACCCCGTGCCGCTCCGCGATCTCCGCGAGGACCGGATCGCGCAGGTCGGTGTTCAGCAGGCCGCTGTAGCCCTCGACGACGATGCCCCGGCGGCGGTGCTCCTCCAGCCGGTCCGGATCGTGCCGCGCCGGGCTCCACGAGATCTGGTTGACGGACGGCTGCTCCCCCGTGGCCTCCGTGATCAGGTCGATCTCGTCCATGCCGTAGTTGCTGACCCCGACGTTGCGGGCCAGCCCCTCGCTCTTGGCGGCCAGGAGCTCCCGCCAGGTCGGGACGAGCTCGTCCCGGCCGGTCGGCCAGTGGATCAGCCAGAGGTCCACGTAGCCGGTGCCGAGCTGGTCGAGGCTCGTCTCCAGGGCGCGGCGGGCGTGCCGCGCGTCCCGGGGATGCAGCTTGGTGGTGATGAAGATCTGCTCGCGGTCGACGCCGCTGTCCTTCACGGCGCTGCCGACGTCCGCCTCGTTGCGGTACAGGGTCGCGGTGTCCAGATGCCGGTAGCCGATCTCCAGCGCGGCGCGCACCGACTCGTACGCCTGCTTGCGCCGCAGCTCCCACGTCCCGAAACCGATCACCGGCAGCGCCGTCCCACCAGGCAGATTCACAGTGTTCGTCATACTCGCCATTCTGCCCGGCTATTCGGCGGTGATCTCCGCGGCGGGGTGCCGCGGGACGTCGAGCTGGGGGCAGCCGGTCCAGTGGTGGCGGCAGATCGGCTCCGCCGCGACGTCTGCGGGACGGCGGACACCGAACCAGACGACGAGGCCGCCCAGGACGAACAGGCCCGCGCAGATCAGCATGCCGACGTCGAACCCCCGGTCGAGTTCGGCCGGGTCGCTCGCGGCGTCCTGCGGCAGCCCGGCCAGCAGCGGCAGAGCGGCGACGACCATCAGTCCGGCGGCCCGCGCGACCCCGTTGCTGACCGCGCTGGCGATGCCCGCGCGTGCGTCGGGGACGGCGCCGAGCACGGTCGCCGTGATGGGCGGCGTGATCAGCGGGATGCCGACGCCGACCAGGCAGACCACGGGGAGCACGTCGGCCAGGTACGACGCGTCCCGGCCGACCCGGGTCGCGAGGAGGAGCGCCAGCGCGCAGAGGAGAGCGCCCGCGGCGAGCGGGACGCGGGGCCCGGCCCGCTTGGTGAGCGCCCCGCCCCGGGCGGACAGGACGAGCGCCAGCACCGTGAGCGGGAGCAGCGCCAGCCCGGCCGCCAGCGTGCTGTATCCGGCGGTTACCTGGAGCTGGATCGGCAGCAGAAAGAACAGCCCGGCGAGCCCTCCGTACAGGAAGAAGCTCGCTAGGTTCGCCACGCTGAACGGGCGCGACGCGAACAGGCCGAGCGGCAGCATGGGGGTCCGGGCACGCCGCTCCACCCACACGAAGGCCAGCGAGACCGCCAGCCCGAGCAGCGCGGCGACCGTCGCGGATACAGGGGTGTCGGTGGCCTGGATCAGCGCGTAGCTCAGCGCGCCGAGGGCGAGCGCCGCGAGCACCGCTCCAGCGACGTCGAACCGTCCGGACAGCCCGCCGTGACGGCTCTCCGGCACGTGGACGATCAGCAGCCAGGCCAGCACCGCGGCGATCGGGACGTTGATCAGGAAGACCCAGCGCCATCCGGCCGCGTCCACGAGCACGCCGCCGAGCAGCGGCCCGGCGGCGCCGGCCATCCCGCTCATCCCCGACCACCAGCCGATCGCCCGCGCCCGGTCGTCGGGGTGGAACGTCGACTGGATGAGCGCGAGCGAGCCCGGCACGACCATGGCGCCGCCGATCCCCTGCAAGGCACGGCCCGCGATCAGCCACTCCAGGCTCGGCGCCAGGCCGCACAGCAGGGACGCGGCCGCGAACCACACCACCCCGACCAGGTACACGCGACGGCGGCCGAACCGGTCGCCCAGGCCGCCGCCCAGCAGGATCAGCGCGGACAGGGTGAGGGTGAACGCGTTGACCGTCCACTGGAGTCCGGCCATGGACGCGTCCAGGTTCCGCTGGAGCGCCGGGAGCGCCACGTTGACGACCGTCGCTTCGAGCAGCACGAGCCCGGAACCAGCCGCGGTCACGACCAGCACCCACCGGCCTGCGGGCTCGTCCAGCCGGACGGGCGCCGCTTTCGCCGGGACGGGCGGAGTCACCACATGATCAAGGGTGCCGGGACATGTCGGAAACGTCCACCGCCGCGCCCGCCCGCCCCGGGGGAAGCGCAGGCGGGCGCGGGGCGCTCATGTCACTCCGTCAGGTAGACCTGTTCGAAGTGGGCGTTGCCGAAGGTGCGGCCGGAGAAGTCGTTCTTCGGCCAGCCGGCGTTCTTCACGCTGTGCGCGTTCTCGACGTTGGCGAAGAACGGGATGATCCAGCCGCCGCGCTCGAACTGGATCTGGTAGATCTGCTGGGTGAGCTGAGCCTGTTTGGCCTGGTCGGTGGTGGTCTGCGCCTGCTCGTAGAGCGACCGCACCTGCTTGAGGTCGTCCCCGCCCAGGTGGGTCAGGGAGTTGGTCTCGCTGAGGTCGGTCAGCGCCATCAGGGTCAGGTAGTTGCCCTGCGTCGGCCACTTGTCCACGGAGAACTTCCAGCTGTGGAAGTTGGGACCGAACAGCGTCGCGGTGTCCACCTGGCGGACCTTGATGTTCATGCCGATCTCGGCGGCGTTCCTCGCGAAGACGGTGCACATGGGCACGGCCTCGGTCGAGACGGGGCCGGTGACCAGTTCGACCGTGACGCCCTCCTGCCCGGCCTCCTTGAGCAGCTGCTTCGCCCTGGCGACGTCCCGCTTGCGCGTGAGCTGCTTGGGGTAGGCGGGGGCGAACGGCTCGGGCAGGTCGTTCGCCACCACGCCGTGCCCGGACAGGGTGGCGGTGAGCGCCTGCTCCCGGTCGATCGCCAGCCGCAGCGCCTGCCGCACCCGGACGTCGTTGAACGGCGGCTGCTCCATGTTCATGTAGATCCCGGTCCACGCCCCGGTCTTGGACTCCAGCAGCTTGAGCTGCCGGTGCTTCTCGATGGTGGGGATCTGCGGGTACGGCAGCTGGTTGATGGCGTCGACCTGGCCGGTGACCAGCGCGTCGATCCGGGCCGAGTCGTCGTTGATCACGTTGACGACCAGCTCGTCGAGGTAGGGCTTCGGGCCCAGGCTGGCGGGGGCGGCGGAGTCGCTCGGCTGGGACGGGCCGGTGGCGTTCCAGTAGTTGGCGAAGCGTTCGCAGACCCACTGCCGGTTCGGCGTGAAGCTCTTGTACTTGAACGGGCCGGTGCCGACCGGGTTGCGGGGGTCGAAGCCCACCGGCACGATCTTGAACGGGCTGGCGAGCGTGCTCTGGAAGGTGGCGGCGGGGCGCAGCAGCTTCAGCCGCAGCGTGCGGCCGTCGAGCTTCTTGATCTCGTTCAGGTCGACGAGCGGCTTGAACTTCCCGACGATCACCGATCCGGGCAGCGTGATGGCGCGCTTGAAGGTGAAGATCACGTCATCGGCGTCGAGGGTCTTGCCGTTGTGGAACTCGATGCCCTGCTTGACGCGGATCGTCCACTCGTCGCCCTTGGGGTTGGACTCGATCAGCTCGGCCATCTGGAGGTGGGACTGCATCTGGTTGTCGTAGTCCGCGAGCTGGTCGTACAGGACGCGGGCCATGAAGCTGACCGGGACGCTGTTCAGCAGCATCGGGTCGAGGGTGTCGGAGCCCTTGGCGCCGCCGGTCGCGACGGTGAGGCGGCCGCCGCGGCGGGGCTTGCCGAGCGCCTGCTTCCCCTCGTCGCCGCCGCAGCCCGCGAGGACGCCGCCGCCGACGGTGGTCAGGCCGAGCGCGGCGGCCGTGCCGAGGAATCCGCGTCTGCTCAGGCCCGATGGTGGTTGCGTTGTCATGTGCGGTCCTCCTGCGACCGTTGTTCCGCTAGGACGCCGCCCGTCGCGGCCCCGGACCCGGGTCCCCCGGCCCCCGGGGCGCCGGGCTCGGAGGCCCGGAATTCGGGGGTCGCCGCGATGAGCTTCTTGGTGAACGGGTCATCGGGGTGGTCGAGCACGTCGTCCACCTGTCCGGCCTCGACGAGGCGCCCGGCGCGCATGGCGATGACGCGGTCCGCGATGGTCCTGACCAGCGCGAGGTTGTGCGTCACGAACAGCAGCGCGAGGCCCTCCTCGTCCTGCAGCCGGCGCAGCAGCCGGACGATCGACGCCTGCACGGAGACGTCCAGCGCGGACGTGATCTCGTCGCAGATCAGCACGTCGGGACGGCACACCAGGGCCCGCGCGATCGCGACCCGCTGGCGTTCCCCGCCGGAGAGCTCGTTCGGATAGGACGACGCCACGCTCGGCGAGAGCGACACGCGTTCCAGCGCCTCGGCGATCGTGGTCGCGGCCTTCGCCGACGGCATGGAGAACAGCACCTTCAGCGGCTCGCGCAGGGTCTCGCCGATCGACCGGCGCGGGTTGAGCGAGTTGTAGGGGCTCTGGAAGATGTACTGCACCGCGCGCCGCTGTTCGAGCGGACGGTCCCGCGCCCGGGTCGCCATCGCGGCGTCCCGGAACGTGATGCCGCCGCTGTGCTGGCGGTGCAGGCCGATGATGCTGCGCGCCAGGGTCGTCTTGCCGCAGCCGGACTCGCCGACCAGCGCGAGGCACTCCCCGCTTGCCAGGTCCAGGGACACGCCGTGGAGGATCTGGCGGCGGCCGTGGAAGGCGTCCAGCTTCGACACGCGCAGGAGCACGTCGTCCTGGGTTCCGGCGCGCGCGGCGGCCTGCTTGGGCGCGGTCCGTGCCGGGCCGGACGCGAGGTGCTCGGCACGGATGCAGAGGACCTGGTGGCCCGCGTCCACCTCGATCTGCTCCGGGACGGTCGACGCGCACTCCGGCAACGCCTCGGCGCAACGCGGGTGGAACATGCAGCCGCTCGGACGCCGTCCCGGCGGCGGGGTGTCGCCGGGGATCGCGGCCAGCTCCCGGCGTTCCGACACGACGGGCACTGCGGCGAGCAGGGCGCGGGTGTAGGGGTGCACCGGGCGCTCGAAGATCTGGCCGGTCGTTCCGGCCTCGACGATCCGTCCGGCGTACATGACCATGATCCGGTGGGCCAGTTCGGCCACCACCGCCATGTCGTGCGTGACGTACAGCGCGGCCACCCGGTGCTCGGCGCACAGCTCGCGGACGGTCTGCAACACCCGCGCCTGGGTGGTGACGTCCAGCCCGGTGGTGGGCTCGTCGAGCACGATCACGCGCGGACGCAGCAGGAACGCGAGCGCCAGCGTGACCCGCTGCTGCTGCCCGCCGGACAGCTGGTGGGGGAAGCGGTCGAGGAACGCGTCGTCGGTGTCGAGGCCGACTTCGCGCAGGGTGGTCCTGATCCGCTCGTCCCGCTCCTTGACGGGCACGTCCGATTCGTGGAACTCGAACAGCTCGGTCAGCTGGCGGCGGAGCCGCAGCGCCGGGTTCAGCGCCATCGACGGGTCCTGCGGCACGTACGCGACCGTGCTTCCGCGCAGCGCGGTGAGCTTGCCGGGGGCGAGGCTCGCGACGTCATGGCCGTCGATCACCACGCTGCCGCCGACGATGCGCGCGCCGCGCCGGGCGTCGCCGAGCATCGCCAGCCCGACCGTGGTCTTGCCCGAGCCGGACTCGCCGACCAGGCCGAGCACCTCGCCCGCCTCGATCGTGAAGTCCACGCGGTCGACGATGTCGACGCCGCGTCCCGGCAGGTCGATGCGCAGGCCCTTGACCGTCACCGCCGTCATGACTTCGCCTCCGGCGCCGCCACGGACCCCGCCGCCTCGTGGACGTCGTGGACGTCGTGGGAGGAGACCCGGGCCACCGTCCAGGAGAAGCCCTCGGTGATCAGGTTGGTGCCGAACGTGAACACCGCGATGCACAGCACCGGCAGCACCACGCCCCAGGGCTGGAGCGCCAGGCCCTGGTAGTTCTCCTTGATCATCAGACCCCAGTCGGCGGCGGGCGGCTGGAGGCCGACGCCGAGGAAGCTCATCGCGGTGACGATCCCGATCGACCAGGTGAGCCGGAGCCCGAACTCGACCATCAGCGGGGTCATCACGTTCGGCAGGATCTCCCGGCGCACGATGCGCAGCCGGGGCGCGCCGAGCGTCTCCGCCGACTCGACGAACTCGCTGGACACCACCTCCCTGGACGCGCCGTACGCCACCCGCGCGACCTGCGGCACCCACGCCACCGCCACGATCAGCGGCAGCAGCGCCGTGCTGGCCTTCGCCATCGCCACCAGGAGCAGGATGAGGACGAGCGGCGGGAACGCGCGCAGCACGTCCATGGCGCGCATCAGGATCTCGTCCAGGACGCCGCCGCTGTAGGCCGCGGTCATGCCGATGGCGGCGCCGACGGCGACGCCGGCGAGCGTGCCGGCGAACGCGATCCAGACGATGCTCCGCCCGCCGGACAGGACGCGGGACAGCACGTCCTCGCCGAGGTAGTCGGTGCCGAGCAGGGCGGTGGAGGACGGCGACATGTAGGGCGCGCCGACGATGTCGTCGTGCGCGTGCGGTGCGAGGAACGGGCCGGCGAAGGTGACCAGCAGGACGAGCCCGGTCAGCACCAGCCCCACGCGGATGCGCGGCTCGCGCAGGCAGCGGCGCAACAGTCCATTGTTCGTAGGCCGGCCGGTCTTCATGCGCCGGCCGTTCGCAGCCGGGGTGTGACGTACACGGTGAGGACGTCTCCGAGGAGGTTGAAGGCCACATAACAGGCGGCGAACAGCAGGCAGATCAGCTGGATCACCGGGACGTCGCGGTTGTTCACCGCGTCCACGAGGGCGCTGCCGAGGCCCGGATAGTTGAACACCTGCTCGATGACGAGGATCCCGCCGGTCAGGTACGCGAGCGCGAGCGCGGTCCCCTGGATGGCGGGGACGAGCGCGTTCGGCAGCACGTGGCGGCGCAGCACGACGCGTTCCGGCACGCCCTTGAGCCGTGCCGTGCGGACGTACTCCGACTCGTACGCGTCGATCACGGACCCGCGGACGAGCCGGGCCAGGTACGGCAGCACCCCCAGCACCAGCGCGATCACCGGGAGCACCAGCTGCTCGACGTTGCTGAACGGGCTCTGCCCGGGCGCCAGCAGCACGGTCCCCGGCAGCAGGTGGAACACCGAGGTCGCGAACAGGATCACCAGCAGCAGCGCGATGATGAACTCGGGCAGCGCGGTGAGCCCGAGCGTGACCACGAGCATCACCCGGTCGGCCGGACGGTCGCGCCGGCTGCCGGTCAGCGCGCCGACGAGGACCGAAAGCGGCACCACGATCGCCGCCGAGATCAGCACGAGCACCGCGGAGTTGACCACCCGGTCGCCGACCAGGGCGCCGACCTTCTCCTTGGTGACCAGCGACTCGCCGGGATCGCCGCTGAGGATGCCGCCCAGCCACGAGAAGTACTGCCGCAGCAGCGGCTCGTCGAGCCCGAGTTCGGCGCGGAGCGCGGCGACCCGGTCCGGGGTCGCCTCGCGTCCGAGGGCCGCGCGCGCCGCGTCGCCGGGCAGCACCTGCGTCGCCAGGAAGACCAGGACCGAGACCAGCAGGACCACGGCCGCGCCGAGCAGCAGCCGCCGCACAAGCCACCACCAGCGGGCACCAGGAGACCGTTCGCCCAAGTTCATCACCTCGTCATCCCCGGAAGAATGCGGGCGTGCTGTTGTCGATGTCAACAGTCGGCGAATGGAAAGAGTCTCGGTCCTGAGACAGTAATTTCATGTGCCGAAGTTTCGGATGAGGTCGCGTTGTAAGGCTTCGCCAGGGCGGATGTGGACCTTTCAGCGGGCGCGCCGTCCACCTGGAACGTGGACCGCCACCTCCCTGCCTGCGCGGTGCCTACGCAGGTAATATGTGATGAGTTGAGCGACTTCGACCTTACTGTTGACAATCACAACACGACGCTCACATACTCGGAGCGCTCCGGAGACCGGACGGAATGGTCCGGCCGCGGAGCGGTGCGACGGAAAGCGAATCGAATAGCCGGGGCGGTGGGGCGTGGGTTCCGTTACTGACGTGGGTTCCGTTACTGAGAAGGCCGCGCCGCGGCTTTCGGTCGGGGCGCCGAACGATCCGAGCCTGCTGGTGCCGTTCGCGCGGCGCGCGGAGGAGCTGGGGTTCGACGCGATCTGGACGCAGGACACGCTGAGCACGACGAACTCCTCGCTCGACGGGCTGCACGTGCTCTCCTACCTGGCCGCGGTCACCGAGCGGCTCCGGCTCGGCATCGGCGTCCTGTACTCCGGGCGGCGGAACCCGGCCGTCCAGGCCCGCGAGCTGGCCACCATCGACCAGCTGTCCGGCGGACGGCTCATCGTCGGGCTCGGCGTCGGCAACGACTACCACCGGGAGAACCTCGCCAAGGTGGGGATCCCGACGGACCGGCCCGTCCGGCGGCTCATCGAGGGCATCGGCGTGATGCGCGCCCTGTGGAGCGGGACGGAGGCCAGCTACGACGGAGAGCTGTACTCGTTCTCCGGTGTCCGGGCACAGCCCGACCCGGTGCAGAAGCCGGGCCCGCCCATCTGGATCGGGGCCAGGGCCGAGTCGGCCGTCCGGCGCGCCGTGCGCATCGCCGACGGCTGGACCGGCGCCGCCCCCGCGGCCATGGACGACTTCCTTGAGCAGCTCACGATCGTCAAGCAGGCGCTGGCCGACGAGGGGCGCGACCCGGCCGAATTCACCATCTCCAGGAGCATCTACGTCGCGGTCGAGGACACCGAGGAGCAGGCGCGGCAGAAGCTGATCCCCGCGTTCGACCGGTCGTTCGGCGGGAACCCCGTCTACGACGCGGCCGGAATGGCCGACCGGGTCGCCGTGTTCGGCTCGGCGGAGCAGTGCGCGCAGCGGCTGGGCGAGCTGTTCGACGCGGGCGTGCACGAGCTCGTCCTCTATCCGATGTACGACCGGATGGACCAGCTTGAGGCGTTCGGCGAGCTGGTGTCCTCGCTGACGACCGGAGCACAGCGCGCTCCGCGCTCATGACGGCCGAGCCCAGAGCGACGACGAACGACCGGCCGAGCCCTGCGCCACCGGGTACTTTGCCGCCGGAAACCGTGCCGCCGGGCATCGATCCGGAGCGGCTCGCCGCGCTGCTGGAGGCGGAACGGGCCAACTGGATCAGGGCCAGGCCGCGGGCGGCGGCGCTGCACGAGCGGGCGCGCCGCTCCCAGCTGCACGGCACCCCGCAGCACTGGATCAGCCAGTTCCCGCCCCCGGTGCCCCTCGTCGTTGACCGCGCGGCGGGCGCCCGCCTCTATGACATCGACGGGCACGAGTACGCCGACTTCGGCATGGCCGCCACGGCTGCGCTCTGGGGGCACGACCATCCCGCGATCGTCGCGGCGCTACGGGACCAGCTCGACAAGGGCAGCGTCACCCTCTGGCCGGGCGAGGACCACGTCGCGGTGGCCGAGGAGCTGGCGCGCCGCTTCGGCCTGCCGTTCTGGCAGTTCGCCGTGTCGGCGACGGACGCCAACCGCTTTGCGATGCTGCTCGCCAAGGTCACCACCGGACGGCAGAAGGTCCTGGTGTTCAACCGTGCCTACCACGGTTCGCTGGAGCAGGCCGCCGCCGTGCTGACCCCGGACGGCATGATCCCGGAGCCCGGCGTCGAGCTCAACGGCGTGGACGTCCGCCAGACCACGAAGATGGTCGAGTTCAACGATCTCGGCGCGCTCGAACGGGCCCTCGCCCCGCGTGACGTCGCCGCGGTGCTCGCCGAGCCGGTGATGACGAACGGCGGCGCGGTGATCCGTCCGGAGCCGGGGTTCCACGCCGCGCTCCGCGACCTCACCCGGCGCACCGGCACGCTGCTGATCATCGACGAGACGCAGACGATCCCGGCCGGGCCCGGCGGCTGCACCCGCGAGTTCGGCCTGGACCCCGACCTGATCACCCTGGGCAAGCCCATCGCGGGCGGCATCCCGGCGGGCGTGTACGGGATGTCCGACGCGGTGGCCGCCGCGGCGGAGCGCTACACCGAGCACGGGGACGGCGGCCTCGGCAGCACCATGGCGGGCGGGCCGCTCGCCGTCCGGGCCATGCGGGCGGTGCTCACCGAGGTGATGACCGACAAGAACTACGCCCACATGGGCCGCCTGGCCGAACGCTACGAACGCGACATCGCGGCGGTCATCGCCGAGCACGGCCTGCCGTGGCACGTCGGACGGCTCGGCGGCCGCGTCTCGTACGCGTTCACCCCGTCCCCGCCGCGCAACGCCGGGCAGCTGTACCCGCGGGTCGGCGCGGCGGCGCGCGACGCGCTGTGGCTGTACCTCGCCAACCGCGGGATCGTGATCAACGCCATGAGCGGCGGCGCGCTGATGTCGCCGATGACGGCCGAGTCCGATGTGGAACGGCACGGCGCGCTGTTCGCCGAGGCGATCAGCGCTCTCACCGGCAGGGAAGGGCGGCGGTAGTCGTGGACGATCTGACCGAGGCGCAGATCGCACGATTCCGTGCGGACGTCGACCGTTCCCGGACGCCAGGCGCGTACGAGCCGGGCCGCTGGTCGGTGGCGCCCGCGAACCGCGACAGCGCGGTGACCGGCGCGATGCCCGAACGCGTCCGGCTCCGCGACACGTCCATGCGGGCGATCGAGTCGCTGCCCGGCGTCGTCGCGACCCCTGAGGAGAAGCTCGCGTTCCTGCGGCTGCTCGCCCGGTCGGGGGTGCCGGAGATCGTCCTGGCCACGCCGATCCGGTCCGGGCATCACGGTGACGGGCACCCGCTGGACGCCGTCCGCGCCGACCTGGCACTGGTCAGGGAGGAGCAGCCGGACTGCGTCGTGTACTGCCCGTTCGTGTCCGCGACGGACGGCGTCGACCTCGCGCGGGACCTCGGGTTCGACGGCGTCCAGGTGGCCGTGGCCGCCTTCGGCCCGGCGGCGGGGATCTACCGCGCGTCCGTTCCGGCGTCCCGGGAAGAGGTCGTCGCGCAGGCGGCCGAGGTCGCCGGGCACGCGCACGCCCAGGGCTTGCGGGTCGCGGTGGCGTTCACGATGGTGTCCTTCCTGCCGGACGAGGCGCTGGCCGAGACCGCGTCGATCATGGCGGAGGCGGGCGCCGACGAGATCACCCTGTTCGACGGGCCGGGCGGGGTCGGCCCCGAGGCGTTCGGACGGCTCGTCCACACGACCCTGAAGGCCGCGCCGGACGTCGAGGTCGGCCTCCACCCGCACAACACGTTCGGCCTCGGCGTCGCGAACGCCGTGTCCGCGGCGCGGGCCGGGGCGGTCGTCGTCGAGTCCTCGGTGAACGGGTACTGCGGCGGCCCGGGCAACGCCGATCTCGCCGCGACGGCCGCCGCGTTCGAGGCGCTCTACGGGGTGGACACGGGCATCCGGCTCGCCGCCCTGACCGGCCTGTCGAGGGCGGGCGCGGTGCTGACCGGCCGCGCACCGGCGGCCAACCAGCCGATCACCGGCCGGGACGCGTTCTGCTGGGGCGGCGGCGACTGGGTCATCGTGGAGTCCGAGGTGGATCCGCTGATGCACAACTCCGTCGAGCCCGCCCTGTTCGGCAACGAGCGCCGGATCCCGCTGACCCCGCAGAGCGGCCCGCGCGCGACCGCGGCCGCCCTGCGCCGTCTCGGCGTCGAGGCCGATCCGGCGCTGGTCCCGGCCATCGTGGAGCGGTGCCACGCTGAGCTCGCCAGGCTCGGACGGCTCCTCACCGACGAGGAGATCCGCGCCGTGGCGCACTCCGTCCGCACCGCCTGAACCGCCGTCCGCACGGCCTGAACCGCCCTCGCCAAGCCGGAGGACGGCTGCCATTCTGAGGGGCATGCGGATACTCGTCGTAGGCGCGGGGATCATCGGGGCCGCGCTCGCGGACCGGCTGACCCGTCCGGCGCCCGGCTCGCGCTCCCCCGACGAGGTCACGGTGGTCGAGGCGGACGAGCCCGGCGCCGGAACGTCCGGCACCAGCTACGCCTGGTTCAACGCCAACGACCCCGCCGACCCGGCCTACCACCGGCTGCGGACGGCGGCGATGTCCACCTGGCGGGACCTGGCCGCCGGTTTCGGCGACCCGGACTGGTACCGGCCGTCCGGCAACACCACGTGGGAGGCGGACGACGACGCGAAATCCGACCTGGCCGACCGGGTCGCCCGGCTCACCGACCTCGGCTACGCCGCCGAACTGGTCGACCTCGACCGGCTGCGCCACCTCGAACCGCGCGTCCATGCCCCAAAGGACGCCCTCATCGCGCACTACCGCGACGAGGGTTACGTGCACGGAGGCCCCGCCGCGCGCGCTCTGGCCGGACGCGCACGCGAAGCGGGCGCGAGCATCGTCACCGGCCACCGCGCGGTCGCCCTCACCACCGACGGCGACCGCGTGACCGGCGTGCGGCTGGACGACGGCCGGAACCTGCACGCCGACCTCACGATCTGCGCGGCGGGCAGGCACAGCCCCGCGCTCCTCGCCACCGCCGGAGTGCCCCTTCGGCTGGTCGATCCGTCCGCGCCCGGCTCGGCCGCCCCGTGCCTCGTCGCCTTCACCTCGGCGGCGGAGGGCGTCGTGAACGGGCTCGTCCACGCCCCCGGGCTGTCGGTCAGGTCGGCGGAGCACGGGGGCCTCAACCTGGAGGCCGTCGACCTGGACGCCGGAGTCGACGAGTCCGCGTCCCCGGCGCTGCTACGGACGGTCGGCGCCGAACTCCTCGCGCGGGCGCGCACGGTCATCCCCGGCCTCACGGCCGACGTCGTCGAGGTGCGGCGGTGCGTCCGTCCGCTGCCCGTCGACGGGTACCCGCTCATCGGCCTCCAGCGGCCCGGCCTCTACACGGCCGTCACCCACAGCGGCATCACGCTCGGCCCGCAGCTCGCCGTCCTGATCGACCAGGAGATCCACGGCGACGCGTCACCCGCGCTCGCCCCCTACCGCCCGGACCGCGAGCCCCTCCACCGAGCGTGACCAGCCCGGATCAGGAGTTCGACCGGCCGCGGCGCGGCTCGGATCCCCCCTGCGGCTGGACGAGCCCCGCGTCGTAGGCGAAGACGATGGCGGCGGCCCGGTCGCGGGCCCCCAGCTTGGTGAACAGCGTGCCGATATGGGTCTTGATCGTGGTCTCCGCGAGGAACAGCCGATCGGCGATCTCCCGGTTGGACGCGCCGCGCGCCATCAGGCGCAGCACGTCGAGCTCGCGTTCGGTGAGCGCGTGGACCCGGTTGTCCTGGCGCGCCGCCGGCCTGGCCACCCGCCGGTAGGAGTCGAGGATCGGGCCGAGGAGCGTGCCGTCGATCCAGGTGCCGCCGGACGCGACCGTCCGCACCGCCTCGATGAGGTTCTCGGGCGTGGCGGACTTCAGCTCGAACCCCCGCGCGCCCGCGTCGACCGCCGACCAGAGCAGGTCCTCGTCGTCGAAGGTGGTGAGGATGCACACCGGCGGGCCGTCCGCGGCCCGCAGCCGGCGCGTCGCCTCGATCCCGTCGGTGCCGGGCATGCGGACGTCCATGCAGACCACGTCGGGCGTGCACTCGGCGGCGGCCTGGACGACGTCGCCGCCGTCGTCGCGCTCCCCCACGACCTGGATGTCCGGCTGGCTGCGCAGGATGAGCCCGAACCCGGCGCGGACCATCGGCTGGTCGTCGACCAGGAGCACCCGGATCACGCGGACGCCCCGGCGAGGCGGCGGGGCAGGCGTGCCAGGACGACCCAGTTCCCATCGTCCGGACGGGCCTCGAAGTAGCCGTTGAGTGCGGCCACCCGGTGTTCGAGCCCGGAGAGCCCCATGCCGCTGCCGACGTGCGCGGAGCCCGGGCGGAGCGCGTTCTCGACCCGCACGGTCACCCTTTCCTGGTCGATTCCGATGCGGATCGTCGCCTCCGGCGCGGGGGCGTGTTTGGCGACGTTGGTGAGGGCCTCCCGCAGCACATCGTGGAGGACGATGCGCGGCGCGGTCGACACGCCGTCCAGGTTCCCGGCGACATCGATGTCGATGCGCATTCCGGCGTCGCGGTAGGTGGCCAACAGGACGTCCAATTCACCAGGATCGACAGGGGCGAGCGAGTGCGTGCCCTGGCGCATGAGTATCAAAGCCTGGCGCAGTTCGTCCATTCCCTTGCGGCCCACGTCCTCGGCCTGTCGCAGCGCGTCCGCGGCCTCCGCGGGCGACGAGTCGAGGATCATCCGCGCCCCGGACAGGTGCAGCAGGACGACGGTGAAGCTGTGCCCCACCAGGTCGTGCAGGTCCCGCGCGATGCGCTGGCGGTCCTCGGCCACGGCGGTCTCGGCCAGCCTGGTGCGGGTGCGTTCCAGCTCGTCGATCAGCGCCCACTGCTGCCCGACCACCCGGCCGAAGGCCCATCCGATCAGCAGCCCGCCGAACCAGAGCCAGGCGCCGACGCTTTTGTGCCAGGCATCGCCCCCGAACGCCCAGATCAGGAACGGCGACACCTGGCACAGCACCATCACGACGGTGTCGAGCCGTCGCGGCCGACCGGACGCGACCACCGCCAGCGCGACCACCACCACGAGGTAGGCGCTCTGGGTGACGACGGTCACGCCGCCCACCGCGGCCGGGATCGTCACCCACGTGAGCAGGAGCCAGCCCGGCATCGACCGCCACTTCGCCCGGACGATCAGCGCCGGGACCATCAGCAGCGCCAGAATCCAGCCCCAGTCCACCGCGTAGGCGAGGTTGAGGACACCCAAGCCGGTGGCCAGCACGGCCGCCCCGATGACGAACTCGTCGCGGTCGCGGAGCAGTGAACGCATGTCAGGAACATAGGCCAAGGCCACGGCCCCCGGTTCCGACCAGGGTGCCCGCGCGCCTCCTCCCACGGGAGGAGCGGGCCGCCGTTTCCCGTACCGGGGGCCCGCCCGCCCGGCACCCGGGGCCGAGGACGCCGGGGCCCGCCCGCTCTTAGCTTCGTCGGGACGCGTCCGGATCGGCCGGGCCGTGAAGGAGGTCATGATGTTCACCGCACTCGGGAGGCTCGCCGTCCGGCGCGCCAGGCTGCTCCTCTTCGGCTCCCTGGTCGCGTTCGCGGCGGCCGTGATCCTCGGCGGCGGGGTCTTCGGGAGCCTGAAGTCCGGCGGGTTCGACGATCCGGGGTCGGATTCCGCGCGGGCCGCCGAGACGCTCAAGCACGAGTTCGACGCCGGAACCGCCGACATCCTGCTCGTCGTCACCGCGGACGGCGGCGACGTCGACTCCCCCGAGGCGGCGGCCGCCGGACGGGCGCTGACCGCGGGACTCACCCGCGTCGAAGGAATCGACCAAGTGCAGTCTTATTGGGGGCCCGGGTCGCCGCCGTCCCTGCGCTCCGGCGACCGCGGCTCCGCGCTGATGCTCGCCCGCGCCCCCGGCGAGGACGAGGCCCAGAGCGCGGCCGTCCAGCGGGTGCGGGACAAGCTCGCCGGGGACCGGGGCGCGGTCGACGTCAAGATCGGCGGCGAGGCCGCCATCGGCGAGGCCCTCGGCACCGGTCTTGAGGAGGACCTGGCGCTCGCCGAGATGATCGCCATCCCGCTGACGCTGCTGCTGCTCCTGCTGGTGTTCCGCGGCGTCGTCGCGGCCCTGCTGCCGCTCGTCGTCGGCGGCGCGGCGACGTTCGGCGCGTTCTTCGTCCTGTGGGCGATCTCCCGGTTCAACGACGTCTCCATGTACTCGATCAACCTCGTCACGGCGCTGGGCCTCGGGCTGGCCGTCGACTACTCGCTGCTCATGGTCTCCCGGTTCCGCGAGGAGCTGGACAAGGGTCACGGGGTCGACGCGGCCGTCGTCCGCACCGTGGAGTCCGCCGGACGGACCGTCGTGTTCTCCGGGGTGACCGTGGCCGTGGCGCTGACTGCGCTCGTCCTGTTCCCGCTCTTCTTCCTGCGCTCGTTCGCCTACGCCGGCGTCGGCGTGGTGCTGGTCGCCGTGCTCGTCGCCGTGATCACCCTCCCCGCGCTGCTGAAGGTGCTGGGCCACCGCGTCAACGCGTGGCGGCTGCCGGGCCTGCGTCAGGCCGGCGGGAGCGAGTCCCGCCGGTGGGCTGCCGTCGCCCGACGGGTGCTCCGCCGCCCCGGCCTGGTCAGCGTCGCGGTGCTCGCGCTGCTGCTGGTTCTCAGCGGCCCGCTCCTCGGCGTGCAGTTCGGCAACCCCGACGCCCGCGTGCTGCCGTCCGGCGACGCCGCCCGGCAGGCGACCGAGCAGGTCCAGCGCGACTTCGGCTTCGCCGCCGAAGCCAACCCGGTCGTGATCAACGGGACGCCGGACCCGGCCGCCACCGAGGCGTACTTCGCGGACGCATCACGCGTCGAGCACGTCGCCAGGGTCGTCACCGCACGCGGCACCTGGACGGACGGGCGCCAGGTCGCCGGCCCCACGGCGCAGTCGGCACGCTACGCCGCCGAGTCCGGTCAGTGGTTCGAGGTCGTGCCCACCGCGATGCCGATGTCGCAGGACGCCCAGGACCTCGTGCACGACCTGCGCGCCCTCGACCCGCCGTTCGAGGCCCTCGTCGGCGGCAGCACGGCCGATCTCGTCGACACCAAGCACGCGATCTTCTCCGTCGCCCCGTGGGCCGGGCTCTGGATCGCCCTCGCGACGCTCGTCCTGCTGTTCCTGATGTTCGGCAGCTTCCTCGTCCCGGTGAAGGCGATCGCGCTCAACACCCTCAACCTGACGGCCATGCTCGGCGCCATGGTCTGGATCTTCCAGGACGGCAACCTCTCCGGCACCCTCGGATTCACCGCCACCGGCCTCACCGACACCGCGATGCCGTTGCTCATGTTCGCCGTCGCGTTCGGCCTGTCGATGGACTACGAGGTCTTCCTGCTCGCGCGGATCAAGGAGGAGTACGACCGCACCGGCGACAACCGCACCGCGATCGTCACCGGCCTCGCCAAGACGGGACGGATCGTCACCGCCGCCGCGCTCGTCCTGTCCATCACCTTCTTCGCCTTCGCCACCAGCGGCGTCACCTTCATGAAGATGTTCGGCCTCGGCCTCGGGATCGCCGTGCTGATCGACGCGTTCATCGTCCGTGCGACCCTCGTCCCGGCCCTGATGAAGCTCGCCGGAAACGCGAACTGGTGGGCACCGACCTGGGCCCGCCACCTGCACACCCGAATAGGAATGGACGAAACCGCGCCCCCCTCACCCACCACCGAACCCTCCGAACCCCCGTCCCCCCGCAAGGAACTCACCCCCACCGGGGACGACAGGCCCTGACCAACCCGCCCGCAGGCTCGGCGACCGCGTCCCACTCGGGAGCGGTCGTCGGCCCATCGGCATCTGCTTCCCGGACGGCGGCGGACGCCGTTCGTCAGAGTGCGCGCTCGAACGTGTCGGGTACCTCAAGGGTGGCGGCGAGGAGACTCCGCGTGTAGGGGTGCGACGGCGCCGTGAGCACCCGGTCGGTCGTGCCGGACTCGACGACCCGGCCCTCGCTCAGCACGACGACGCTGTCCGCGATGCTGCGCACCACCGCCAGGTTGTGCGTGACGAAGATCATCGACAGTCCGTCGTCGAGGAGCGAGCGCAGCAGTTCCACCACGGACGCCTGCACCGACACGTCGAGGGCGGAGGTCACCTCGTCGCAGATGAGCAGCTTCGGCCCGCAGACGAGGGCGCGCGCGATCGCGACGCGCTGGCGTTGTCCTCCGGACAGTTCCGCCGGGCGGCGACCGGCGAGCCGTGCGGGGATCTCCACGCGTTCGAGCGCCTCCCGCACCCGCTTTCCGCCCTCGCGCGCGCTCATCCCGAAGTAGTGCCGCAGCGGGACGAGCAGGCTGCTCTCCACACTGCGATGGGGATTGAGCGAGCTGTACGGATTCTGGAAAACGTACTGCAATTCGCGGCGGGTCTCCTTGCCGCGCTCAGCCGCTCTGGCCGGAATCGGGCGACCCTCGAACGTGAGAGTCCCTTTGTGCTCTTCGTGCAGACCGACGAGGCAGCGCGAAAGTGTGGTCTTGCCGCTGCCCGACTCACCGACAAGGGCCAGGCATTCGCCTCGGGCGAGGCTGAAGGAAACGTCGAACAAGATCTGTCTGCCGCCGTAGCCTGCGTTCAGCTCGGAAATGGAGAACACGTCTTTTCCGCCACCGGAGACAGCGGGTGTCTCGGCTGAGAGCCGCGGAATTCGGGGGGTGCGGATCACCTCGTCGATGCGCAGGCAGCGTGTCAGCGTCCCCGATGGTCCGGGCACGAGTTCGGGACGGGTCGTCCCGCATTCGGCCGCTGCGTGCTCGCAGCGCGGCGCGAAGACGCAGCCCTGCCTGCTCTCGTCCGCGCTGCTCGGGGCGCGCCCGGGAATCGGGACGAGCCGCTGCCGATGGGTCGCGGACGGGACGGCGGCCAGCAGCGCGCGCGTGTACGGGTGGGCGCCGCGGACGAGCACGTCCCGGTCGCCGCCGCTCTCGACCACCTCTCCCCCGTACATGACGGTGACGTGGTCGGCGACGTCGGCCACGACGGCGAGGTCGTGGGAGACGTAGATCGCCGCCATGTCGTGGTCGCGGCAGAGGTCGCGGACCAGCTCCAGCACGCGGGCCTGGGTGGAGACGTCGAGTCCGGTGGTCGGCTCGTCGAGCACGATGAGCCGCGGCCCGGCGGCGATCGCCATCGCGATGGCGACGCGCTGCTGCTGGCCGCCGGAGAGCTGCCGGGGACGGCGCTTGAGGAACGCCCGGTCGCTCGGCAGCCCCACGGTCTCCAGCAGCCGCCGGACGCGCGGCAGCGCCTCGCGTTTCGGCGCCCGCAGGCCCTCGGTGAGCTGGGTCGCGAGGCTCAGGCTCGGGTTCAGCGCGGTCGCCGGGTCCTGCGCGACGTGGGCGACCTTGCTCCCCCGCGCGCGACGCAGTTCCGCTTCCGGGAGGGTGAGCAGGTCGACGCCGTCGATGACCACTCGCCCGCCCGTGATGGTCGTGCCCTTTCGCGCGAATCCCAGCAGGGCGAGCGCGAGAGTGCTCTTTCCGGAGCCCGATTCGCCGACCACGCCCATGACCTCGCCGCGGCCGAGTTGGAAAGAGACGTCCTGGACGATGTCATTCCCGGTGGCGTCGACCGTTACGGTGACGCCCGAGACCTCCACCTCTTTCGGCACGTCAGTTTCTCCCTTCCGTGCGGCCGACCGTTCTGGCGACGGATTCGGCTATCAGGTTTCCGCCGAGCGCCATCATGAGAATCAGCGCGATCGGCGCCAGCACCGGAAGGGGAGCGACCGGAAGGCCGTCCTGGTTCTCGCCGACCATCAGGCCCCAGTCCGCCGCGGGCGGCGCGATGCCGAACCCGAGATAGCTCAGCGACGCGATCGCCGAGACCGCCCAGACGAGCCGCATACCGGTCTCGACCATGAGCGGCGAGGTCACGCCTGGCAGCACTTCGCGGACGAGGATGTGCGTCGGCGGCAGGCCGTTCGCTTTCGCCCACAGCACGTACTCACTGCCGATCACCGGAAGGGCCGCTCCGCGCATCACGCGAGAGACACCGGGCACGAACGCCACTCCGACGAGCACCGCGGTCAGCAGCGTGCTCCGGCCGAGCATGGACACGAAGAGGAGCACGAAAAGGATTTCGGGGAAACTCAGCAGGACGTCCATGGCGCGCATGAGCAACGCGTCGACGGCTCCCCCTTTGTAGGCGGCGGTGAGGCCGACGAGGGTGCCGAGGAAAACGCCGAGACCGGCCGCGAGGATCGCCATCCACGAAAGGCTGAGGCCGCCGTGGAGCAGGCGGCTCAGGACGTCGCGGCCGAGGACGTCCGTGCCCAGCGGGAACCGCCCGCCCGGACCTTCCAGAGGCGGCCCGACAATGGCGTCAGGGGCGTGGCGCGCGAGAAAGTGCCCGAACACGATGACGAGTCCGACGATCGTGAGAAGCGCGATGCCCAGCCGGGCCTGCCCGGTGCGGACGGCGCGGCCGAGGACCGAGAGATCGCCTTTCGTTTCCACATTTCGCTCCTTCATCGCGTTCTGCTCATCGCCGCGAGGACGTCAGCGAGAAGGTTGAAGAGGTAGTAGGTGGTCGCGAGTATGAGGATGCAGGCCTGCATGACGGGCAGGTCATGGGAGTTCACGGCGTTGACCACCGCCGTCCCGAGCCCCGGATAGGAGTAGACCTCCTCGACCACGACGACTCCGGTAATGGTGATCGCCGCGACGAGGCCGGCCGCCGGAAGGCTCGCCGCGACCGCGTTGGGAAGGGCGTGCCGGAACAGGATTCGCCGTCCGCTGAGCCCCTTCAATATCGCCGTCTGGACGTAGTCGCTGTTCATCGCGTCGATGAAGGAGGCGCGGACCAGGCGTCCGAGATACATGACGCCCAGGAGCGTGAGGGAGGCGACCGGAAGGACGAGCTTCGCCGGATACCACCAGGGCATGTCCCCGGGCGGAATGTCCGAGACTCCCGGGAGGACGCCGAGAACGGACGTGGCGAAGAACGCGATGAGCAGCATTCCCACGACGAAGGCGGGGAGCGCGGTGAAAAGCGAAGAGGCCGCGACGAACGCCTTGTCCAGCACGCCGTCGCGCTTGTGAGCGGTGAAGACGCCGACGAGCACCGCCAGCGGGATGATGAGGGCCATCGAGACGAAGCCCAGCGTGTACGAGTTGAACATTCTCGGGCCGACGATGTCCGCCACGGGCTCGCCGTTTTCGAGAGACGTCCCCATCTGCCCGGTGAGGACGCCGGTGAGCCATTGCCAGTACTGGGCGACGAGCGGCCGGTCGAGCCCGAGCTGCTGCCGAAGGCGGGCCACCTGGTCGGCGGTCGCGTCCTTGCCGAGGATGATCCGCGCCACGTCTCCCGGCAGCGCCTGCGTCACGAGGAACAGCAGCACCGAGACCAGGAAGAGAATGAGCACGCCCGCAAGGAGACGGCGTACCAGCCAAGGGACCGTCGCGCCATTCGGAGTCGATGGTGAACCGCGATGGGAAATGCGCATCAGCGCCGCCGGTTTCGACATGACGGCCTACGTCACTTTCCGACTGTCACGTTCGACAGGAAGGAGAGGGGGCGGCCGCTCACGTCCGTCACCAGCCCCCGGACCCTGCTGCGATAGGGCAGCAGAACGTTGACGAACGCGGGCGTTATCATCGGCCCCTGCTCGTACTCGATCTTGTGCATCCGGTTCATGATCGGGCACTGCCGCGATTCAGGCGCCGCGAACAGTTCTTCGGCGAGCCTGCCGAATTCGCGGTCGTCCCAGTGCGTGGCGTTCGCGACGCGCCGGGGCAGCAGCGACGTGATCACGTACGGCAGGTAGGGCAGCGTGTTGAAGTCGACGTACACCGGCCACTTGCCCCATTTCGACAGGAACTCCTGCGGCGTGATGACGTTGACGTCGACCTTCACTCCCGCCTTCGCGGCGTTCTCCGAGAACACCTGGGCCATTTCCTGCATGCCGGGCAGAAGCCCGTCGGTCGCGATCGAGAACGACAGGTCGCTCTGACCGGCCTCGGCGAGGAGTTTCTTCGCCTGCCCGATGTCCTGTTGGCGCTGAGGAACGTCCGGCGCCGGGCATTGCGGCGTCCCCGCCTCATGGTCGCTCGCCACCCGCGCGTATCCGCCGAAGGCGTTGGACACCACTTCCCGCCGATCGATGAGAAGGCGCAGCGCCTGCCGCACGCGCACGTCGTCGAATGGCGCCACGGTCGTGTTGAGGCCGATCCGCAGCGTGAAATCGCCCTTGCTGTCGAGCAGCTCGACGCCGTCCTTGCCCCCGAGCGACTTCGCGATGGCGGGGGTCGCGCCCGAGGCCACGTCGACCTGGTCGGAGAGCAGCGCGTTCGCCTGCGCCTGCTGGCTCTGGTACTCGATGATCTCGACCGCTTCGAGCTTGGGCTTGGCGCCCCAGTAGCCGTCGAACCGCTTCAGGCTGGACTGCCGTCCGGCGGTGAAGCTCCTGACGGCGAACGGGCCGGTGCCGATCGGCTTCGCGGGCGCGGTGCCCGCCTTGGTCATGGGGAGGAACACGTTCGCCCAGACGTCCTTGAACGGGCCGAAGGGCCTGCTCAGGCCGACCCGGACGGTCAGCCGGTCCACCGCCTCGACCTCGTCCGGGTCGATCATCTCGATCAGCGCCAGCCCCTGAACGGCGTGCTCGGGGTCGCGCAGGTACTTGATGCTCGCCACGACGTCGGCGGAGGTGAAGTCGCTCCCGTCGGAGAACGTGACGCCGGGGCGGAGCTTGATCGTCCACACGGTGAGGTCGGCGTTCGGCGTCATCTCGGTGGCGAGGCGCCATTCGAGCCTCCCCGTGGGGCTCAGGTGGGTGAGGCCCTCGTAGAGCAGGGCGCTCCGGAGTTCCTGGGTGGGGCTCTGGTTGCTCGCGTAGGGGTTCAGGCTCTCGCCCGCGTCGGTGGAGGCGGCGATGCGGAGCGTGCCGCTGCTGCCGCCGCCCGCCCGGTCCGGAGGGGCGCAGCCCGCGAGCGTCGCCGCGGTGAGAGCGACGCCGGTCGCGGCGGCGAGCAGCCTGACCGGCGGACGTCCGGCGCGCGGCCTGACCGGAGGATTTCCGGCGGGCGTGCCTGACACGGGGACGGATCCGAAGCGTGGGGGTCTGCGCATCACCGGGTCACTCCTGTTCCGAGATCTAATCCGTTAGATCAGGTTCCCCGTTACCTGAACCCGGACGAGCTTCGCCACAGAGTACGTCGGCATCTGGCCTGGGGGAAGAGGTGCGCGACAATCCCTTGGCGGCACCGTCTCGCCGATGTCTAATCGATTAGAACGCTGCTACTCTCGGCGCAGGCCGCCCGGGCGCGAACCAGAGGCGAACCAGAGGCGAACCAGAGGAAAGAAGAGGGACGATGACCAGTCCGTACGAGCACCTGTTCGTCAGGAAGATGCAGAACTGCCTCGACGACCTCGTCAACGAGGGCGCCGCCGCCGGTGTCGTCGAACCGGACAACGTGGGCGCGGCGCTCGCCCTGATGCGGGCGAAGGAGGTCCCGCAGAGCAAGATCCACCTGACCTACACGTGGATCGGGAAGTGCGACGACCCCGTGCAGTGGGTCAAGGAGCACGAGCACGACTACGACGAGGTCCTGATCTGGCACGGCAACGATCCGGACGACGTGGACGACCTCGGCGCGGAGATCTACCTCGACATCGAAGGCGTCCGTCACACGATCACGACGAGCGGCGCCGTGTACCTCCCGGCCGGCGTCCGGCACTGCCCGCTCGGCTTCAACCGCGTCGACCGCCCGTTCCGGTTCAGCGCCCTGTCGTTGAGCCCGACCTACGGGTCGGACGAGCACGAGCCCCCGCGGTAAAGGCCCTGCCGCGGGACCCCGCCCCGCCGTGTGCTCGCGCGGCGGGGCGGCCCCATGCGAAGCGGCCTCACGCCGCGGAGCGGCCCCACGCGGAGCGGCCCCACGCGGAGCGGCCCCACGCCGCGGGGCGGCCTCACGCGGAGCGGCCTCACGCGGCGGAGCGGAAACGGGGCGCGATCAGCAGCCGCAGGTCACGCCGATGCTGAGCGTGCCGTCCAGGACCACGGACGGCACCGGCCCCCCGTCCCCGTAGAAGGTCTCCTCCAGGACGTCGAAGGCGCGTGCCGCGAGGTCCTCCAGCGGAAGGCTGACGGTGGTCAGCGGAAAGCTCCCGAGCCGCGCCTCGCGGACGCCGTCGAAGCCCACGACCGCGAGGTCGTCGGGCACGCGCAGGCCCAGGCTCGTCGCCGCGCGGATCGTCACGAACGCCTGCTCGTCCGTCGTGGCGTAGATCGCGCGGGGACGGTTCGCGCGCTCCAGGACCGGCCGCACCGTCCGCTCCGCCTCGACCCTGTCGAAGGAGACCCGGACGAGCCCGCCGTCCGTGGGCAGTCCCGCGCGCTCCATCGCCCGGCGCCAGCCGCCCTCCCGGCCTTCCGCCGGTCCCCCCTCGATGCCGCCCGCCACGCAGACGATGTCCTCGTAGCCGTGCCAGAGCAGGTGCTCGACGGCGAGTTCCGCGCCCTCCAGGTCGTTGAAGACCACGCTCGGCGAGGCGGTGTCGGGGGCGGCCCACTGCAGGTAGACGCGGGGGGTCTCGTCCTCCGGCGGCGGCTCCTCGCCGGTCGTCACGAAGATCCCGCGCGGGCGCAGCTCAGCGAAGGCCTCGCTGTATTCGTCGCCCAGGGACGACTCGTAGCCGATGTTGCCGAGCAGCGTCAGCATGCCCCGGCGGCGCCCCTCCGCCTCGATGTGGCGCGAGAGCTCGCCGAAGAAGGCGTTCGCCGTGTCGGGAACCAGCAGGCCGATGAGGTTGGACCGGCCACCGCTCAACGCGCCGGCGAGCGGATTGCGCCGGTAGCCGAGCATCTGGATCGCTTCCTCGACCTTGACCCGCGTCTTGGCGGAGACAGGACGGGGACCACCGTTGAGGACATAGCTGACGACGGCCGTCGACGTCCCCGCCAGGCGCCCGACGTCGAGGAGGGTGGGCCTGCGCCCGGGACGCGCCCCGCCATTGGTCCCCACGTCCCTGCTCCCTGTCACCGTCTGCGGTCACCCCTGGTTCCGGCCACCGTTCGCGCGGTCGCACGTCGTCCCAGAATACGCGGGACGGCGACCACCGGCCGTTCTGCCAGGACCGGGCCGGTCAGGCTCCCGGTGGGCTGGAAGTAGCCTTGGGCGGTGTTCTCGGCTCAAGGTCCGTCTTTGCGTGAACTGGCGATCCAGGCGATGTCCTCGGTCGAGCGCGGCTACGACCTGCTCGCACCGAAGTTCGACCACACGCCGTTCCGCACCCCGGACGGCATTCTCGATGCGACGCTCGACGCGCTGCGTCCGCTCGGGCCGTTCGGACAAGGGCTGGACGTGTGCTGCGGCACCGGCGCGGGGATGCGGGTCCTCGGGGCCCTGTGCCAGGACGGCATCACCGGCGTCGACTTCAGCGCCGGCATGCTCGCTCAAGCGCGCGACCAGGCGCGCGGCCAAGCGCGCGGCCAAGCGCGCGGCCAAGCGCGCGGCCAAGCGCGCGGCCAAGCGCGCGGCCAAGCGCGCGGCCAAGCGCGCGACGCGCATCCGGACGCCGGGTGGGTGCGGGCCGACGTCCGTGCCTTGCCCTTCGCCGCGGGCTTCGATCTCGCGGTCACCTTCGGGGCGCTCGGGCACTTCCTGCCCGCCGAACGGCCCGCGCTGTTCGCCGGGGTGCACCGCGCGCTGCGGCCCGGCGGGCTGTTCGCCTTCCCGATCGGCGGGCCGCCGCCCATCGTCTCGGGCTGGTATTGGGCGCTGCTCGCCTTCGACCTGGCCATGCGTGCGCGCAATGCCGTGTGGCGTCCGCGGTTCGTCATGTACTACCGCACGTGCCCGTTGCACGCCGTCCGCGATGACCTGGCGGCAGCCGGATTCAGCGTGACGACCATTCCGCTGGCGGCGCTGGGCCAACGCGACGACGGCAGCCCGCGCTACCGGCTCGTCCTGGCGCGTAAGGCGGCTGTTGAGCCGTAACGGCTCGATTTTGGGGGATGTGCACGGGAAGTGACCCTTTGGGCACACGGCAGCACCTACGATCTCCCACAGCCCCCGAACCGTGCGCTAAGGCGCGCACCACAAGGAGACGTTTCCTCGTGAAGTTCAGCTACGCCATGCTTCCCGACTACCCCCTCTCCGAGTCGCTGGCCTCCATCAGGCTCGCCGACGAGCTCGGCTTCCACGCGGTGTACGCGGCCGACGAGCCGTGGCACAAGGACCTGTGGCTGCTGTTCGCGGCGGCCGCGGCGGGCACCTCGCAGATCCGGCTCGGCCCGTCGGTGTCGGCGGTGACGCTGCGCGAGCCGTCGCTGATCGCGCAGGCCGCCGCGACGCTGGACGAGCTGACCGGCGGCCGCGCCGAGGTCGTCCTCGGCAGCGGCAACTTCGGGGTGCTCGCCCAGTACAAGATCGACTGGGCGACCACCAAGCCGCTCACGCGGGTGAAGGAGGCCGTCGCGGTCGTCCGGACCCTGCTGGACGAGGGCGCCATCACCCGCGACGGCGAGTTCTACTCCTACGACGGGCTGTTCACGTTCGCGCGTCCCGTCCAGAAGCACGTGCCGGTCAAGATCGGCGCGATGCGCGGGCCGAAGTCGTTCGAGGCGGCCGGCGAGCTGTCGGACGGCGTGCACCACGCGCTGAGCTACTCCCGCGGCGCGTACGAGTACGCGGTCGAGCACGTCAAGGTGGGCGCCGAGCGCGCGGGCAAGGACTGGCGGACGCTCGACATCGGCGCCTGGGTGGTGTTCGCCGTCGGCCCCGACTCGGCCGCGGCCAAGGAGGCGGCGCGCAGCATGGTCGGCCTGTACGCGTCGGCGATGCCGCCCGAGCAGCTGGAGCGCAACGGCGTCGACCCGGCGGAGATGGCCCCGATCATCGAGGCGATCGGCGCGGGCGACCTGGCCGGCGGCATCGAGAAGACCACCCCGGAGATCACCGAGCGGCTGTCCCTGGCGGGCACCCCGGACGAGGTCCGCGCCAAGATCGAGAGCGACATCGCCCCGGCGGGCGTCAACCACATGATCTGCGCGATCACCGATCCGGCGCTGGTGAAGACCTTCACCGGGCGGGACCTCACCGGCGTCCCCGACGTGGACGGCCAGCTCCGCCTGATCCACGAGCACCTGATGCCCGCGTTCGCCTAGCGTCTGGCACGGCCCCGTGGCGCGGCTCCGTGGCGCGGCGCCTCGCGCCACGGGGCCGGATTGGTCATAGCTGGGAATGGGAATCAGGGTGAATATGTCCATCGCGCGGGATTTCTGGGTCGTTCTCGAACCGCTCCACTCGGTGACGTACTTTTCGCCCGAGTGCATCGACGGGAACAAGGACGTCGGCCTCAAAGGATTCTGGATGGGCTACTTCGGGAGCCGCGGCGCCCCGCTGGGCCCCGCGCCTTCCGGTGTGATCGAGGCGACCTTCTACGGTTTCCACCCTGGCCGGGTGCGGCGAGCGGTGCCGGACGCTTGGACGTTCGCCTCCCCCGAAAACATCCTGCGCATGCGGGAGGCGACCGCCGCGAAGGCGCTCCGGCGGCTGGCGCAGGGATTCGACGAGGTGGCGGCCGAGGCGGTGCCGCGGCTGCGCACGGCCGTCGAGGCGGCCGACGCCGCCGGGCGGACGCTGTTCGCGGCCAACCGCGACCTGACCCTGCCGGACGATCCCGTCGCGGCGCTGTGGCAGCTGGCGACGACGCTGCGGGAGCACCGCGGCGACGGGCACGTCGCCGTCCTGACGGCCGAAGGCCTGAACGGTCTGGAGGCGAATGTCCTGGCCTCCGCCGTGGGCAACGTCCCCGTGGAATTGCTGCTGCAAAGCCGCGGATGGTCGCGCGAGGAATGGGACGAGGCAGCCGAGGCGCTCGCCGCCCGCGGGCTCGTGGACGGCGAAGGCGCGACCGAAGCGGGCCGGTCCCTGAGAGCGGACATCGAACGCCGCACGGACGCGCTGGCCGTGCCGCCTTACCGGGCACTGAACGACCCCGGGAGCCTCCACCGAATGCTCGCGCCATTCACCCGCGCGGTAGTGGACGGCAGGGAGATGCCTTTCCCCAATCCGATCGGTCTACCGCGTCCGCCTGCGTAGACCTGAGCTGGCCGCGCGCCAGTGGGCTTTCGAGCCCGTCCGGACGCCGTCGGCGGCCGCCGGGCCCGCCTCCAATGCCCACTGGCCGGAAATGATCCGTTCGCGCAGCTCGTCGGCGCAGCCCGCGTGGACGATGCGGATGCGGCCGTCCATGCTCCGGACGGCCGTCCACCGCTGGGTTCGCCGGTCGTAGACGATCCCCCACCCGCCCGCGTGGGAGCTGTTGAATTCGTGCCTGATCTCCGCCAGCTCCTGGTCATGGCCGTCGAAATAGCCGCTGCCCGCGAAATCGTCAGGGCCCTCGAAACGGCCGGGGACGCCGAAATGGCCGGGGACGCCGAAATGGCCGGGGTCGCCGAAATGATCAGGCCCGTCGAAATGGTCGCGCGGATCGGCGGATGGGCGGTACGAAGGGTCGGATGGCATAGCGGCGTTCCTGTCGCGCTGGGGGTGGAGTTCCCGGTGCGCGCCTGGAGGGAACGCGCCGGTCACGACGGGTGACCGCGACTGCCTCCGCCCCGCCGGCGACCGCCGTACGCGGGTGATCGAACGCGGTGGAGCGGAGTTGTCACCCATAGCGATGGTCCCCCACGCCGAGGCCCTGTGCCCAATGTCACCCGGCCATAATCCGGAGGCTATGGCCCCTGCGGGTCGTTCGTGGGTCCGCGCTGCGGATGTTAATCAGGCGGATGTGAATCAGGCGGATGTCACTGCACCTGCAGGTCGACACAGGCGTAGAAGGCATTGCCGGTGTCGGCGATGTTCCAGACCGCGAGGACCTTCTGCCGGCCGGTCACTCTACCGAGATTGACCGTGTGGGACGAGGCGCGGGCATCGTACTTCCCGAGGCTCTTGCCGTTGATGAAGTACTCGTAGTCCCTGGTGCTGTGCCGGGCGGTGAACGTCCAGTTGAAGGTCACCGTGTTGCCGACCGTGCTGGGGCGCCACGGCTTGCTGTCGTCGTCGAGATCGGAGAAGCGGGCGTTTCCGCCGCTGCAACTCTGCAGGCCCTTCGGCCCTTCGACGCTCTGCGGCTCCCACTGGATCTGACCGCACTGGACGATCCGCTGCGCGCATTGGGCCTGCCGGCTCGACGGCGACGAGACGTAGCCGTGGGCGTACGCCGAGGTGGCGGGCAGGACCACGGTGATGAGGGGGGCGATTCCGACGCCTGCGGCGACCGCGGCGACCTTGCGACGTGCTGACTTCATGGCGGGGGGTCCTTATCAATAGGAAATTTTCCTATTTGGGTAGTTGAACGTTAACCCTCCGTCCGATAGGCGGCAAGACTTCGCTTGCGAGCGCGGATTAGCACGGGACAAACCGGCGCAGGCCAGCGACCGAACCAGCGCACCGCCGCGAAATAATCGTCAAAGTCTCCCGAGCATCAGGCGATCAATAGGCGATATCTGCCTAATGGCGTGCCCCGATCGGGTAGGCGTTCCATGGCCGGGTGAGGCAGCCGTGGTCCGCGATCCGAATGGTCGTCAGCCGGGCGCCGGGTCGGCCAGGAGAGTCGTGTCGGGCTGGTGTTCGGGGCAATTGACCCGCAGATCGCCGGCGTCGAGCCGCAGGTTCAGCAGCGCGCAATGGTGGTGCCCGTCGGGCGTCTCATGGAATCGGCAGGTCAGGCAGGTGCGGGCCACGGTGATGACGCCTTCGCGGTGCAGGTGCGCGATGAGGAGCAGGAGCGAGTTCAGGACCGTCTCGCCCGCGCCGTCCGGTAGTGCGCCGACGGCGGAGACCAGTTCCCCGCGCCGGCCGGCGATGCCGTCCGCGGCCTCCAGGCCCGCCGGGGTCAGGGACAGCCGCTGCCTGCGCCGGTCGGCCGGATCGGGACGTCGCGTCACCAGCCCCTTCGAGATCAGCGCGGTCACCGCGTCACTGACCGTGGGCTGCGCGACCTGCAGTTCGCGGTGCAGCGCGTCGATGTGCGCGGCCGGCGGCGGCCCGGCCGCGAGCACCGTGAGCAGCTGCGACTGCAACGGGCTGAGCCGCCGGGCGCTCGCCACCTGCTGGCTGAAGGACCGGTAGGCAACGGTCAGCCGTTCGAGAGCGTCGACCGTCTTCTCTGCGACTTCTTCGCTGTTCGGCGGTCGATCCATGCTTGACATCCTATAGGACTCCTCTCTATAAACACATAGGAGTCCTATTAATGGAGAGGCGGCACCCATGACCACGCAGGTCCCGGCCGGATACACCTATGGCTCGACACCGCCCAGCCCGGTCTCGATGGACGAGCTGGCCCAGCTGGAGGCGAGCGTCCTGTTCACCGCCGAGGACGCGGAGGCCCTGCGCATGGCGGGGGACGTCCTGGAGGACCAGGTCGAGGACGTCCTGGACGTCTGGTACGGGTTCGTCGCCTCCCACCCGCACCTCGTCGCCTACTTCGCCACGCCCGACGGCGCGGTCCTGGGGGACTACCTGGCGCGCGTCCGCGGACGGTTCGGCCAGTGGATCATGGACACCTGCCGCCGCCCGCACGACGAGGAATGGCTCTCCTACGCCCACGAGATCGGCCTGCGGCACACCTACGACAAGAAGAACCAGACCGACGGCGCCCCGTCCGTGCCCCACATTCCGCTGCGCCACATGGTGGCCTTCATCTACCCGATCACGGCGACGATGCGTCCGTTCCTCGCTAAGAAGGGCCACGGCGAAGCGGACGTCGAGCGCATGTACCAGGCCTGGTTCAAGGCGGTCACGCTGCAGGTCGTCCTGTGGCTCAGGCCGTACTCCGCCGACAGATGGTGACGCCCCGCAGCGCACGGCGGTCGCAACGCACGGCCGCGCCGATCACGGCCGGAACCGGCGTGATCGGCGCGGTGATTGGGTCGGGCGCGGTGGGGAGGGTCAAGGGAGGAAGACCAGGCCGGCGGCGATGAGGACGTCCACCACGGCGCACCATTGGGCGTACGAGCGGAGCACGACCTTGTCGAGCTTGAGGTGGACGAGGTCCCAGAGGCCGTGCGCGAACCAGCCGGCCGCCACGATGTAGCGTCCCGCGTCCGTGTCGATGACCAGGCCGATCAGCGCCACCGCGCCGAACCCGATCATGCCCAGCGCCTGGGCCTGGAGAGGCTTCGACCGGAACATGCGTCCCTTCACGGCGCCCCACACCAGGACGGCCAGCGCCACGGCCGCCGCGACCGCCGCGGGGTCGGCCACGTCCACCGCCTCCAGGACGGTGAAGGACGCGATCAGGACGGCGAGCACCGCCCATGACCCCCGCCGCCACTGGAACGTCTCGACCACCAGGTACAGCAGGGGCAGCAGGCAGAGCGCCCGCGCCAGGGACGTGACCTGCTCCGTCCCGCCCCCGCCCAGGTTCGGGACGGCCATCGCGGCCGCGAGGGCGGCGGGCCAGAAGCGCCGGGCGGCGGTGGTGACGGCCGGCCGGAGGCGCCGTCCGGCGGTGACGGTGTCAGACATGACGGGCGCTCCCGTACTCGGCGCGGCGGCGCAGCATGATCAGGAACATCGCGGGCAGCATCACGAGATGCTCCAGGAGCATCAGTGAGTCACCCGGGATCGCGCCCAGCCACAGCAGCGGGAACAGGACGGCGAGCGGCGCGACCATGGCGCCCGTCATCTCCAGGGAGCTCGCCCAGCCGTGCCCGCGATAGCGCATCCAGATGACCATCCCGGCCGACATCTCGGCGGCCATCTCCAGCGAGGACCACTCGGCGCCCCCGGGGAACTCCAGGTCGGCGAGGGTGAGGAGGCCGCGGACGGCGATGCCGAGAACGGCCATCCCGACGACCATCGCCGCGATCATCTCCAAGTAGTGGCGCAGGAAGTGCCGCCAGGCGATCGTTCGCGGGCGGCCGGTGTCCGTCGTCATCACGATGTCCCTTCGGTACGGGGGTGGGGTATCTTCGGGTTCTACGGTGGTGGACGCCGGGAACGTCCGGCAGTGCCGGAACCGCACGGAAGAGCAGGGAGACGTCATGGGATCCGATGACATTTGTCATGCGCCCCCCGGCGCCGGGGCCCGCCGCCTCCCGCTCCCCGACGCGAGCGGCCGCGAGACCGGCGGCCGCGAGACGGACGGGCGCGAGACCGGCGGGCCCGGCTCGGGCGGCCTGGAGCGATTCCGCCGCCACACCCGCTGGACCCTGACCGGGACGTTCGTCCTCTTCATGGCCCTGTTCGCCAAGGACTGGATCGCGCATCCCGACCTTGCCGCCTGGGGACGCGCCGTCGCCGCCGTGGCGCTGCTCGTCCTGACCGCGGCGCTGGTGGTGCTGATCGGGCGGCGGCTGCCGTCCGCCGGGGCGGTCGTGGGGCGTCCGCCGGTGGCGTGGCTGGCGGCCGGAGGGGCGGCCGCGACTGTGCTGGGCGTGATCCCGCTGGCGCTCCCCGATCAGCGGCTGTGGCCGCTCGCGCCCGCGGTGATGGCGTCGGTCGCCGCGACGTTCCTGCCGCCGGAGCGGCGCCGGGTGCTGATCGCGGCCGCGATCGTCGCCGCCGCGGCGATCGGCGGGACGGCGGGCGCGGCCACCGGCGACGGATGGCGGCTCGCGACCGCGTTCCCCGCCGGGCTCGTCGCCTTCACCGCGTGGACGATGCTCGGGATGCTCTGGGCCTGGGACGTCGCCGACCGGCTGAACCAGGCGCGCGGGATGGCCGCGGAGCTGGCGGTCAAGGACGAGCGGCTCCGCTTCGCCGCCGACCTGCACGACATCCAGGGCCACCATCTGCAGGTCATCGCGCTGAAGAGCGAGCTGGCCGCCCGGCTCGCCGACGCCGACCCGGCGCGGGCCGCCGCCCAGATGGCGGAGGTGCGGCAGCTCGCGGTCGACGCCCTGCGCGACACCCGCGCCGTCGTGCAGGGATACCGCCGCACGACGCTGGACGCGGAACTCGCCAACGCGGCCAAGGTCCTGTCCGCCGCCGGAATCGACGCCCGTGTGGAACAGGAGACGAGCCCCGACGCCCTGCCGGACGCCGGACGCCACCTCCTGGGCCTCGTGATGCGCGAGGCGACCACCAACCTGCTGCGGCACAGCCGGGCACGGCACGCCACCATCCGCTACGAGGCGGCGGACGGCACGGCCCGCATCCAAATCCGCAACGACGGCGCGTCCACCACGCCCGGCACGTCTGGATCGGGGACGGGGACCGGGACCGGGCTTCGTGCCCTCGCCGACCGGCTGGAACAGGCAGGCGGCGCGCTGACCTGGCGGCACGACGGCGACTGGTTCGAGCTGACCGGCTCCCTGCCGATGCCGCGGCCGATGCCGCGGCCGCCGTCGCCGCCGCTGCCGCTGCCCGCGACGGGGGACGTCCGATGATCCGGCTGCTGATCGCCGACGACGAGGACCTGCTCCGCGGCGCCCTCGCCGCCCTGCTGGAGCTTGAGGACGATCTGACCGTCGCCGCCGAGGCCGCGACCAGCACCGACGCCGTCCGGCTGGCCCGCGAGCACCGTCCCGACATCGCCGTGCTCGACCTGGAGATGCCGCCCGCGGACGGGCTGCACGCCGCCGAGCGGATCCGCGCCGAGCTGCCCACCCAGATCATCCTGGTCACGCGGCACGCCCGCCCGGGGGTGCTGCGGCGCGCGCTGGCCGCCGGGGTGCGGGGCTTCGTGCCGAAGACGACGCCCGTGACGCGGCTCGCCGAGATCGTCCGGGACGTCGCGGCGGGCCGCCGCTACGTCGACCCCGACATCGCCGCGTCCGCGCTGACGGAGAACGACTGCCCGCTGACCGGCCGGGAGCTGGAGGTGCTGCGCGCGTCCCGGACGGGCGCGTCGGTCAACGAGATCGCCGCCGAGGTGCACCTCGCGCCCGGGACGGTCCGCAACTACCTGTCGTCCGCCATGGCGAAGCTGGGCGTGGGCTCCCGGCACGCCGCCGCGCACCGCGCCTGGGAAGAGGGCTGGATCTGACCGGCACGCGGATCGCGGACCGCGGATCGCGGACGGTACCGATCAGCCCGCCAGCAGCCCCTGCATGCGGCCGATTTCGGCCATCTGCGTCGACTGGACGTCCCGCGCCATCTCCTGGACGGTGACGTCGGTGCCCTTGTCCAGGACGTCCTTCACCATGGTGAGCGCGCCCTGGTGATGGGTGATCATCAGCGTCAGGTAGAGCTTGTCGAACGCGGCGCCGTTCGCGTCCCGCAACCGCTTGAGCTGGTCCGGCGTCGCCATCCCCGGCATCCCGGCGTGCGCGCCGTGGTCGCGGCCGTGGGCCTTCAGGACGGCCTTGGAGTTCTGCTCAAGCCACGACTTCATCGCCCCGATCTCGACCTTCTGCGCCGTGTCGATCCGGGACGCCAGCGACCGCACCCGCCGGTCGGACGCCCGGTCCGGGGCCAGCGCGGACATCTCCAGCGCCTGCGCGTGGTGCGGGATCATCATCTGCACGAACCTGACCTCGGCCGCGGTGGGCGGCGCGGCCTCGCGCGGGCCCGCGACCCTGGTCTTGTTGGGCTCGCCCGGACGGCCCGGGACGACCACGGTCCTCGACGGCGCGGCCTCGGGGTCGTCGTCACCGCCGCCGCACCCCGTCAGGACGCCCGCGGCCATCGCGACCGCCGCGCCCGCCACCGCGATCCGGTGCCTCATCGAACCTCCCGCGTCCCGCCGGCGCCACCCGGACCGTATCCGCTGGACGGGGTGCAACAAAAGGCCTTGGATCTCAAGACGCTCACATAAATGCCCAGACCTAGGCAGAGACCCCAAAACCCTCCATACTCCAGGAAGATCAGGAACCGTGTTCACGACCTGTTCACGGGCCTTCTGGACAAAGGAGTCAGGGGTGACGGCAGCTCCCCAGCGAAGAACCAGACGCAGAACCCTCTTGAGTACCCTCACGGGCATCCTGCTGGTGTTCTCGTCCGTGCTCGTCCCGGCGGCGTCAGCCGGCCGGGCCCCGGGCGGGGACGACATCACCAAGACCCCCAACATGCACCATCTGGCGAACATCCCCAAACAGGGGCCGCTCGCCGCCCCCGCCGCGTACGGCTCGGACTGGGCCTTCAAGGGCCGGTACGCCTTCGGCGGCAACTACGAAGGCTTCACCGTCTACGACATCAGCCGGCCGACGCAGCCGAAGGTCGTCACCGTCGTGCACTGCCCCGGCTCGCAGAACGACGTCTCGATCGCCGGGGACCTGCTGTTCCTGTCGACGGACAGCTCGCGGAGCGACGACTCGTGCCAGTCTGTGCCGAAGCCCGCGACCGAGAAGTCGGCGTGGGAGGGCATCAAGATCTTCGACATCAGCGACGTGCGCAACCCGCGGTACGTCAAGGCCGTCGAGACCAAGTGCGGCTCGCACACCAACACGCTCGTCCCGAGCAAGCGCAACGCCTACATCTACGTGTCCTCGTACTCGCCGAACGACACCTATCCGGACTGCAAGACCCCGCACGACCTCATCTCGATCGTGAAGGTCCCGCTGCGGCACCCGGAGGCGGCGTCGGTGGCGGCCGAGCCGGTGCTGTTCCCGGACGGCGGCAACCCCGGCGACCCGCCGGACACGCAGTGGCCGAACCAGACCCGGGCCACCTCGGGCTGCCACGACCTCACCGCCTACCCCGACCGCGACCTGATGGCCGGGGCCTGCATGGGCGACGGCGTGCTGTTCGACATCTCCGACCCGCTGGAGCCGCGCACCATCACCACCGTGCGCGACGACGACAACTTCGCGTTCTGGCACTCGGCGACGTTCAACAACAGCGCCACGAAGATCGTCTTCACCGATGAGCTGGGCGGCGGCTCGGCGGCGACCTGCAACCCGGAGATCGGGCCCGAGAAGGGCGCCAACGCCATCTACGACATCGTCGGGAAGGGCAAGCACCGGAAGCTGAAGTTCCGCAGTTACTTCAAGATTCCGCGGCACAACACCGCGAACGAGAACTGCGTGGCCCACAACGGCTCGCTGATCCCGGTGAAGGGCAAGGACATCATGGTGCAGTCCTGGTACCAGGGCGGCATCTCGGTCATGGACTTCACCGATTCCCGGAACCCGAAGGAAATCGCCTGGCTCGACCGCGGCGAGTGGGCGAACAACCTCCAGTACCTGGCCGGAACGTGGTCGACGTACTACTACAACGGCTACATCTACTCCAACGAGATCCAGCGGGGCCTGGACGTCATCGACCTCCGGGACCACCGCACCGACAAGGCCAAGCGCGTCAGGCTGGACGTTCTCAACGCCCAGTCCCAGCCGAACTACTTCGACGACTGACCGACGCCTGACCTGCCCACTCGGGTCCCCGGCCCCGCCGAGCTCATCGCTCCGCGGCGCCGGGGACCCGTCACTTTCCCTCCGGACACGTCACTTCCCATCCGTCCGCACCCGCCGCAGGACGCCTTCTTCGGGCGATGGCGGGGTGATGGCCTGGGCATTCTCCGGCGGCGGCGTGGCGCAGCCGGTCGGTGGTGAATGGGTGGCGGTTCCGTGCGGCCACGGATGCCGCGCCCAGGTCGTCGGCGGGAAGATCGACGAGTCATCGCCCGCCGATTCCTGAGGAGGCACAAATGGATTACGGCCAGTTCGTCAAGAAGCTCGTCCTGCCCCCGGGCTTCGCCGTCCCCACTCGATTGACCTATGACGGCATCGAGGCCAGGGCAATCTCGCGCGCCGATCTGTCCGAGGACGTGCGCGGCATCAATGCCAGCATCGAGATCATCCGCCGGACCCGCGGCGGCGACTGGCCGACGGAAGAGGTCACCGAGGAATTCAATTACATCGACCTGGTGTGGCACGAATGCGAGTTCCGGGAAGGGTACTCGTTCGCGTACGCCGTCTACGACGCGTCCGGCGCGTATCTCGGCTGCTGCTACCTGTATCCCATGGGACGGCGCACCCCGCTGACCGAGGAATCGGCGGGATACGACGTGGACGTGAGCTGGTGGGTGACACCGTCCGCGTACGCGAATGGCCACTACACCGGCCTGTACCGGGCGTTGCGCCAATGGCTCGCCGAGGACCTCCCGTTCAAGGAGCCGTACTTCTCCAACCGGGAGATCCCAGCCGTCTGACCTGGCCCGCCGGGCACAGACCGCACCCCCGATTCCCTTGACGGACGTGTGCGCCCTTGGTCTAATCACCACGACAGCTGACAACGTTGTCACCCCCCCTCTGAGCCAGGAGGCGATTCCACGTTGAGCAGTAGAGGGTCCACACGCGTCGCCCGCGACGCGACGAGAATGCGCAGGCGCCCCCGCCTCGCACTCGCGGCGGCGCTACTCGCCGGTGCGACGTGCGGCGCGGGCGCCGTCGCGCCGGGCGCGCTGGCGAGCCCAGTGCCGCACGGCGGCGGCGGGCGGCACGCGCCCGTCGTCGTGAGCGCCACCCCTGACCAGCGGCTGGACGCCGCCTGGCGCCGGTTCGGAAACACCGGCGGTGGCTGGCACAACCGCGGCGGCTGGGCGGCGGCCGACGGGACGTACTCGACGAGACTGCCGGGCGGCCAAATCGCCTGGCTCTTCAACGACACCTTCCTCGGCCCCGTCAACCCCGACGAGAGCCTGCCCTCGCGCGCCGGATTCGTCCACAACTCGATCGTCCTCGCCGGACGCGACGGCCTTCCACAGACAACGTTGACAGGTGGGACGCAGCAGAAACCCGAGTCACTCGTCGGCGCGACGCCGACCAAGCCGCCGTGGGACCCGGACGGGGCGAACGACCGCTGGTACTGGAACACCGACGGCATCGTCGACGGCGGAAAGCTCCGCGTGTTCGAGCTCGCGCAGGCGCCGTCCGACGACGAGCCGCCGTTCAACTTCCAGTGGGTCGGCACCGACATCGCGACGTTCTCGCACGACCTGCGCTCCGCGCGGGTGACGCCCAGCTACGACGAGGGCAACGTGCAGTGGGGCGTCGAGCTGATCCGCCACGGCGGCTACATCTACATCTACGGCGTCGAAGGCGTCCCGTTCAACAAGTACATGCACATCGCGCGCGCCCGCGTCGGCCACCTCGTCGAGCGCTCGTGGGAGTTCTACACCGGCTCGGGCTGGTCGCGTGACCCGACCGCGTCCGCGCGCGTGCTGGACGACGTCGGCTCCTCCTACGGCGTCACGCCGGTGGACGGCTACTTCGTCCTCACGACGAGCAACGCGACGCTCGGCCACGAGGTCTACGTGGCGACCGCGCCGACGCCGACCGGTCCGTTCACCAACCGCAAGGCCGTCTACACGGCGCCGGAGGGCGGCGGCAACATCTACGCGCCGTACAACATCGCCGCGCACCCGGACCTGAGCCGCCGCGGCGAGCTCGTGATCTCCTACAACGTCAACAGCCAGAGGATCGAAGACCTGTACGCGAACATCAACAACAACCGCGCCCGCTACCTCCGCCTGCGCTTCGCACGGTAGGCCGGGATGACGATCGGGCCGTCCTCCAGGAAGGAGGACGGCCCGATTCGGCTGCGACGTGTTCAGAGAAGGTCTTCGAGCTCCGCGCCGGTCGGCGGATCCGCTCCGGGACGCGCACAAGTGATGGCCGCGGACGCCAGCGCCATCGCAATCGGCAGCGACAACGATGTCTCGTCACCGTCCGCGAGATCGGCACGGCGCGCGGGGTCGAGCAGCCCAGCGGTCAGCAGCCCCGCCAGCAGGCCCGACATGAACGCGTCCCCCGCGCCCACGGTGTCGGCCACCTCAACCTCCAGGGCGGGACGTTCGACCTGGCCGGACGCGGTGACGGCGACGCAGCCGCCCGGCCCCCGGGTGACGACGACGAGCGCGGGACCGAGACCGAGCCACCGGCGGGCGACGTCCACCTGGTCGTCCCCGGGATAGAGCCAGGCGAGGTCCTCTTCGCTCGCCTTGACGACATCGGCGAGGGCGACCTGCCGCTCGACCCGCCGCCGTTCGGACTCCGGGTCGCCGAGCAGCGACGGCCTGATGTTCGGGTCGTAGGCGACCGTGGGCGCCGCGGCCATCGCCACCTCGGCTGGACGCCCTCCTGCCAGCCCCGCCGCGATCGAACCTGTGTAGAAGACGTCCGTGTCCGGCGGCAACGAGGGCGCGGACGGCTCCCAGGGAAACGCGAAGTCATAGGACGGCACGCCCGCCTCGTCCACCGACACGATCGCGAGCGGCGTGAACGGGCTCGGCTGCACGGCGAGGGTCACCCCAGACGCGGTGAGATGCCCGGTCACCAGCCGCCCGAACGCATCGTCCCCAAGCCCAGTCACAAGCGTCACCGCATCTCCCGGCGGCCCGAGCTGGCCGAGCCGCCCGGACTGGCCCGGCTGCCCGAGCGCCCCAGGCGGCCCGAGCCGTCCGGGCTGCCCGAGCCGTCCGGGCTGGCCAAGCCGTCCGGGCTCGCCGGGCGGGCCGGGCTCGCCGGGCTCGCCGGGCGGGCCGGGCTCGCCGGGCTCGCCGAGGCGTCCGGGCTGGCCGAGCTGTCCGGGCGGGCCGGGCTGGCCAAGCCGTCCGGGCTGGGCGGGCTGGGTGAGGCGGGCGGGCTGGGTGAGGCGGGCTAGGCCGAGGGCGACGTTGGCGGGGCCGCCGCCCGGGTCGGCCCGGAAGCGGCGTCCGCCGGGCTCCCCGACCAGGTCGACCAGGGCCTCGCCGAACACCACGATCCGGGCCATCCGCGTCCTCCTCAGCAGCCTCAGCAGCCGGCCTTGTAGAGCACCTTCTGGCCCTCAGGCGTGTCGACATTCTCCTTGGTGACGACGGTCGCGTCCGTCGGAATGGACTTGGTGACCGGCTCGTCCTTCACCGCCGCGACCGCCTGCTGGACGCCCTTCGCGCCGATCTCGCCGGGCAGCTGCGCGATCAGCCCCTGGACGACCCCGTCCTTCAGCTGCTTGACCTGCGCGGGACCGGCGTCGAACCCGATCATCTTCACCTTGCCGAGCTTGCCGGCCTGCTGCAGCGCCGAGCCGGCCCCGGTCGCGGAGTTGAGGTTGGTGGCGAACACGCCGGCGAGGTCGGGGTCCTTGGCCAGCGCCGAGTTCGTGATCTGGCCGGCGGTGCCGACGTCGTTGTGCGAGTACTGCACGCCCACGTACTGGACGTTCGGATGCGACGCCTTGATCGCCTGCTCGAAGCCCTTGACGCGGGCGTCCACCGTGCTGACGCCGGGGTCGGTCGAGATGACCAGCACCTTGCCCTTGTCGCCGATCTGCTTGGTCAGCGCGGTCGCCGCGGCCTCGCCGCCCTTGGTGTTGTCGGTGCTGATCCGCGACAGGCCGATGCCGTCGTCCTCCACCACCGTGTCCACCAGGATGGTCTTGATCCCGGCGGCCTTGGCCTGAGTCAGCGGCGCGATCAGCGCCTTGGTGTCGGTGGGCGCGATGAGCATCGCGTCCGGTTTGTCGGCCACCACCGAGTTGACGATGGGGGTCTGCAACGTCGGGTCGAACTTCTGCGGGCCCTGCACGCTGAGCTGGACGCCCAGCCTGGCCGCCTCCGCCTTCGCGCCGCAGGCCATCGTCTCGTAGAACTCCTCGCCCGCCATGCCCTGGACGAGGGTCAGCTTGATCTTGTCGCCGGAGCCGCCCGAACCGCCGGAGCCGCCGTCGTCGCCACACGCCGTCGCGCCGACCGCGAGCACCGCCGCCATGGCAATGCCCGTCACCGGGCCCATCATCTTGCGCATCGTCTGCCTTCCGTCAGTGATCTCGTGCCTTGCGGCGCCATTGGTCGAGGTAGACGGCGGCGATGAGCACCGCCCCCACCACGACCTGCTGCCAGAACGGCTTCACGCCGAGGATCTGGAAGCCGTTCTGCAGGACGGCGGGGATGAACACGCCGATGACCGTCCCGGTGACGGTGCCGACGCCGCCGAACAGGCTGGTGCCGCCGATCACCACGGCCGCGATGGCCTGCAGGTTGTCGGTGGAGTGCGCCGACACACCGGTGATGCCGTACTTGGCGAGCGACAGGTAGCCCGCGAGCCCGGCGAGCAGCCCGGCCAGCCCGTACACCTTGACCAGGTGCCGGTTGACCCGGACGCCGGAGGTCCGCGCGGCCTTGACGTTGGACCCGATCGCGTACGTGTGCCGTCCGAACCGGCACTGCGCGAGGACGACGCCGAGCACGATCGTGACCGCGATGGAGATCCACACGATCGTCGGCACCCCGGCGATCTTGTCGAGGCCGAGGCCGAGGTTGAGGCGGCTCGGCGCCCGCAGGTCCACGCCGCCGGTGATCAGCAGCGCGCCGCCGAGCGACATGCCGAGCGTCCCGAGCGTGACGATCAGCGGCGGGATCCGCCCGTAGGCGACGAGCGCGCCGTTGAGCACGCCCCAGGCCAGCCCGGTGGCCACCGCGACCAGGGCGCCGAGCAGCAGCGATCCGATGGACGACGCGCCGGTCGCCTCCATCGCCTTGGTGGCGGTGACGCCGGAGAACACCAGGATCCCGCCGACCGACAGGTCGATGCCCGCCGAGATGATCACGTAGGTCATGCCGACGGCGAGGAGCAGCAGGATGGCGGCGTCGGCGGCGAGGTTCAGCAGGTTGAACGAGCTGGCGAAGCTGTCCGGGTCGAGCACGGAGAACGCGGCGACCAGGACGGCCAGCACCAGCCCGATCCACACTTCCTGCGCCGAGCCCAGCCGGCCGAGGACACCGGTCAGCGCCGACCCCGGCGGCGGCCCGGCCTGGACGACATCGCCGTTATCAATGTCCTTCGGGCCCTGCGGGCCTTTCGGGCCTTTCGGGCGGCTTGGTGCGCTCATCGCTTCTGCTCCCCCTCCGCGGACCCCGATCCGGGCGTCCCGTCCGATGCGCCGCGTTCGGTCACGGAGGCGTCCGGTACGGAGCTGTCCGGTATGGCCAGGTCCTGCTCCAGCGCGCCGGTCATGGCCCCGACCAGCTCCTCCATGGACACGTCGGCCCCCGTGAACCGCGCCACCCGGCGGCCGAGGCGCAGCACCTCGATCCGGTCGGCGACGGCCTTGACGTCCTGCATGTTGTGGGTGATCAGCACGACCGCGACGCCGGAGTCGCGGACGCTGCGGATCAGGTCGAGGACGCGGGCGGTCTGCACGACGCCGAGCGCGGCGGTCGGCTCGTCCATGAACACGACCCGGCGCGCCCAGGTGACGGCCCGCGCCACCGCGACGCCCTGCCGCTGCCCGCCGGACAGCGTCGACACCGACACCGAGTCCGACTTGAGCCGCACGCCGAGGCGCTCGCACTCCTCGCGCGCCCGCGCCCGCATGGCGGCGTGGTCGAGGAACCCGAGCCGCCCGAGCGGCCCGGACCGCAGCAGCTCGCGGCCGAGGAAGAAGTTCGCGGCCGGGGTGAGGTCGGCGCAGAGCGCGAGGTCCTGGTGGACGGTCTCGATACCCGCCTGCCTGGCCTGCTCGACCGACTCGAACCTGACCGGCTTCCCGTCGATGAGGATCCGTCCGGCGTCCGGCGCCTCCACCCCGGCGAGGATCTTCACGAGCGTGGACTTGCCCGCGCCGTTGTCGCCGATCAGCGCGACGACCTCGCCCGGCGGCAGCGTGAAGTCGGCGCCGCGCAGCGCGTCCACGTGCCCGTAGCTCTTCTCAATGCCGTGCGCTTCCAGCAGCGGTCCCGTCATGACGCCTCCCCGGCGACGGACGCGGGAGGCAGGCAGCGCAGGATCTCGACGTCGCCCTGCACGGTCATCGGCCCGGCCCCGAACGGGACGAGGACGGTGTGCCCCGCGTGCAGCGGCACGGCCTCGTCCGCCCCGGCGGAGTGCAGCTCACCGACGCCGCGCAGGACGATCAGCACCGCGAAGCTCGCGTCCAGCTCGGCCCCGCCGCCGACCAGCTCCGCGCGGAAGAACGCGTCGGCGCCCTCCGGCCACACCCGCCGCACCCCGGGCGCGCGTTCGGGCAGCTCGGCCGGACGCCGGACGAGCCCCGCGACCTCCTCCGCGGAGCGGGCGCGGGCGTCCACACAGGACACGGCGGTGTCCCAGCCGAGCCGCAGGTCGGAGTCCGCGCCGTCCGGCGAGAAGCCCGCCCATTCGAGCATGATGCTGAAGTCGGTCGGCTCCTGGACCTCGACGAGGAAGACCCCGGCGTCCACCGCGTGCGGAAGCCCGGCGGGGACCAGCACCGCGTCGCCCGGACGGACCGCAACCGGGTTCAGCGCCGCCAACATCGCCGCGCCGTCCTGCACACGAACCCACTCACGCAGCCGCCCCGGCCCGACGTCCTCCCGAAATCCAAGGTGGACGCGTCCCTCGCCGCCGCCCGGGACGTCCACGACCAGCCACGCCTCGGTCTTGCCGAACGCGCTGCCGAGGTGGGCGCGGGCGAACTCGCGGCTCGGATGGACGTGCACCGGCAGCCGCTGCCCGGCGTCGAGCAGCTTCACCAGCAGGGCCGGGGAGTCGCCCCAGCGCCGCACGTGCTCCGGGCCGAGCCAGCCGTCCGGGTCGGCGGCGATCGCGGCGCGCAGCGGCCGCCCGTCGGGCAGGACGGTGAGCCCGGTGTCGCCGCCGCCGAACCGGCTGGTCGTCGAGCCGACCCAGTCCTCGGGACGGTGGTCGTCGGGTGGGGGGCCGCCGCGGAACCGGCCGATGTTCTCGCCGCCCCGGTAGAAGTGCCGGGGCTGGTTCGCGGTCAGGGGGATGAGGTGGTGGTCAGACATCGTCCTCGCCGAGGGGGATGATCGGCTGCGGCGCACCGCACGTTGCGCCTCAAGGTCCCCAGTTCGAGACATCGTTGTCAAGCCTTCCCTCACCGCCGTGACCTCTTCGTGACTCATCGCCCACCGCCCCTAACTCCCCAGATCCAGCCCCACCTGGACGAACACAGAAAGCTCAACCTCCTTGCCCCGATCGGCCGACAACCCGACCGACAAAGGGTCAGACGGTCGTTTGATAACGTTGTCTGACCACGGCGGGCGCTAGGTTGGTGACGGCACCGTCGGCGGGCGGTGGGGCGGTCTTGGCAGAAGGGCTCAGGTGAACAGGCAGGACAGGCGGCGCAGGCCGACGATCTCGGACGTGGCGGCCGCCGCCGGGGTGAGCCCGAAGACGGTGTCCCGCGTGATCAACCACGAGCCCAACGTCCGCGCGGAGTTGGTCGAGCAGGTGCTCGCGGCGATCGGCGAGCTCGGCTTCCGCCGCAACGACATGGCCAGCACGCTGCGCTCGGGCCGCCAGACCGCCACCATCGGGCTGATCATCGAAGACCTGGCCAACCCGTTCTACTCCACGATCGCCGCCGCGGTCGCCAGGGTCGCCCGCACGCACGACACGCACCTGATCACCGTCAGCTCGGAGGAGGACCCCGCGCTGGAGCAGCGCCAGTTCCTCGACCTGTGCCAGCGCCGCGTGGACGGGCTGATCATCGTGCCCGCCGGGTCCGACCACTCGTTCGCCCGCGCCGAGGTGGAGATGGGCATGCGGGTGGTGTTCCTGGACCGTCCGCCGTCCGGCATCCTCGCCGACAGCGTCGTCATCGACAACGCGGCGGGCGCCCGCGCGGGAATCGTCGACCTGCTGGAGGAGGGGCACCGCCGCATCGGCGTCATCGTCGACTCCCCCGCCATCTACACGGCACGCGAACGGCTGGCCGGCGTCCGGGCGGCACTGGCCGACTCGGGCGTCCCCTACGACGACTCCCTGGTCAGGGTCGGTGTCGCGGACCCCGGCGAGGCCGCGCGCGCCGTCGCCGACATGCTCGACGTCGCCGACCCGCCCACCGCGTTCTTCGCCGGCAACAACCGGATCACCATCGGCGCCCTCCAGGAGCTGTACCGGCGCGACGACGGCGCCGCGCTGATGGGCTTCGACGACTTCGAGTTGTCCACGCTGATGCCGCGCCCGCTGACCGTGATCGCCTACGACGTCCAGGAGCTGGGGCGGGCGGCCGCCGTCCGGCTCTTCGAGCGGATCGGCGGCGACACGTCGTGGCCGTCCGAGCTCATGATCCCCACGCGCCTCGTACCGCGCGGCATCGACCTCCTGAAGAGCCCCTGAGGCGCGGCGCGCCGCCGTCAGGTCCCCTCCTCGTGACGGCGGCACGCCACGACCCGGCCTGTGGCGGGCCACGACCCTCTACGGACGCATGCGCGCCCAGACCCACTTGCCCCCGCCCAGGTCCCGCGTCGCGCCACACCGCACCGACAGGGCCCGGACGATGTGCAGCCCCCGTCCCCCGTTGTCGTCGAACGCCTCCTCGGAGACGTCGAGGTCGTCGAGAGTGAGAACCTTGCGCGGCTTGGGACGCGGGTACTGGGGGTCCCGGTCCCACACGGCGATGATGAGGCCGTCCGCGTCCCGGCTGACCTGGAAGCGGATCTCCTCGTCCGGCGTCCACTGGATCGCGTTGGTCACGAGTTCCGAGACGATAAGAAGCGCATCGTCGAGAATATGGGAATAGTCCCAATTGCGTAGCCGCGCGGTCGCCAACGTCCTCGCGAGCCCCACCGACGCCGATGTTCCCATCAGGGGAACGATCATTTCCCCCGTCGCCGTCATCACCATCGTCCCCACCCTCGCCCGAGATTCCGATTTCCTGTGACAAGGATCACCGCGATGTTCTACGTTTCGCCTGTAGGCACCAAAGACGGATACAAGGAGGCCGGCAATGCCAATCGTCCGCGAGCCCTTGGACCCCAAGATCTCGATGTGGTACTTCCTGGCCTTCTACCTGCGCTTTTGGCGCGAGAAGATGGGGCTCTCACTCACCCAGTGCGGCCAGATCATGGGAGTGACGCGGGGGACTGTTTCCAATATCGAGGCGGGTCGGCGACGTCTACAGGACGACCACGCACAGGCCCTCGACCGGCATTACGGGACGGGCCTGCTTTTCAACTCTTGCTCTGGTTTGCCCGAATGGCCCACGACCCCAACTGGGGAAAGCAACTCGTCAAGTACGAACAGGAGTCTCATCTGATCAAGACCTACCACGGCCAGGTCATCCCGCTCGCCCTCCAGACCGACGAGTACACCTGGGCCTACGTCCAGTCCGGGACTCCGAAAGACTTCGATGCAGAGATGGCCGAGCGTGTCGCAAGGAAAAAGTCCTTCTTCAGCCGGGGAACCGAGGTCGAGATGTGGGCCACCCTCGATGAGAGCGTCCTGGCGCGTGAGGTCGGCAGTCCGGAGGTGCAGAAGGCGCAGTTGGAGCACCTGCTCGCCATGGCCGACCTGCCGCAGGTCAGCCTCCGTATCGTCCCCTTCAAGTCGGGTGCTCACCTGGGCGTTGACGGATCGCTCCAGATCCTCAGCCTGGAGAGTCGCGACATCGCCTATTCGGGCGCCCAGAACGGTGGCCGCTTGATCGAGACACCTGGCGAGGTCCGGGAACTGTCGGTTAAGTTCGATCGCATCGGCGCGAAGGCGGCTTCCTTGGAAGCCTCTCGCGAGATCATCAAGCGATACTTGGAGAGCTACGAATGATCGTGCAGTGGCGCAAGAGCACCCACAGCGGCGGAGCAGACGACCAGCACTGCGTTGAACTGGGACGTCTCGCGTCCGGAGTCGGTGTGCGCGACTCCAAGGCCCCGAAGGGGGTCACCTCGCCCTGACCCCGGACCAGTTCGCAGGGCTGGTTGAGCAGATCAAGCGGCAGCGGTAGCTGCCCGTGCAGTGGCGCAAGAGCACCCACAGCGGCGGAGCGAACGACGAACACTGCGTTGAGCTGGGACGACTAGCGCCGGGCACCAGCGTCGGCGTGCGTGACTCGAAGAACCCGGACGCGGGCCGCCTAACCCTGACGGTTGCCCAACTCTCCAGCCTCCTAGACCAGATCAAGCAGGACCCCGCCCACTGACCGTCCCATCTCCTGCGCCGCGCGCATCTGTGTGAGGCGCGGGAGACCCACTCAGCCCGTCGCCACCTGTTCATCCCCCTGCCGGGCCTGCTGACCCGCCAGCCACCGCCCGGCATAGTCCGCCGACTCCTGCAGGAATTTTTCCAGGTCAGGCCCTTCAAGTTCCGCCTTGTGGAAAAGATCCAGCAATACGGCGAAGCAGGCCTTGACCATCGCCTCGTTGTCGGCGCCGTACGGTTCACGATCTTCAAGAGTCTTGTCTCGAAGAACAGCGCGTATCATGCCCTCGGCGACACGAGGGTTGATCTGCAACGTTTCCTCGCCGAGGACGGCTTTTCGCAGCTCCGTGACGTACCGGATAATCTCGGGGATCGTGAAGGTGGGTGAGAACCTCCGCAGCACCGCCACCGCGAACGCCGAATAGGCCATCAAATTGAGGGCGATGATGTCGCTCTCGACGGTCGGCTCATCGAACGACTCAGGCCCGACGGCGCCCTCAGTGAGAAAGAGGCGGAGCGGCTCAACGTGCTCGGCCCTCAGGTGAACATTTGAGAAGTTCGTCATGAGAACACTTCGTCCGCCATCTCTCGTGCCGTGGCCAGGAACGCATCGAGTTCGTCGGCGCTGAGCTGCGCGTCGCCAATGAGTCCCGCCAGCAGAAGGATCTTGCTTCCATGCGACACCTCGCCGCTGATGCCCTTACGGGCTTCAGGCGGTAGCTTCCCAAGAGCAATGTTAATCAAGGTCTCGGCCACATTCGGATCGAGCACCTCCGGATCGTCCACCCGTAGGCGCACAGAGGTGACGAAGTCGATGATTTTCCCATCATCCGCAACCTCCTCGCCCTTCATGAAGCGTCGCCTAGCTGCTTCAAAGAACGCAGCAGTGACTAGGGACACGTACTGGTTGGTTGCCGGTCCGTCCAGCTGGTTCAACAGTCTGGTGTGCTCCTGACCCTGCCCCTGGAGTTGCGCTCGAAGTGTCGCTACCTGCTCATCCGTTATCGCCATTATTCCTCCGGAAGATCTTAGTTAGGCCGCTTACCGCGCCGTGCTTTAAGGCAACTCCCACCATCGCGATCGCAACAAGCCCCAGGCCAACGCTCGGACCGTTGATCGTGTCGGTCGGAGCCTCTCCAGGGTAAGGGTTGTCATGTTGCACGCCAGGGCGATAATCGCTGGGTGGACGATGATCGAGGATATTCTGCGCATTATCGTTGAACTTGGTGAATTCTTTAGTCACTTCCTCCAAGTTATCGTCCAAGCCCCGCATGGCCCGCTTCCAGTCCGAATCCCGCTCGGGGTCGGGTTCGGATAGGTCTTGGTTTTCGTTGATGGGGGTGAGGGGGTCGCCGCGTTCGCGGGTGAGTTCTCCGGCGGTGGCGGGGTCTAAGTCGGCGCGGGTCGGGAGTCCGGCGTACGGGTCGGTGTCGGGCTCCTCGGGTGCCGGGGATTCGGGCTGGTCCTCGGCGTTTCCACCACGGTCGGCGGTGTCGTTCGGGGGTTCCTCGCCCTCTGGGGGCGGTTGAGGGTCGTCGTGGTCGGGGGGCTGGTCCTCGGGGCCGGTGGTGTTCTGGTCGCTGGGTTGCGTGGGGTGGTCGTCCGGTTGGTCCTGTGTGTCGGTTGGGCGTGCCCATGACTGTGCTCGCGGGCCTTGTTCGGGCTCTGGTTGTTCGGTGGGCTCTGTGCCTTGCTCGGCTTTCGGCTCCGACGCGTCCTCGGTCTGCGTGTCGGCGCGCTGGTCGTCTGTGCTGGGGGCGTCGCGTGGTCCGGGCTCGCCTGGGGCCTCGGGCTCGACCGGTTCTAGTTCGCCGCGTGCTCGTGCCCACGATTCGGCTCGTGGGCCGCGCGGAACGTCGCGGGTGGGGGTGCCCTCGGGCGCCGCAGGCTCGGGGTTCTCTGGCTCTGGTTTCTCGGTGCCTGCTTCGGTGGGGGCGCGGCTTTCGGCGCGCGATGGCTGGCCCGGGGTGCCTGGACGGTCCGGAGGCGGCTGGTTGGCGTTGTCGGACGCCTGCGGCCGGTCGGTGGTCTCTGTCTTGGTGTCGGTCCCGCTGGTGTGGTCGACGCCCACCATCAGCCCTTCCGCCGGACGGCAACGGTCGGACGCCACCAGGAACGCGCGGGGCCAACGCCCGGAAACGCCGTCCGTCAATGAAACCGCGCCCGTCAGGGAATTGCACCCCTTCCGACCAATGCGCAGGAATTCTTCGTCCGAATCCGCGCTGCCTCGCCTGGTGGGCGTTGTTCTTCGTGCCCTGGCACCGGATGCGCCGTCCGAAGAATGTGCCGAGCGGCGGATATCACCCCGATCCGCAACCGTCCAGAAGCAGGGGGTAAGGCGACGCAGGCCCTTGCGTGGTTATCGGTGGGCGCGGGTTGAGGCTCGGGATGCGCCGTAGGACTGGGCTGTGACCTCCAGGTCCCACCACCGGGGGCGGTCCTGGGACGGGGAGGTGATCGTGATGCTGTGGCGCTCTCCGGGGAGCAGCCATAGGTAGTTGGCGGAGTACGTCGCCGGTAGCACGCGGTGTCCTGAGCGGCGGTCGCGTAGGGAAAGGCGCACCATGGGCGCGACCACAGTCCCTTTGTTGCGTACGGTCACGGTTAGGTGCAGGCGGCCGTGGCGTTCGGTGACACGGGCTCCGGACAAGTGCAGCGACGCGCCGGACAGTTTGTTCAGCGCCTGCATGTCCTTTGGTTCGGTGTAGCGCCAGTACGTGTTCTCCGACAGTGTCTCGTTGTCGGCGTTTGCTAGGCGTAGGCGGATTAGGTGTAGGCGGTGTTCTGTGCCCTGTGGGCGGTCGACTTTGAATGCGGGTGCGGTTGAGGATGCTGCGAGGTCGAGTATCTTCCGCTGCTTTTCGGCGAGGGGGCGGCCAGTTAGGTCGAGCACTTCGGCTTCTACGGCGGCGGCGCGCAAGGCGTCGCGGGTGTGGTTGACGGCTAGGACGTTCCAGTTCCGCGGATCGGCCTGGACGTGGTGCGGTTCGCACCCCGAACGGGCGCCGTAGTAGGTGCCGTTGACGTCGAGGTCGTAGTCGTAGGTCTGCCAGACGACGCTGTGCCAGGCGGGGTTCGACATCCACAGGAGCAGGCCTGTCGCGTCCTGCCAGAGGTTCGCGTTCCAGGCCTCGAACATGGCGCGCATGCTCTCGAAGTTCACGAACTGCGCCTTGGCGCAGAATTCCTCAAGCGAGCGCGACTCCCCCAGCCTTTCGTCGATTGCTGCCTTGTAGCTTTGCGGGTTCTGGCCGCCGCGGGTCGCCCAGTCGTGGTATTTCCACACGGTGTCGATGGGCCAGCCGTTCTCGTCGCCGACGAGGTTGCGCATGCTCTCCGCCACCGGGACGGTCGGAATGCCGATCTCGGTGTGAAAGCCGAACGTGTCGTGCGCGTAGGTCTCGGCCGAGAAGTACTGCGCGGGATCGATCCAGGCGTACGGGCCGCTGCCGCTGACGATGCCGGACGCCGAGTTGCTGACGTACAGCACGCCGCGATGTTCCTCGGCGACGGCCTGCTGCGCGCCCTTGTCGACCTCGCCCGACGGGGTCCCCTCGTTGGCGCCGCACCAGACGACGACGCATGGGTGGGAGCGGTAGCGCCGGATCGTGTCCCGGACGTGCCGCAGGTACAGCGCGTGGTCGGGCGGGTCGAGGAACCACGCGTTCCAGAAGTCGTTCCAGACCAGGAGGCCGTTCTCGTCGCAGCGGGCGTAGAACTCCTCCCGATTGCTGCTGCCGAGCCAGTTCCGGATCATGGTGAAGTTCATGTCGCGGTGGTACTCGATGACCGCGTCCATGCGGCCGTTGAGCATTCTGCGCAGCAGTTCGTCCCAGCCCCAGTTGCCGCCGCGGCACAGGACCGGCACGCCGTTCACGCTGATCTTCAGCTGGTGCGGAGCGTTGCTCACGGCCTGGACGTCGGTCCATTTCTCGCCGTCGTCGGAGATCTGGACCTTGAACGTCAGCGCGTAGGCGACCTCCCAGACGAGGGTGATCCGGTCGAAGTCCGATGGCTTGCCGAGGTCGAGCTGAATGTACTGGTCGTCGGAGTACCCCGATGACCAGCGGGTTCGGGGGTCGCCGTCGACGGCCTTCGCCGCGGGACGGTCGGGGCTGTCGGTCGAGGAGGCGGACGCGGTGGCGTCGCGCGCGAGGTCGACGTCCGGGTGCTGCTTGTCGGTGATCGAGAGCGTCCACAGCGACACGCCGTAGCCCGTCGCGCGGCGTCCGGCCTGGATACGGACGTGGCGGGCCCGCTGCCGCTCCAGGTCGACGACCTGTTCGACGCGGTCGGCGCCCGGCTCGAACCTGATCGGGTTCTCGGACTCGTACGTCATGTGCCGCAGCCCGACCCGGAGGGTTCGGTGATCGCTGCGCGTGCCGCTGACCGAGGCTTCCACATCGAGGTCGTGGAGGGTCGGGTCGCCGTAGCCGTTGGGCCACCACAGGTCGGGGTCGGTTAGCCGGAGGTCGGGGAAGTTTTGTGGCGAGAAGACGACGTCCTCGGTCTTGCCGCCGTCGATGCTGACGGCCTTCTCCACGCGGATGCCGCCGAGCCTCGCCCGGACGGTCACGCGCTCCGTGGACGACGCCGCGTTCCGCACCGGGACGGTCAGCGTGACGTCCGCCCGTGAGCGGTCGGGGAGGTTCGGCAGGGTCGTCTCGACCGCCGGGTCGCCGACGACCGCGGAACCGGTGGAGCGGAGCCGGACGTGGTTCCAGATTCCCATGACGCGGTCGCGCACGGCCGGCATCCAGTCCCAGCCGGACACGGCCAGGTAGGTCGGCCCGTTGCGCATCATGATGTTCGAGCCCGCGTCGTTGTAGGGCTGGCCGTCGTCGCCGCGGTCGCCGGGGCTGCCCGGGAACGGCATCGGGTCGATCCGGACCGCGAGGACGTGCTCACGCCGGTGATCGTCCAGGCGGCCGCCGCGCGCCAGCCGGTCGGTGATGTCGAAGGCGGCCCGCGCGGACGGGTGCGCCATCTCGCCCACCTTCGTGCCGTCCAGCCAGATCTCGGCGCGGTGGTTGATGCCGTCGAACTCCAGCCAGACGCGGTCGTGGCCGTTGGCCGGGAAGCGGGGCGGCAGCCGGAACGTCCGGCGGTACCACCAGGAGTTGCGGCCGAGCGCCTCCGGGCTGCGCAGGTTGTTGAACCCCTCGACGGGGTCGGGGAGATGTCCCTCCGCGACGAGCGAGGCGAGAATCGTCCCCGGGACCTGGGCGCGGAGCCAGCGGCGAGTGTCAACGTTGTCAGCGGAGACGACGGCGCCGTCTCCGGTGCCCGCGAACTCCTGGAGCGTAAGGTTCCAGCCCGACTCGATGGGGACGGTGCCGTCGCGTTCGAGCCGGAGTGGGGGGACGGGGCGGGCGCCGCTCGTCCAGTCCGTCCAGCCGGTCGCGCCGGGGCGTCGCCACTGCTCACGGCCATAGATCTGGAACGAGTTGAGGCCGAGCGGGTTGGGGTTGGAGCGCTCGGTGCCGAGCATGCGCACCCAGCGCGCCGTCACCGGCTCGTCGAGCGCGATCTCCACGACTCCGCCGGTTTTCGTCGATCCCTCGTGGACGGGCTTCCATTGCCGTCCGTCTTGCGAGACCTCCAGGCGGAACTTCGTAGCGTAGCTGGAGAGGACCTCCCAGCCGGTCGTGCCGTTGCGGGGGTTGTTGGCGTCGCCGGTCGGCTTGAACACGGTGTCGCCCTCCGCCGTCTCGAACACCAGCGTCACCGACTCCACGCGGCACGGGCCCTGGAGGTCGACGGCGACCCACTGCGGGTCGCCGTCCGCCGCCCGCCACCCGCTGCCCTGGACGTTCCCGCGCGCCATCCGGTCGACGACGAAGTGGCCGGGCGTGGGCGCGTACGCGGTCGAGGAGACGTGCACCGGGCGGTAAAGCGCGAGGTCCGTGGCCCAGGGCGGCGGCGCGGCGGACGCCGTCGCCGCCGCGCCCTGGCCCGGTAGCGCGCCGGCCAGGCCGACGCTGGCGAGCAGTGTGGAGCCCGTCACCAGGAAGCCCCGCCGGGACACAGTCGAGTTCTCAGCCGTGGTGTGGTCGTGGTCGTCGCGCATCAGCACTCCGCAGGACGTGCAAGGGGGACAAGGGGGCGACGACCGATGACAACGTTGTCATCTCGCGTCGTCGCCGAGTATTCAGTCACCCGGCGGGTGCGTCAAGAGGCGATCGGGCGGCCCTCAGGTCCGGACGGAATGCCGGAACAGCGCGCTGTCGAGAATCCGGTGGTCGTGGCTCGGGATCACTTCGCAGTCGAGTCCGGCGACGAACTCGAAGGTCTCGTAGCACTCGAAGAGGTTGGTGTGGATGGTCGGCGCGATGCTCTTTCGCCAGTCGTTCGGGTTCCAGTTCTCGTAGACGCCCATGGCGTCTCCGGCGAGCAGGTAGCGTCCATTGTCCGCTTCGATGAGCACACCCTGCGAACCGGGCGTGTGGCCCGGCAACGGAACGACGGTGACGCCCGGGCAGATCTGCTGTTCCCGGGATAGCGCCTCCGTGCGGTCCCAGGCCGACATCCAGGGCGCCTGGAGCCCCGGCAGTTTCTCGTACGCGCGCTCGTGCAATGGCAGCGGATGCATCGCGTATTCGAGCTCTCGCCGGTGCACCAGGATCTGGGCGTTCCGGAACAGGTCGTTGTTGGAGCAGTGGTCCCAATGCAGGTGCGTATTGACGACGTAGTCGATGTCGTCGGGGTCGAAGCCGTATTCGCGCAGCGCGGTCTCGGGCAGTTCCTCGGGGGTGCGCACGAAGGCGTACGGGTGATGCCGCCGGACGTATTCGGGGTCCAGCGTTCCGGTGTCGACGACGATGCGCGTGCCCGCGGCCTCGATCACGAACATGAACATGTGAATGTCGATCTTCTCGTCACCGGCCGCGCCGTAGACGGCGGCGGCGAACGGGACGTCCTTCGACCGTCCGACCCGGATCGCGCTGACTCTGACGCTCATCGTTCCTCCAGCACGTCGGCCCCCGGGTCCGCCAGCACGTCAACTCGCAGGTCTTCCAGCACGTCGGCCCCCGGGTCCTCCGGCACGTCGGCTCCCAGGTCCTCCGGCACGTCGGCTTTCAGGTCTTCCAGCACGTCGACTCCGAGGTCGTGGGCGACCTGGCGCAGGTCCGCGATGGTCCGTCCGGGCAGCAGCAGGCCTTCGCGCGCGTTCCACGCTTCGGCGAGGCTCTCGATCTCGCCGGGGTAGTGCACTTCCTCCGCCCCTTCGCGCGACCCGGATTTGAGTTCCGCGACCAGGGCCTTCATGCGCTCCTCGAATTCCTGGACCGGGCTGAACGAGGCGATGTTCAATGCCAGATACAGATGTCCCGACCGGCCGGGGAGCGCGGATTGGTAGGGGCCGCTGACGCCCGACCCGAAACCGCTCCCGCTCAGCACGCCCGACAGGACGTCCATCATCACGGAGATGCCGTATCCCTTGTGACCCGCCATTGGCAGGACCGTGCCGAGAAGGGCCTGCTCCGGGTCACGCGTCGGCACGCCTTCCGCGCTGACCGCCCATCCGTCCGGGATCTCTTCGCCCCTGTTCCGGGCGAGGTAGATCTTCCCTCGGGCGACGGCCGTGTTCGCGATGTCGAGCACCATTTGGGTGTCGCCGTCCACGGGGGCGGCCACCGACCACGGGTTGCTGCCGACGAGTTTTCCGCGGCCGTCCCAGGGGGCCATCGCCGGGCTCGAATTCGTCGTCAGGATCCCGATGCAGCCGCGCGGCGGCGCCATTCTGGTGAAGTACGCTGCGGTCCCGAAATGGTTCGAGTTCCGCACCGAGACGACGCCGATCCCGTGCCGTTCCGCACGGCCGATGGCCTCCTCTGCGGCGCGGGCCGTGATGACCTGGCCGATGCCGTCATGCCCGTCCAGGGTCGCGACGGCGCCGTGGTCGGCGACGAGTTCGGCCTTCGTCTCGCCGGTCATGACGCCCGACCGGATGCGGTCGACGTACCAGCCCACGCGCAGCACCCCGTGCGACTGGTGCCCCCACAGGTCGGCCTGGACGAGGCTGTCGCTCACCAGGTGGGCGTCGTCCGGCGGGACGCCGCATGCGGTGAAGATCCGCGTGGCGGCGTCCCTCAGTTCGTCGGCGGAGATGCGGACGGTCGACATCTGCGGCCCTACCTCGCCCCGCCGGCGGGCTCCATCAGGATGAGCCGTTCCTCCGTCATGTCCCGGATCGCGTAGCGGGGGCCTTCGACGCCGTAGCCGCTGTCCTTCACGCCGCCGTACGGCATCAGGTCGGCGCGCGTGCTCGACGTCGAGTTGATCACGACGCCGCCCATCCGGAGGGTCTTGGCGGCGGTGAGGGCGGTGTCGAGGTCGCGGGTGAAGATGCCCGCCTGGAGGCCGTACGGCGTGTCGTTCACCTTGTCGATCACGGTGTCGAGGTCGTCGAACGGGACCACGGACACGACGGGCGCGAACGCCTCCTCGCAGAGCAGCCGCGCCTCCGGCGCGACGTCGACCAGGATCGTCGGGTGCATCACCGGGCCGGACCGCTGCCCGCCGGTCACGATGTGGGCGCCCTGGTCGACGGCGGCGTTCACCCATTCCTCGGCGCGCTTCGCCGCCGCCTCGCTGATCATGGGGCCGATGTCGGTGGCCGGGTCCTCCGGGTCCCCGAGGACGAGCTTCGACGCCGACGCGGACAGTTCGGCGAGGAACTCGTCCAGGACGTCCGCGTGCACGTAGAGGCGCTGCACCGACGTGCACACCTGGCCCGATTTGCGGAACGCGCCCCGCGCGCACTGCTGCGCGGCGGACAGGACGTCGGCGTCCTTGCACACGATCGTCGCGGACACGTTGCCGCATTCCATCGTCGCCCGGCGCATGCCGAGCCGCGCGGAGATGGCCTTTCCGGCGGCGGTGCTGCCGGTGAACGTGATGAAGTCGACGCGCTCGTCGTCCACGAGGGCCTGCCCGACCGGGTCGCCCGGGCCGAGCACCAGCCCGATCAGGCCGGGGGGCAGGCCCGCGTCCAGCAGCATCCGGCACAGCGCGGCCGCCGCGATCGGCGTGAACGGCGACGGCTTGACCACCGCCGCGTTCCCGGCCGCCAGCGCCGGGCCGATCTTGTGCGCGACGGTGTTCAGCGGCGAGTTGAACGGCGTGATCGCGCCGACCACGCCGACCGGCGTGCGGATCGTGAACGCCAGCCGATGCGCGAACCCGGGCGCGGCCTGGATGGGCACGACCGCGCCGTCGATCCGCTTGGCCTCCTCGGCGGACGTCAGCATCGTCTGCACCGCCCGGTCGGTGTCGCCCAGGCAGTCCTTCACGCTGAACCCGGACTCGCGGGCCACGTCGAGCGCGAGCCGCTCCCGGTTCGCCGCGATCTGGTCGGCGACCGCCCGCAGGATCTCGAAGCGCTCCAGCGGGTTCAGCGGGGTGCGGCTCGCCTCGCGCGCCGCGGTGACGGCGTCGGTGACCATGCCGGGCGTCGCATCGTACGACGTCGCGAGCGGCGCGCCCGTGAACTTGTGGTGCACCGTGCGTTCATGGTCGCTCCGCAGCCACTCCCCGTTGATCAGGTTCTCGACCGTGGGTAGCTCAGTCATGACTGCTGTCCTCTCCCTGTTGCACCTGTTGCACCTGTTGCGCGCATGGCCCGCAGCGCCCGTCCCTGTGCCGCCTCGGCGACGGGCGACCAGCCGGTCTGCCGCTCGTAGGCGCGTCCCGCGCGGAGGACGAGGCCGTCCTGATGGCGGGCGCCGACCAGCTGGAGCCCGACCGGAAGCCCCGAACGCGTACGGCCGCACGGCACGCTCAGCGCCGGTTGCCTGGTCATGTTGAACGGATAGGTGTAGGGCGTCCACGACGCCCAGACGTGTGACTGCTCCGGAGTCGGGCCGTTCCGACCCGCCGCGAACGCGACGCTCGGGAGCGTCGGCGTGACGAGCAGGTCGTACGACTCGTGGAACCGCGCCATCTTGAGGCCGAGGTCGGCGCAGACGGCCATCGCGTCCAGGTACGTCACGGCGGAGACGCCGCGGCCCCGCTCCGCGTACTCCAGCAGGGCCGGGTCCACGCGGGCGAGGTCGTCCGGGCCGTACGGCTTGAGCGTCCGCGCGACCCCGGCGCACCACAGCGTCTGGAACGCCCGGACGGGATCGTCGAAGACCGGCTCGATCTCCGTCACGTGCGCGCCCAGACCGGCCAAGACGCCGACCGCCTCGGCCACCAGCGACGCGACCTCCGGGTGGTTGGCGCCGTAGCCGAGATCGGGCGAGTACCCGATCGACAGGCCCTCGATGCCCGCCTCGATGCCGTCCGCGAACGACCTGTCGGTGGCGGGCAGCGCGGCCCAGTCGCGGTGGTCGGGACGGCCGATCACGTCGAGCAGGAGGGCGGCGTCCAGGACCGACAGCGTGATCGGGCCGCGATGCGACAGCAGTCCGTTGCTGCCCGGCGGATACGACGAGATCACGTCGCCGGTCGGCTTGAAGCCGACCGTCCCGGTGAACGACGCGGGCACCCGGACGGACCCGCCGCCGTCCGTGCCGACCGACCACGTCCCCATCCCGGCAGCGACCGCCGCGCTGGAACCGCCGCTGGAACCGCCGGGCGTCAGCGCCGGGTCCCACGGGTTCCGGGTGATCCCGAACCGGGGCGAGTCGGTGACGCCCTTCCACCCGAACTCCGGCGTCGTCGTCTTGCCGATGAGGACGGCGCCCGCCTCCCGCAGCCTGGCCACGCTCGGCGAGTCCTCCGGCCACGGGCCCGCCTCGTCCGCCAGCCAGGTGCCGCGGAGCGTCGGCCACCCGCGGGTGCGTTCGAGGTCCTTGACGGTGGTCGGGACGCCGTCGGCGGGGCCGCGTTGCGTGCCGTCCGTCCAGCGGGCCTCCGACTCGGCGGCCGCCTTCAGCGCGGCGTCCGCGTCGACCAGGACGAACGCGTTCAGCTCGGCGTCCCGCTCGTCGATGGCGTCCAGCGCGGCGCGGGTCGCCTCCACCGGCGACACATCGCGCCGCGCGTACGCCTCGGCCAGCTCCGCGGCCGTCAATCCAGCGAGATCCGACACGGCTTCCTCTACGCCGCCGACTCGAAGTCCGAGGCGTCGATGTCGAACTCGGTCAGCTCGGCGACCTCGTCGGCGGTGAATCCGGGCGCCACGTATTCGAGCTTGAACGCGTCACCGACCCGGCGCAGCACGCACAGGTCGGTGACGACGATGTTGACGCAGTTAAGCCCGGTCAGCGGGTACTCGCAGGAGTTGACGAGCTTCGGGTTCCCCTTCGAGTCGCTGTGCATCATCAGCACCATCACGTTGACGTCGCCCGCGACCAGGTCCATCGCGCCGCCGATGCCGCCGCCCACCATGTTCGGCGTGCTCCAGTTGGCGAGGTTGGCGTCGGCGTCCACCTGGAAGGCGCCGAGCGCCACGTAGTCGACCTTGCCGCCGCGCACCATCTCGAAGGACGTCACGCTCTCGAAGAACGACGCGCCCTTCTCCAGGTGCACGTACTGCCCGCCCGCGTTGTAGATCTCGGGGTCGTAGTCGTCGCGCGACGCGATCGTGCCGTAGCCGAGCACGCCGTTCTCCGAATGCAGGACGATGTCGCGCCCGGAGATGTAGTCCGAGATCAGCGTCGGGATTCCGAGGCCGAGGTTCATGTAGCTGCCGTTGGGCACGAGCCCAGCCGCGACCTCCGCCATCTGCTTGCGGGTCAGCGCCTGCTTGCCGTTGACCGTGCGGGCGCTGTCGGCGCCGCGTCCCTCCCGCACCACCGGGAAGTCGTGCTCGACGTCCACCGTCTTGCGGACGACGCGGCTGACGAAGATGCCCGGCAGCCCGATCCGCTCCGGGTGCAGCTCGCCGTCGACGATCTCGTCGACCTCGGCGATCGTGATGTGCGCGCCCTTGGCGAAGGCGGGCATGAAGTTGCGTCCGACGCCGTCGAACTCCAGGTTGCCGAACCGGTCGGCGCGGGCGGCGCGGATGAACGCGTAGTCGACCTTCAGCCCCATCTCCAGCACGTGCTCGACACCGTCGATCACGCGGGTCTCCTTGCCGTCCGCGACCGCGGTGCCGACGGCGGTGCGGGTGAAGAACGCGCCGATCCCGGCGCCGCCCGCGCGGAGCCGCTCGACGAGCGTGCCCTGCGGCACCAGCTCGACCTCGATCTCGCCGGCGGCGATCTGCTTCTCGGCCGCCGACGTCGCCTCCCCCGCACGCGCCGAGAAGGACACGATCAAACGGTTGACCTGGCGGTTCTCAACGAGAGTGATCGAACGGTAGGGACCTTCGCCGAGCGAGTTCGCCACCAGGCACAGCCGCCGGGCGCCCTGCTCGCGGAGCGCGACGGTCAGGCTCGTCGGGAAACTGTGGGTCTTACCGAAACCGGCGATCGACACGCTCGCGCCGTCCGGGACGTCCTCGACCGCCGCCAGCGGAGACTCGTACACCTTGTTGATCGTCATGCCTGTTCCACTTCCTCTGAGCTCTGCACCGGACGGAAACGAGGCAGCGCGCTGCCGTTCCCTGTGTCCTCGAAAACGACTTCGACCGCGTCTCCGATGGCGACCTTCTCGACGTCGCAGTCGACGATGTTGGTCATCACGCGGGGCCCTTCCGCCAGCTCCACGTAGGCGAGGACGTACGGCGTCACGCCCTTCCACTCGCCGCCCGCCCGGTGGACGACGCTGTACGAGTAGACGGAGCCGCGCCCGCTGAACTCCTCCCACCGCGTGTTCGAGCTGTGGCAGAACGGGCAGATCGGCCGCGGGTACCAGATCGCCGAGCCGCAGTCGTCGCAGCGGCGGCCGAGGAACCTGCCCTCGGTCGTCGCCTTCCAGAACTCCGCGGTGTCCGGGTTGACCACCGGCCGCGGCGCGGGCAGAACCGGGCTCCGTACCTCGCTCATGAGTCCCTTCCCAAGATCATCGTGGCGCTGCGCATCCGGGTGCCCAGGTCGCCGCCGTTTCCGTGCACCAGGGCGATCTCGCAGTCGGGGATCTGCACGCCCGGGTTCGCCTCGCCCCGCAGCTGCCGCACCGCCTCGATGGTCTTCGTGATCCCGCCGCGGTGCCCCGGATGGTTGTTGCTCAGCCCACCGCCGTCGGTGTTGAACGGGAGCTTTCCGTGCGGGGCGACGAGCGTGCCGTCCATGACGAAGCGGCCGCCCTCGCCCTTCTCGCAGAAGCCGAGGTCCTCCAGGATCTCCAGGACGGTGATCGTGAAGCTGTCGTAGATCGACACGTAGTCGATGTCGTCTGCGGTCACGCCCGCTTGCTCGAACGCCCGCGGCCCCGACCACACCGCGCTCGTGTACGTCAGGTCGAGCTTGCCGCCGTTGGTCAGCTTCGCCGACTCGCCCTGGCCGAGGATCTTCACCGGCTGCCGGTTCAGGCTGCGCGCGACCTCGCGGCTGACGACGACGACGGCGCCGCCGCCGTCGGTCACCACGCAGCAGTCCGCGCGGTGCAGCGGGTCCGCGACCATCGGCGAGTTGACGACGTCCTCGACCGTCAGCACCTTCTGCAGGAACGCGTTCGGGTTGTGCGACGCGTGCTTCGACGCCGCCACCTTGATCTCGGCGAGCTGCTCGCTCGTCGTGCCGAACTCGTACATGTGCCTGCGGGCCGCCAGCGCGTACGTGCTGACCAGCCCAGCGCCGGTGAACATCGCCATCTCGAAGTCGTCCTGCGGGGAGGCCGGGCCGCCGCCGCCCGGCTGGATGCCCGTCCGCGGCTTGCCCGCGAGCGTGATCAGCGCGACGTTGCACTTCCCGGCCGCGATCGCCGCCGCCGCGTGCGACACGTGGTAGATCGGCGAGGCGCCGCCGCTCTCCGTCGAGTCCATGTAGGTGAGATCGCGCAGGCCCAGGTACTCGGCCATCGTGACCCAGCCGCCGCCGTAGCCCGGCGCGTCGTGCCCGCAGAAGTAGCCGTCGACGTCGTCGAGCGTCAGGCCCGCGTCCGCGAGCGCGCCGATCGCGACCTCGGCGTGGATCTGCGCCAGCGACTTGTCCGGCAGCTCACGGCCCGGATGCTCGTACGCCCCGATGATGACGGCGGCGTCATTGACATTCATACAGATCCTCCCGGACGCGGGGACGGGACTTCGGCGGCGGGCCGCGGCGCGGGCACGTCCCCGGCGCCCGGCAAACGGCCGTTTCGTAGGTCGGCGTCATGTTCGCCGAGGCGGGGGGCGGGCCTGGGCTGCGGCGGCTCGTAACCGAACAGCCGCAGCGGGAAACCCTTCTGGCGGCGTGGCTCGTCGAGGAAGACCCGGCGGCGCTTGAAGTGCGGATCCGCGGCCCGTTCCCGGGCGGACTGGACCGGCGCGGACGGTACGCCGGCCAGGGTCAACTCGCGGACGCACTCCTCTTTCGAGCGCCGCCGGGCCCAGGCATCGATCGCCGCGTCGACCTCCCGGTGGTTCTCCTCCCACCAGGCGGCCGGCTCGGCGGCCGGCCGGTCGGCGCCGATGAGCGCGGCAAGCGCGGTGCGCTCGGCGTCCGTCCGGCAGGAGACGGCGATCCACTGGTCGTCGCCTTCGCACCGGTAGACGTCGTGCGGGGTGCTGCCGGGACGCCGGTTCCCGGACGGCCCTGGAACGGTCCCGGTGTCGAGGTGCTCGATCACGCGGTCGGCGAGCGTCCAGCTCACCAGCTCGCGCTGCGACACGTCGAGGTACGTGCCGCGCAGGTCCTGGACGACGCAGTAGGCGATCAGCCCCGCGCCGAACAGCGAGACGATCTGGTCGGGGTAGTTGATGTCGGCCGACGACCACATCGGCCGCTCCCCCGGGTACCCCGTGACCGACGCGAGGCCGGACAGCAGGTCGAGGCTGGAGCCGTAGGAGCGCGTCCCCGACTCGGGGCCCGACTGTCCCTGGCTGGACAGCGACAGGTAGATCAGGCGCGGGTTGACCTCGATCAGCGTCGGGAAGTCGATGCCGAGCCGGCGCGTGACGCCGACCGTGAAGTTCTCGATCAGCGCGTCGGACCGCGCGACGAGCCGCCGCATCTCCGCCCGTCCGGCGTCGGTCTTCAGGTCGAGGGTGATGCCGAGCTTGCCCGCGTTGTTCGACTCGAACAGCGGCGACTCCTCCATGACCTCCGCGTCGCCCGCGCCGGGCACCGGCCACACCCGGAACGCGTCCGGCCGGTCCATCGTCTCGATCTTGACGACGGTGGCGCCGTAGTCGGCGAGGAGGCGGCCGGTGGCGGCGCCCGCCGTGATCGTGCCGAGGTCCAGGACGACGACTCCCGCGAGCGGGGCCCGATCGCGACCGGCGGCAGCACCGTCCGTTGGACGGGGGGCGGGGCGCGAGCCGTCGGATTGGCCGTTGGGTTCGTTGCCGGGTTCGCCGTCGGGTTCGTTGTCGGCGTTGTCGGCGTTGTCGGTCAGGCTCGGTGGGGGGCCGAAGCGCCACGGCAGGCCGGTGACGGGGGCCAGCCGTCCGCCGCCGTCCGCGATGAACGACCTCGCCTGGTACTGCGGGTCGGCGGCGAGGTCGGCCAGGTCGGCGCCGTAGCCGAACGGCAGGCCGAGCCGCTGCGCCTCATGGTAGATCTCCCGCTTCGTGCGGCGCGCGGCCCACTGCTCGACGGCCGGCCACCAGGAGTCCATGAGCTCGAAGCGTTCCTTGTCGCCGCGCAGCCGGGGGTCTTCAAGCGCCGGGTCGCCGACGAGCGTGACGACGCTGTCCCACTGCTCCGGCTGGAAGATGAACCCGACCCAGCCGTCCGCGGCCTGGACGGTCCGCCAGCGCCCGATGCTCGTGCCCGTCCGCGTCGGAATCTGGCCGGTCTCGGTGTAGACGATGTCGCTCTTCCAGTCGATGTACGCCGCCACATCGCAGAGGGCGACGTCGACGATGTCGCCGTCCGGCCGCCGCAGGGCGAGCATCGCCCCGTAGAAGCCGACGAACGCGGCGGCGTGCGCCGTCTGCTCGCCGCCGAGGGTCAGCGGCGGCCGTCCGGGCTCGCCGACCATCGCGGCCAGCCCGCCGTAGCACTCGGCGAGCAGGCTGTCCGCGTGGGCGTCGGAGCGCGGGTCGGTGACGCCGTAGGACGTGATCGCGACGGCGACCAGCCGCGGGTGCGCCGCCCGCAGCCGGGACGGCGACAGCCCCGTCTCCGCCGCCCGGCGCGGGCCGAAGTCGGTGATGACGACGTCCGCCGCCGCGAGCAGCTCCGACAGCCGGTTCTGGCCGTCCGGCGTGTACGGGTCGAGCCGGACGCTCCGCTTGTCGGCGTTCAGCGCGGCGAACGTGTAGCTCAGGCCGTCGGCGCCGACCGGCTCGCGCGTCCGCAGCGGATCACCGCCGGGCGGCTCGCACTTGGTCACGGTGTGGCCGAGGCCGGCGAACAGGCGTCCGCAGACCTGACCGGCGACGCCGTCGGCGAGCTCGACCACGGTGAGCACCCTGGCGCGGCGGTCGCCCCAGGCGATGTCCCCCGGGGGGTCGTTTCCCCACGGGTGACCGGCTCCAGCTGGACGGCTCATCGGGCGCCGTCGCCCGTCCGGCCGACCGCGGCCCGGTGCGTCGCGTGCGGGTCGTCGAGCACGGTCGAGCGTGCTGCGATCTGGTGGCGCACGTCCTCGCCGTATTCGAGGGCCTTCGTCCAGTCCGAGATGTACATGGGAATCTCGTGGAGGGCGCGCTTCGCCCAGGACAGCGTGACCCCGTTGTGCCTGGCGACGCGCTCGGCGAGGGCGAGCGCGGCGGACTGGAGCTCGGCGGCCGGGACGGCGACGTTCACCAGCCCCCACTCCGCCGCCGTCGCCCCGGTGATCCGGTCGGCGGTCAGCACCATCCAGGCGGCGCGCTTCGCCCCGAGCCGCAGTTGCGTCGACGGCCCGGCGAGCCCCGGGTACAGGCCGAAGCCGACCTCGGGCATCCCGATCGGCGCGTCGTCGGCGGCGATGGCGAGGTCGCTCGAATTGATGAGCGTCAGCCCGCCGCCGAGCGCGAACCCGTTGACGGCCGCGATGACGATCGCCGAGTGCTGCCGGATGCGCTCCTGCACCGCCAGCCAGCTGGTGCGGCGGCCCGCGCCGCGGCGGTCGGTGTCGAGTTCCTCCTCGGCGGACTCCTTGAGGTCGACGCCCGCGCAGAAGGCCGGACCGGCCCCGGTGAGGACGATCACCCGGACGTCCCCGTCGCAGCGGTCCAGCACCTCGATCAGCGCCGCCCGCGCGGCGCGGCTCATCGCGTTGCGCTTCTCGGGCCGGTTCAGCGTGATGCGCGCGATGCCGTCGGACAATTCCTCATACCGGACAAGGTCGTGGTCAGCGATCGGATCCATGGGGGTACAACCTCACTTGCCTGCGGCTTCGTCGGTGCTGAACTGCGGAATGACCCGCCCCTCCGGACTCGCCCGGAACACCGCGTGAACCGGCTGGTCGAGGCGCAACTCGGCCGTGTCGTCGGCCATTTCGCTGATCACGAGCGGGCCCTCGGTCAGCCGTACGTAAACAAGCCGGTAGGGAACCTCGTCGGCGAAGGCGGCGAAATACTTCTGGTGCATCGTGCACCAGGACCAGATGGTCCCGGTGCCGCTCACCGGCTCCCAGGACGCCGAGCTGGAAAGGCACTTCGGGCAGACCGGGGCGTCCGGGAAGCGGTACCGGCCGCAGCCCGTGCACTGCTGCAACCGGAACTCACCGGCGGCGCAGCCGTCCCAGAACGGCTTGTTGCGCGGGGTGATGTCCGGCAAGAGTTTCGCGTAGGCCGCGACGTCCATCGGCTTACCCTTCTAGTCGGCCACGAAGATATGCGAAGTCACGATGGGCGAGACGCACATGTACTGGACGGTGTTGCAATTCTCGACCTGCCGTTCTCCGGCTTCGCCGCGCAATTGCCGTACCGCTTCCACATGGAGCGCGAAGCCCTGCATGTAGCTCTCGCTCGTGTGCCCGCCCGACGTGTTCAGCGGACGTTTGCCGCCGAGTTCGATCCGGCCGTCCCTGATCCATTCCCAGGAGCCTCCGCGAGGGGCGTGGCCGAAGCCTTCCAGGGTGAACAGGATCGTCGGCAAAAAGTTGTCGTACACCTGCATGCAGTCGATGTCGTCGGGGCCGAGTCCCGCCTTCTGGTAGAGGTCGCCGGCCACGGCCGCGCTCGTCTCGTAGTAGAAGTCGGGGCTGATGTAGCTGCGGCTCAGCTCGGCCCGGCCCGCCGTGGCCGCGACCCGTACCGGCTTCTTCCGCAGGTCACGGGCACGGTCGGCGGTCGTCACGATGAACGCGACGGCGCCGTCGTTGATGATGCAGTAGTCCAGCTTGCGCAACGGTTCGGCGATGAACCGCGACGCCATGTACTCGTCGTGGTCGATCTCCTTCTGGAACACCGCGATCGGATTGCGGGCCCCGTTGGCGCGATTGTTGATGGCGAGCGGCGCCAGCGAGTCTTCCGGTGCGCCGTACATGGCGCAGTACCGCTGGTACATCATCGACACGTACGCGCCCGTGGACGTCATTCCGTACATCGCGTCGTACGCACCGGCCGGATCGGCGTCTCCGCCGCCGTATTTCACGCCCGCGGTCCGGCCGTTCGTCCCGTAGACGCACGCGACCATTTCGGCGACGCCCGAGCTGACGAGGGCATAGGCCTCCTGCAGGGCGACGCCGCTCATCCGGCCGGTGCCCTCCAGGTCGTGCACGAATCCCGGGCCGGTCAGCCCGACCGTCTCCCCGAACTGGCCGTACTTGATATTGATGCAGAGGAGGCCGTCGATGTCCTGCTGGGTGGCGCCGCAGTCGTCCAGCGCGTCCCGGAACGCCTCCGCGGCGAGTTCGTACACATCGTTCGGTCGGCTCTTGTCCGCGTACAGCCGCCGGAAATCCGACGACCCGACGCCGACGATTGCCACATCCTTCGTCGCCATGGCGATATCACCCTCGTACTCGTACCGATGTGGCTGTCCGCCACGGTGTTGCGCTATGACTTCGGGTGCTCTTTCTCAAGGATTTCCACAGCTTTCAAGGCCGCCTTGGCGGCCGCTCGAACGTGGCGGTGCGCGGCCTCCGACGCGCGCTCGGGCGAGCGGGCGGCGATGGCCTCGGCGATATCGAGGTATTCCTGCCGGGACGCCTCGTGCCGACCCGGAATGGTCACCGAAAGGCTCCGCAGCGCGTGGATGCGCGTGTGCAGGGGCTCCAGCATGGACTTCAGCAGCGAGTTGCGGGCGCCGGCGAGGAGCAGCTCGTCGAATTCGTATATGGCCCGCATGCGCTCCTCACCCGACGGCCGCGGCTGGACCTTCTCCACGAGCGCGGCGACCTCCTCGTCGGTCGCGCGCAGCACGAACAGCTCCGCCACCGCGGGCTCCAGCGCGTCCCGCACCTCGTAGATCTCCCGGACCTCGTCGCGGCCGAGCCTGGCGACGCGGACGCCGCGGCTCGGCGACGGCTCCACGAGCCCCAGGGTCTGGAGGTGCCGCATGGCCTCCCGCACTGACGTCCGGCTCACGCCGGTCAGTTCGACGAGCTCGCGCTCGGTGAGTTGACGACCGGGAGGGAGCAGGCCGGCGGCGATCGCGTCCCGGATACGCCGGACGACCATTTCCGGGACGGATTCGGAGGGCCGGTCGATCATCAGGTCGAGCTTCGGGTCGGTCACGGTAGTCCTTACTTTTGTCTGACGTAGTACAGATTACGTCTGCCGGTATATGACGGTCAACGTGGGTCAGGTCACGGGAAAGGCCTTCTCACAGCGCCGCCCGGTGCCGCCGCTCACGGGGCCGCCGCTCACGGCGTCGCCGCTCACGGGGCCGCCTTGACGCGCGTCGGCGCCAGATCGTTCAACGGCGAACCCGCCAGCGTAGGACCGCTCGTCTGCAGATGGCACGCGACCTCCCCACCACCGTCGACAGCAGTGTGCACGGGCACCTGCTGCTTGCAGACGTCCATAACGAATCTGCACCTGGTCTGGAAGGGACATCCCACCGGCGGCTTGGCCGGGTCCGGCAGGTCCCCTTCCAGGACGATCCGCTCCGACTCCCGGCGCGGGTCCGGGATCGCCGACAGCAGCGCCTGCGTGTACGGATGCGCGGGCGCCGAGTAGACCCGCTCCGCCGGCCCCGTCTCGACGATCCGGCCGAGGTACATCACCCCGACCCGGTGCGAGATGTGCCGGACGATCGCCAGGTCGTGCGCGATGAACAGGTACGTCAGCCGGAACTCCGCCCGCAGCCGCTCCAGCAGGTTGATCACCTGGTTCTGCGTGGACACGTCCAGCGCGGACACGGCCTCGTCGCAGACGACGAAGCGCGGGTTCAGCGCGATGGCCCGCGCGATCGCCAGCCGCTGCCGCTGCCCGCCGGAGAACTCGTACGGGTACCGCTCGGCGTAGCTCGCCCGGAGCCCGACCATCTCGATCAGCTCGTGCACCCGGCCGCGCGCCGCCTTCGCCGAGAGCTTCTCGTGGACGAGGAGCGGCTCAGCGATGCTCGCCGCCACCGTGGACGACGGGTCCAGCGACGAATAGGGGTCCTGGAACACCATCTGCATGCTGCGCCGCGCCTTGCGCAGCGCGCTCCCGCGTAGTGCGGTGACGTCGTGCCCGGCCACCGAAATGGACCCGCTCACCGTCGGCACCAGCTTCAGCAGCGCGCGCCCGGTCGTCGACTTGCCCGACCCCGACTCGCCGACCAGACCGAACGTCTCGCCCTGGTCGATGTGGAAGCTGACGTCGTTGACCGCGCGCACCAGCCGCGCCGCCGCGAGCGTCCGCTTCTTCCGGAACACCACGCTGACGTTCCGGACGTCGACGAGCGGCCCGCTCTCCGAATCCGGCCCGTCCATCGCCACGGGCCCGCCCTTCGCCACGGGCCCGCTCTCCGACAGCAGCTCGCTTTCCGACACCGGATCGGTGTCCGGCACCGGCCCGGTCTCCGCGCCGGTCTTCTTGATGCTCATGGGGAACCCACCAAACGCAACTGCTCGGTACGGCAGCAGCGGGCGCTGCGGCCTGCCTCGACGATCCGGAGCGCGGGCGCTGCGGCCACGCACTCCTCGCTGGTGTATCCGCATCGGGGGCTGAACCGGCAACCCTCTGGCAGCCGCCAGGGCTCCGGGGTGCGGCCGGGGATCGTCGGCAGCTCCTTCCCGCGAACCCCCAGATGGGGCATGGCGCTCAGCAGCCCCGCCGTGTACGGATGCTTCGGCGCGTTGTACAGGTCGAGCGCGGCGGCGGTCTCCACCACCTCGCCCGCGTACATCACGACGACCCGGTCGGCCAGCTCGACGACCAGCCCGAGGTCGTGGGTGATGAAGAGGATGCCGCAGCCCGTCTCGTCGCGGAGCCGGGAGAGCAGCGCGACGATCTGCGCCTGCACCGTCACGTCGAGGGCGGTGGCGGGCTCGTCCGCGATGAGCAGCTTCGGCTCGCACGCCAGCGCCATCGCGATCATCGCGCGCTGCCGCATCCCGCCGGAGAACTCGTGCGGGTAGTCCTTGACCCGGCTGCCCGCGTCCGGGATCCCGACGAGGTCGAGCATCTCCGCAGCGCGGGCGAACGCGGCGCGCCGCGACCCGCCCTTGTGCCGCCGGTAGACCTCGGCGATCTGGTCGCCGATGGTGAACGCCGGGTTCAGGCTCGTCATCGGCTCCTGGAAGATCATCGAGATCTCGTTGCCGCGGATGTCGCGCAGCTCCCGCGCCGGCATCCCGATCAGGTCCCGGCCCTGGTAGCGCACCTGGCCGGACGGGGTGCGGGCGTACGCGTCCGGGAGCAGCCGCAACACCGACAGGCTCGTGACGCTCTTGCCCGACCCGGACTCGCCGACCAGCCCCACGATCTCGCCTGGCCCGACGTCGAAGGACACGCCCGAGACGACGTTCGTCCAGCCGCGGTCGGTCAGGAAGTCGACGTGCAGATCGTCGATCTGCAACAGCCGGTCCTGGTCTTTGGGGGCGGACGCCCGGTGCTTCCCGCCAGCGCCCTTGTCCCGCTTCCCCTTCATCACACGCTTCGCGGTCATCAGGCCTTCCTCTGTTCCCGGCCGAAGGCGTCCCGGAGGCCGTCGCCGACGAGGTTGAAGCACAGCGTCGCGATCGCGATCGCGATGCCGGGGTAGACGGCGAGCGACGGCTGGCTGCGCATCTCCTGGAACGCCTGCCCGAGCATGCTGCCCCAGCTGGCCGTCGGCGGCAGCGCGCCGAGGCCCAGCAGGCTGATCGTCACCTCGGCCAGCAGCGCGGACGCCAGCAGGAACGACAGCTGGACGAGCGTCGCCGGCAGGATGTTCGGCAGCACCCGTCTCCGCAGGATCATCAGGTGCGGCGTCCCGATGCTCGTCGACGCCTCGATGTAGACCTCGCGCCGTACCTCGATGGTGCTGCCGCGGACCACGCGGTACATCCGGGGCGCGTACACGATGCCGAGCGACACCATCGCGGTCGTGAGCCCCGGCCCGACCGCCGCGATGATCGCGATCGTCAGGACGATCGCGGGGAACGACATCAGCACGTCCGCGGCCCGGTCCAGCAGCCAGTCGACGATCCCGCCGAAGTAGCCGCTGACGAGTCCGAGCGGCAGGCCGATGACCGTCGCGATCAGGACGGCGAGCCCGGCCGCCGCGAGCGACACGCGGCCGCCGTACATGAGGCGGCTGAGGGTGTCGCGTCCCAGCGTGTCGGTGCCGAGCCAGTGGACGCCGCTCGGTCCGGACAGCCGGTCGCTGATGTCGACCTGCGCGGGCCCGTACGGCGCGATCAGCGGGGCGGCCGCGGTCACGATGATGATCAGCAGCAGCAGCCCGCAGCCGACGACGGCCGACCTGTTGGCCCGGAACCGGCGCAGGGTGGCGCGCCCGCGGGAGGCGTGCTCGACGAGGTCGCCGCCGCCGTCCTCGACCGGCGCGGCGACCGGCTTGCGGAGGTCCACGCTGTCACTAGAAGTCATGACACTTTGACCTTCGGATTGAAGTAGCCGTACGAAAGGTCGACCGCCAGATTCACGAGCATGATCAGGACAGCGGTGATCAGCAGAATGCCCTGCACCATCGGGAAGTCCCGGGAGAAGACCGAGAAGTACGCGAGTTTCCCGACGCCGGGCAGCGCGAACAATTGCTCGATGACGACCGTCGCGCCGATCAGCCGGTTCGCCTCGACGCCGAACGCCGTGACGACGGGAACGGCGGCGTTCTTCATCACGTGCTTGACCGCCACCCTTCTCGGGTGGAGCCCTTTCGCCCTGGCCGTGCGGATGTAGTCCTCCTGCATCACCGACGTCACCGCCGCGCGGGTCTGCCTGGCGACGACGGCGGTCGGGACGGTCGCGAGCGAGAACGCCGGCAGGAGAAGGTGTTTGAACCAGTCCACCGGACTTTCGGCGAACGGCACGTAGCCGACGGCCGGAAGCGTCCGCATCTGAATGGCGAAGATGAGCACGAGCATCATGCCGACCCAGAAGTACGGCAGCGCCATGAACGTGCTCGCGGTGACGGTCGAGATCCGGTCCAGCCAGCTGCCGGGGCGGAGCCCGGCGGCGAGACCGAGCGCCAGCCCCAGAACGGCCGCGATGAGCAGCGTGAGGACGACCAGCGAAAGGGTGACCGGGAACCCGGCGGAGACCGCCGACCAGACGCTCTGGTCGTCGACGAAAGAGTTCCCCAGATCGCCCTGAAGGACGTCCGTCAACCAATTCCAGTATTGGATCAGGAATGGCTCGTCGAGGCCGAGTTCCTCGCGGATCGCCTGGATTCTCTCGGGCGTCGGATTGCTTCCGGCCAGCGCCACCTCCGGGCCGCCCGGCACCAACGCGATGAGGCTGTAGATCAGGAAGCTGACGATGACCAGCAACGGGATCATCGCCAGGAGTCGCACGCACAGCAACCGCAGCACGCCGATTCCTCCGTTCTGTCTGAGCGGGTCCCAGCCGGCCCGGCGCGTTCTGGTCGAGCGGGTCCCAGCCGGCCCCGTGCTCCGGCTGGAACCCGCTCCGCTATCGGCTCCGGCGAATGGTCACTTCTTGACCGCGACGCCCCGGAACTGGCGTGATCCGTCGACGTAGAGCTCCATTCCCATGACCTTGTTGTTGCTCGCCAGCGGCGTGTTCAGATGGCACAGCGTGATCGGCTGCGCCGCGTCGTCGTGGGCCGCCCGGAACAGCTGCTGGTAGATGCTCTTGGCGGCGTTCCGGTCCTTCGCGGCCTTGGCCTTGGTCGCCAGGTCGGTGATCGCCGGGTTGGAGTAGCCGCCCGGGTTGCTGAACCCGTCGGGCAGGTAGTACGAGGCGATCTGGATGCTCGGGTCGGCGTCCGCCTTCTGCTGCACCATGATCGCGTCGACGCCCTTGTTCACCGAGAAGCCCTCCATCAGCTTGGGCAGCTCGACCGGCCGGATCGTCATCTTGACGCCGACCTCCTGGAGGTTCGCCTGGATGAGCTCCGCGACCCGCTGGTAGGCGTCGAGGTTGTCCGTCTCCAGGGTGAACGAGAGGTTGTTCACGCCCGCCTTGGAGAGCAGTTCCTTCGCCTTGGCCGGGTCGAACTTGTACGCGTCCGGCGTCAGCGACGGGTCGGACGCGTAGTAGTCGCTCGGGAACATCTGCACCCCGGGCTGGCAGAACCCGCCCTGCAGCTCGTTGATCGCGTCCCGGTTGATCGCGTAGTTCAGCGCCTGCCGGACCTCCTTCTTGTCGAAGGGGGCCTTCGAGGTGTTCACGGCGATCGTGAAGCTGGCCAGGCTCGGCTTCTGGCAGACGACGAGCTTCGCGTCCTTCGCCGGCTGGTACATGCTGGAACGCAGGAACGTCGCGTCCGCGGTGCCGGTGATGGTGGCGTTCAGCCGCGCGTTGTCGTTGCTGGAGATCAGGAAGACCATCTTGGCGACGTTGACGGCCTTGGGGTCCCAGTAGCCGGGAACCGGCGTGTACTCGACCTTGGTGTTGGGCTCGTAGGCCGTGACCTTGAACGCGCCCGATCCGCCGGTGGGCTTGCTCGCCTGGCCCGGGTCGTCGAACACCTTCGGGCTCATCATCATGCCCGCCGAGCTGGCGAGGATCCCGATGAGCGGCGCGGCGCCGCTCTTCGTCTTCACCTTCACGGTGGCCTTGTCGACGACGTCCACCCCCGTGACGTCGCTGAGGGCCTGCTTGTTGAAGCTCTTGGCGCCCCGGTGCCGGTCGATGTTCGCCTTGACGGACTCGGCGTCGAACGCCGTCCCGTCGTGGTATTTCCAGTTGTCGATGAGGTTCAGCGTCAGGCTCTTGCCGCCGTCGCCGACCTCCCATTTCTTCGCCAGCATCGGCGTCGGCTCGCCGTTGGCGTCGATCCGGATGAGCGTGTCGTAGACCGGATACAGGTACATCCAGCTGTTGCTCGTCGTGACCTTGTCCGGGTCGAAGCTCGTGTTGGCGACGCTGTACATCCAGGTGAACGTCGCGCTCTTGTCGATCGCGGCCTGGTCGACGGGCGGGCACGCGACATTCTGCTTCGGCTTCGCCGCACCGCCGCCCCCCGGGCTCGGATCATCGGTGTCGGCGCTACACGCGCTCACGACCATCAGGAACGTTGCGGCAGCCGCAACGAAGAGCTGTTTCCGCATCTGGGGGTCCTCCGAACCAGAATGTGTTGACGGGGGTGGTCCTTGCCCTCCGGTGGAGCAATGGGGTGGACGTCCGGAGATGTGGACCCGATCGCTCGCAGGGTTCCTGCGTTCGGAGGTGACGGGCCCGGATCGTGTCGCAGGGGTGCTGCGCGGGGCTGCCTGGGTATGACCGTACTGCCAGTTCGTACTTTGTCTGATGAATGAGAACATACGTATTCTCGCCAGTCAAGATCCGTTCGCCGACCTCTGATAGCCGTCCCGCCGACCTCTGGTGGCCGTCCCGGGACCACGCCGCGGTCGGGGCAGCGATGCCGCTTCCTAGAGCCTGGGCCGGGGGGCGGGATGGGGTTAGATTGTGGGCGGTCCCGGCAGCGCTCGCGCGGTAGGAGTTGTGATCTTCGTGGCCGATGAACCGGACGGCTCGGCCGTTCCCGAGCTCCAGCCGTCGCCCCAGATCGACACCACGGTGCCGCACTCGGCCAGGGTCTGGAACTACTGGCTGGGCGGCCAGGACAACTACCCCGTCGACCGCGCGGCGGGCGACCAGTTCTGCGAGGTCTATCCCGGGATCGTCGACGTGGCGCGGGTCGCCAGGTACTTCCTCGCCCGGGCGGTGCGGTACCTCGCGGCGGAGGCCGGGGTCCGGCAGTTCCTGGACGTCGGCACCGGCCTGCCCACCGTCGACAACACCCATGAGGTCGCGCAGCGGGTGGCCCCCGAGTCCCGGATCGTCTACGTGGACAACGACCCCCTGGTCCTGTCGCACGCGCGGGCCTTGCTGACCAGCACGCCCGAGGGCATGACCGACTACATCGACGCCGATCTGCGCGATCCCGGCAGGATCCTCGACGCCGCCGCCGAGAAACTGGACCTCGGCCGGCCGGTCGCGCTCATGCTGATGGGGATCCTCGGGCACGTCCCCGACGAGGGGCGGCCGAAGGAGATCATCGACCGGCTGCTGGACGGCCTGGCCCCCGGGAGCTACCTGGTGCTGTACGACAGCACCAGCGCCAGCGAGGCGAACGCGAAGGCCCTTGAGGGCTACAACGACAGCGGCGCGGTCCCGTACCGGCTCCGTTCCCCGGAACAGGTCGCGCATTTCTTCGACGGCCTGGAATTGCTGGAGCCCGGGGTCGTGCCGCTCCAGTGGTGGCGGCCCGAGGTCGCCCACATCGAGACCACTTTCGAGGTCAATTCGTTCGGCGGTATCGGGCGCAAGTGAGCGCTCCCCGAAGCGCGGGTGAAAGTGCGGGTGAGAGGGCCTACCGTGGTCGCTGTGCAGGCGACCATCGCGTAAGGAGTGACCATGGTCATTGCCGACCCCGTGGGCGGCCCGCCGAGTGGCCGGGTCCGCGATGACATGCATCCAGGGCCTGCCGTGCCCCGGATGGTGCTGGGCGCGCGGTTACGCCGCCTCCGGGAGGAGTGCCTCGTCAGCCGCGAGGAGGCGGGCGACGCGATCCGCGCGTCCCACTCGAAGATCAGCCGCCTGGAGCTGGGACGGAGCGGCTTCAAGCTGCGGGACGTCGCCGACCTGCTCACCCTCTACGGGGTCGCCGACGAGGCGGAACGCGCCACCCTGCTGGCGCTGGCCGGGCAGGCCAACCGTCCCGGCTGGTGGCAGCCCTACTGCGATCTGATCCCCGACTGGGCGCAGGGCTACCTCGGGCTGGAGCAGGCGGTGAACGTCATCCGCTCGTACGAGGTCCAGTTCGTCCAGGGGCTGCTGCAAACCGAGGACTACGCCCGCGCCGTCATCCGGCTCGGCCATCCGCCCACGCCCGACGAACTCGGCCGCCGCATCGAATTGCGGATGCGGCGCCAGCGAATCCTCACCATGCCCGACCCGTGCAAACTGTGGGCCATCGTCGACGAGGCCGCGCTGCGCCGTCCGATCGGCGGAAGCGAGGTCATGCGCGCGCAGATCCAGCACCTCATCGACATCTCCGAACGGCCCAATGTCACCATTCAGGTACTGCCGTTCCACGTCGGCGGGCATCCCGCGGCGGGCGGTCCCTTCTCCGTCCTGCGGCTGCCCGAGCGGGACCTTCTCGACGTCGTCTATCTCGAACAGCTCACCAATGCGCAGTACCTCAACAAGCAGGCCGAGGTCGACTTCTACCGGCACGTCATGAACCAGCTCGGGACGACGGCCATGGAGTCGTCGGCGAGCCTGGACCTGCTCCACCGGATCCTCAAGGAGACCTAGCACGGCGGCGGGCCCGGTCGCCCGCGCCGTCCGGCGAGGCGACCGGGCCCGTGGCCTGGTCTTGCGGTCTTGCTGTCTTGCGGCCGTGCGGTCTTGCGTCGTCAGGCGACCGGTTCGAGGGCCGGGCCGGCCGTCCGGCGCTCGTCGGCCGTGAGCGGAGCGTCCGACGACCCGGGCTCCGCGTCGGACGCCTCCTGCTCCACCGCCGACGCGGAGTGCTTCGGCAGCAGGAACGCGGCCCCGACCATGACGACGGCCAGCGCGGCGGTGATGAGGAACGCCAGCCGCATCCCGTCGAGCTGGGCGACGGCCTCGCTCGCGCCGTCCGCGATCCGGGACCCGGCGCGTCCGGCCATCACGGTCACCACGAGCGCCGTGCCGAGGGCCGCCGCGACCTGCTGGAGGGTGGCCAGCATCGAGCTGCCGTGCGAGTACAGGTGCATGGGAAGGGCGCCGAGGCCGAGGGTGAACACCGGGGTGAACATCACCGCCAGCGAGATCATGAGCAGCGCGTGCAGGCCGAGGATCTGCCCGTACGGCATCGCCGCCGAGATCTGGGTGAGGCCGGCCAGGGCGAGCACGATGCCCACCGCGCCGGGGATGATCAGCTTGCGGCCGCCGAAGCGGTCGAAGAGGCGTCCCACGCCCGGGCCGATCAGGCCCATCGCCAGCCCGCCCGGCATCACCAGCAGCCCGGTCTCCAGCGGGGAGAGGCCGCGCAGGTTCTGCAGGTAGATCGGCAGCAGGATCATCGAGCCCATCATCGCCATGAAGCCGAGCGACATCAGGACCAGGGAGAGCGCGTAGGTGCGGTGGCGGAGGATGCGCAGGTCCAGCAGGGGCGTGTCGCGGAGCTGCAGGCGGAGCTGGCGGACGGCGAAGACCGCGATCGTGACCAGCCCGAACGCGACGATCGACGCGGGGAGCAGCTTGCCGCCCTCGCCAAACCGGCTGAGCCCGTACACCAGGGAGCCGAAGCCGAGGGCCGCGGCGCCGACGCTGAACCAGTCGATGGTGCTGAGCTGCGGCTCCCCGACGTTCTCCAGCCGGCCGAGCCCGCGCCAGGTGATCACGGCCGCGATCGGCAGCACGGCGGCGAACAGCAGCCGCCACGAGCCGAGCTGCAGGATCAGCCCGGAGACCGCGGGACCCATCGCCGGCGCGACCGAGATCGCCATCGTCACGTTGCCCATCACGCGGCCGCGGTCCCGTTCGGGGACGACGGTCATCAGCGTCGTCATCAGCAGCGGCATCATCACCGCAGTGCCGGTCGCCTGGACGACCCGCGCCAGCAGCAGCACCTCGAAGACCGGCGCGACGGTCGCGAGCGTCGTGCCGGCGAGGAAGACGCCCATCGCGGTGGCGTAGGCGCGGCGGGTGGAGACCCGCTGCAGGAACCAGCCGGTCACCGGGATCACCGCGGCCATCGTCAGCATGAACGCCGTGGACAGCCACTGCGCGGCCTGCTCGGTGATCCGCAGGTCCGTCATCAGCCGCGGGATCGCGTTGATCATGATCGTCTCGTTGAGGATCACGACGAACGTCGCCAGCACCAGCAGGCGGATCACGGCGGGGGTCCTGCCGCGCTCGGGGGTCGGCGTCACGGCGTCGGTCTTACGGAGCGGGGGTTCCGGTGTAGTCGTCATGCCGGGGTAGACCCGGGCCGCCGCGAGAACTCATCGATCTTCCGGAACTTTTTTCAGGCCGGCGGTGCGGTGCCGGGCGTAGCCGCGAGGCCCGCCCGAGGAGCGGCCGCCACCCCGGCCGCCACCCCGGGCGGCCCGGCGATCGGTTCGGCCGGTTCGGCCGCGAATGTGGAAATGGCAGTTATATGTCGATCGGACAATACTGCCGGGCATCCCGAAGAACATTGCACAATATTGCCATTTATTGAACATTTCGGCATCGCTCGTCCGATGGGCCTCGTTAAACTACCGAGGTAGATCAAGTTGTGGGGCCAGTTAATGGATCCGACATTTCAGGTCGTCCGTCCGCAACCAAAAATGGGGGAACGATGACTTTTCGCATGGCAGCGATCGGCATGGTGGCGGCGGGCCTGGTCCTGCTCGGCAATGGCGCGAACGCCGCGCCCCTTCCCGGCGCGTCCCCCGGGCCGGAGCACTCGGGTGGGAAGACCGCCGATCGGTCCGTCACGGTGGTGAACGTCTACGGCGACGACAACGTCATCGTCACCGACCGATCGGTGATGGCGGCCGGCGACGGCACGCGGCTCAACGCCAACGCGGGTGACGTCTCCTCAAGCGGGACGGTCGGGATCGACGACAAGAACTCGGCGCTCACGTCCGGCGCCTCGACGAATGGCGTCAGGGGCGCTCCGAGCCGGTACGCGCCCTCAGGACCGGTGGGCGCCCGCGCCCTTGAACCGGCCCCCGCCACGGAGACACGGCCCGTCTCGGAAACGGGAACAGGGTCTGCGACGGCGGGACGTTCCCCATTCCCGACTCCGGTTTCCGGGGACGGCCAAGGCACGGCCATCTCGGGTTACGAAGACCACTCGGTGGGCGTCTCCGGTGAGGACCAGATCGCCGTGTACGACGACTCCAACCTATTCGTCAATCGCAATGGGCAGCTCAACGCCAACACCGGGGACACCGATTCGAGCGGCCTGAACGCCGTCGACGTGTCCGGCTCGAAGGTCAGATCGGGAGACCACACCGAGGACGGCGAGAACGGCGACGACGACGAAGACGGCGGGCAGGTGGGCACCCGGCCACAGCAGGGCACCCGGTCAGAGGGTGCGCCGACCGGGCAGCCAACGGGGCCGACCGGGCAGCCAACGGGGCCGACCGGGCAGGCAACGGGGCCGACCGGGCAGGCGATCGCGCCGACCGGCACGGAGGGCGGCTCGAAGGGGCAGAGCACCGGGACCGTGACCGATGAGGGCCAGTCCAGCGCCACCGGCAAGAACGCGGCCACGATCGGGGCGGACGGCTACGACAACCTCGGCACCGACGTTCACGGCAAGCGGAACATCGCGGTCTACGACGACTCCAACGTCGTGGTCGGCGGCACGGGCAAGGCGAACGCCCAGATAGGCGACAGCGACACCAGCGGCGCCGTCGTCATGGACGTCCACGACTCGGACGTCGGGTCCGGCAACTCCACCTGACCTGAGAACGTCAGGCGGTGGCGGGAGCGGGCTCACCGGCCTCGGCCGCCGCGAGGCGTTGCGCGAGCCACGAGCACACCAGCAGTTGGAGCTGGTGATAGAGCATCAGGGGCAGCGCGATGGTACTGACGCTGGCGCCCGCGAACAGCACGGTCGCCATGGGCAGTCCGCTCGCCAGGCTTTTCTGCGAACCGCAGAACAGCATCGTGACGCGGTCGGCCCGGGAGAAGCGGCAGATCCGCGAGAGAAGCGCCATCAGGGTGAGCGTGACGGCGAGCAGCGCCGCGATGACCAGTGCCAGGACGAGGAGTTCCGCCGCCGCGAGCCCGTCCCAGATGTCGTCGACGACGCCCTGGCTGAACGCGGCGTAGACCATGAGCAGGATGACGGCGCGGTCGTAAAGGGACAGGGCCCGGCGCCGGGCCCGGACGAATTCGCCGATCCTCCGCTGCGCGGCCTGCCCGAGCAGAAAGGGAAGCAGGATCCGCAGCGCGATGTCGCGGACGGAACCGAGCGAGATCCCGCCGCTCCCCACGGAGATCAGCGCCGTCGCCAGCAACGGGGTGAGCACGACACCGAGCACGTTGGACAGCGAGGCGCTGCAGATCGCGCCGGCCTCGTTTCCGCGGGCGATCGAGGTGAGCGTGATCGACGTCTGCACGGTGGACGGCAGGACGCACAGGAAGACGACGCCCTGGTAGAGGGGCTCCGTGAGGAGTCCGGGGACCAGCGGCGAGCAGACGAGCGCCAGCGTCGGGAAGATGAGGAAGGTGACGGACAGGATCACCGCGTGCAGCCGCCAGTGCCCGAGCCCGCGCAGCGTCTCCGCGGTGCGCAGCCGAGCGCCGTACAGGAAGAACAGCAGCGTGACCGCGACCGTTCCGGCATGGTCGAGGACGTCGGCGAAGCCGCCGTCGGCGGGGAGCATCGCGGCGATTCCCACTGTGCAGAGAATCGCCGCGACGTAAGGGTCGATATGCAGCCGCGCCAGGGTGGTGGAGATAACACGCATCGCCGTTCTCTGCTCCTTTTGACGGGCTGCCGTGATGTTCGCCGGTTTGCGTTCAGACGAGAGAGTCGGTCAGTTCCCGGCCCTCCTTGGGGTGGTTGCGGCTGATGTTGAGTTCGAGTAGCGCGAGCGATTCTTTGACCCCGACGCTTTCGGCGGTGGGCTCGGGCAGCCGGCCGTCGTCGCGCTTGAGCCCGAGCACCGCCTCTTCCATGGCGGTCTGGGCGGCGAACAGGCACGGGGTGCTGTAGATCGCGACCTTCACGCCGAGCTCGGCCAGCTCGGGCAGGGAGATCCGCGGCGACTTCCCGCCCGCGATCTGGTTGAAGAGCAGCGGCTTGTCGCCGATCACCTCGCGGACCTGGCGGATCCGTTCGATGCTCCGGACGCCGTCCACCAGGATGACGTCCGCGTCCGTCGCCGCCAGCGCCTTCGCGCGGAGGAGGATCTCCTCCTCGTCGCTGGCGTCGGTGCGCGCGACCACGACGAGGTCACGCCGGGTCTGCAGGACCATTTCGAGTTTGGTGAGGTACTCGTCCAGCGGCAGGATCCGCTTGCCGTCGACGTGCCCGCACCGGCGCGGCCGCTGCTGGTCCTCCAGGATCACGCCGGACGCGCCGATCATTTCCAGCTGTTCGACCACGTGGCAGGCGACCTCGGGGTCAACGTAGCCGTCGTCGATGTCCACCAGCAGGTGCCGTGCTGGGAAGGCGAGCCGCAGCCGCTGCACGAAGGCCACCATGTCGGGCCAGGCGATGAAGCCGATGTCGGGCAGGCCGTAGTGCGACGCTGCGAATCCGAAGCCCGATACGAACAGACCGTTGAAGTGCTTCGCGGCGACTGAGGCGGAGAACATGTCGAACACCCCGATCAGCGGGGTGGTGCCGGTCGACATGATCTCTCGTCGTAGCTCGTCTCCGTAGTTCACCGATTACTCCTCTCTTCGCGTGAAGGGCGACTTGTCCGACCAAGGCGAAATGCCAACTCTGTGACACCATCACGTCAGTCACTATTCCGTGTCATGAATAGTTATCCAGCTGGCGCGTCAGCGCAGCGCAAAAGAAGACGGCGAAGAATGTAAAAATGGAAGCGGCTGTCAAAAATTTATGGATCGAAATGCTGAATTGCGCTGCGATCGGTCAGTTCCGTCCAGGCGGCGGTCAGGCGCGCGGCGACCTCGGTCAGGACGTCGGCGGGGAAGGTGTACGGCAGCCGCAGGTAGCCGTCGTGCGCGCCGGACGGGTCCATGGTCGCGCCCGGGACGACCTCGACGCCGTGCCGCAACGCCACCTGGGCGAAGGCGCGCGCGTCGCGTCCCGGGAGCTCGATCCACAGGGCCGACCCTCCGGCCGGCGGCTGGAAGCGCCACTCGGGCAGGTGCTCGGCCAGGAGGGCGGTGAGGTGGTCGAGGCGGTCCCGCAGGACCGCGCCCCGGGCCGCGGTGATCTCCGGAAGGCGGGGCAGGAGCCGGGCGGCGAGCGCCTGGTCGAGGACGGGACTGCCGAGGTCGGCCATCGCCTTGTGGCGGGCGAGCCGCTCGATCGTCCCGGCCGGGGCGCGGACCCAGCCGATGCGCAGCCCGCCCCACACCGACTTGGCGAGCGAGTCCGCGGACAGGACCTCGGCGCCCTTCGGCGCGTACGCGGCGATCGGCGGCGGACGGGACGCGCCGCCGATGTCGTACGCGTTGTCCTCCAGGATCGGGACGCGGTGCTCCGCGGCGATCTCCGCGACGCGGCGGCGCCGTCCCTCCGACATGAGGGCGCCGGTCGGGTTGTGCACCGTCGGCATGACGTACAGCAGGTCGGGGCGGTGTTCGGCGAACGCCCTGGCGAGCTCGTCCACGCGGATGCCGTCGCCGTCGAGCGGGACACCGACCAGCCGTGCGCCCGCCGCCCGGAACACGTCGAAACAGCCGGGCCAGCCGGGCGACTCCACGACGACGATCGACCGCCGCCGCAGGTACATCTGCGCGGCCAGCGCCAGCGCCTGGGTCACCCCGGTCGTGACCAGCACGTTCTCAGACGCGGTCGGCAGTCCGGCGGCGGTGAGGCGCGCGGCCGCGGCCTCCCTCAGCGCGGGCAGACCGCTGGGGTGGTAGCCGATGTCGCGCATCAGGACGGGGAGGTCTTCGGCCAGCAGCGCCGCCAGCTCCACGCCGAGTTCGGGCACCGCGCCCTCCATCGCATGACGCAGCGAAATGACGCCGGCTGGACCGTCCTCCAGCCCCCACCCACCACCATCCAACGGACGAGCTCCGCTCGACGGCCCGTCCTCCAGCCCCCACCCACCACCATCCAACGGACGAGCTCCGCTCGACGGCCCGTCCTCCAGCCCCCACCCACCAGCCTTCAATGGACGAGCTTCGCTCACTGGCCCGTCTATCAGCCGCTGGATGATCGACGTCGCGCGTCCGCCGGGGACGCGTCCGTCCGCGCCCGGACGGGACGAGCCGGGCTGCCGGACCACGCGGGTGCCGCTGCCGCGCCGGCTGTCGACGATCCCGAGCCCGCGCAGCTCGTCGTACGCGGCCACCACCGTCGCCCGGCTGACGACCAGCGCCTTGGCCAGGGCGCGTTCGGACAGCAGTCGCTCCCCCGGGTCGAGCGACCCGTCGTGCACGGCCCGCCGGAGGGCCTCGGCCAGCTTCCGGTAGAGCGGACCGGGCCCGCTCATCCAGTCGCCCAGGATCTCCGCCAGCTCGGACGGATCCCGAAGGCGGTCGCCGTGGTCGGGAAAGCGGTCCACCTGCGGCCCGATTGGCCCGGGTTCGCCCGCGTTCATGGCGTCAGGCTAGCCGTAGTGCCGCGGCAGGCGGCCAGGACAAGGGAGCGGAACAGCATGAACACCCTTCTCGCCTTCGTCGCGGCGTCCGTCGCGCTCATCGTCATCCCAGGCCCGAACGGGATCTACATCCTGACTCGCAGCGCCGCGCAGGGATATCGGGCGGGCCTCGTGTCCGCGCTCGGCGTCGAGACGGGCACGCTGGCGCACATCGCGTTCGCGGTGCTGGGCGTCTCGGCGCTGATCGCGGCCTCGCCCGTCGCGTTCAACATTCTGAAGTTCGCCGGTGTCGGCTACCTGCTCTACCTGGCGGCGCGCACCGTCCTGCGGCGCTCCGAGCTGGACCTCGGCGGCGGTGGCGCGCCCCCGCTCCCGCTGCGCCGCGTGTTCCGGGACGGCATCGTGGTCAACGTCCTCAACCCGAAGGTCGCGCTGTTCTTCCTGGCGTTCCTGCCGCAGTTCGTCACCGCCGGCGCGGGGACGGCGGGCGCGCGGGCGCAGATGATGGTGCTCGGCGCGGTGTTCTTCGTGCTGGCGCTCGTCCTGGACGCGGGCTACGCCCTCGCGGGCGGAGCGGCCCGGCGCTGGCTGGGCCGCCGGTCCGGTTCGACGCACCGCTACGGCTACGCCATCGGCGGCATCTACCTGACCCTGGCCGCCTACGCCGTCGCCGCCTGACCGTCCGCGGCCGATCCGGGCGAGGTCTCGTCGAAGACCAGCCAGGTGCGGGTCGAGCGGACGCCCTCGACCGTATGGATGCGGGACAGGACGATGTCGCGCAGCGCCGCGTTGTCGGGCGTCCGCAGCAGCATGACCAGGTCGACGTCCCCGCCGACGAAGGCCAGATGCTCGATGCCGGGGACCTCCCTGAGCTGGGCCGACACCTTCCGCCAGGAGTTCTGCTCGATGTTGATCAGGACGTAGGCGGCGGTGCCGAGGCCCGCGCGGACGGGGTTCACCCGGGCGGAGAACCCCGTGATGACGTCGTCGGCGATCAACCGCTCGACGCGCGAGTAGGCGTTGGAGCGGGAGACGTTGACCCGCTCGGCGAGGGCGCGCATGGACAGCCGCCCGTCGGCGACCAGCTCGCGGAGGATCGCGCGGTCGAGGTCGTCGAGGGCGGCCGGCGTTCGTCCGGCGGGGCCGGGCGGGAACGGGTCTCCGGAAGACATCTGGTCCATGGAACCTCCCGAGAAGTGGCCAAGTGTCCTGACTTTTAGCTGGGTATTGAGACTTCTGTTCCCATCGGTTCATATTTCTAGCATCGATGGAGTGCGGAGGTGGAGTCGATGACGGGTCGGACGGAGGCGCTGCTTCCCTCGGCGGAGCCCGTGCGGTTCCTGACCGACAGCGGCGCGGCGGCGCGCGGACGGACGAACTACCCGCTGCCCGAGACGGAACTGCTGCGCCGGGCATATCGGGCGATGGTCGTCGGGCGGCGGTTCGACGCGCAGGCGACCGCGCTGACCAAGCAGGGGCGGCTGGCGGTCTACCCGTCCAGCCACGGGCAGGAGGCGTGCCAGGTCGGTGCCGCGCTCGTCCTGGACGACGGCGACTGGCTGTTCCCCACCTACCGGGAGTCGGTCGCGCTGGTGACGCGCGGCATCGACCCGGTCGAGGTGCTTTCCCTGCTCAGGGGCGACTCGCACTGCGGATACGATCCCCGGCGCCATCACACGGCGCCGCAGTGCACGCCGCTGGCGACGCAGGCCGTCCACGCGGCGGGCCTCGCGTACGCGGAGCGCCGCAAGGGGACGGGACGCGTCGCGCTCGTCTGCGTCGGCGATGGAGCGACGAGCGAGGGCGATTTCCACGAGGCGCTCAATTTCGCCGCCGTGTTCAAGGCGCCGCTCGTGATCCTGGTCCAGAACAACCAGTACGCCATTTCGGTGCCGCTGGAGCGCCAGACCGCCGCGGCCTCTCTGGCGTACAAGGGAATCGGCTACGGCGTGCGCTCCGAGCGGGTGGACGGTAACGACCCGGTCGCCGTACTGGCCGTCCTCTCGGCGGCCGTCGAGCACGCCCGGGCGGGGAATGGACCGTTCCTCGTCGAGGCGCACACGTACCGGATCGAAGCGCACACGAACGCCGACGACGCGTCCCGCTACCGCACGGACGCGGAAACCGAGGAATGGCGGCGGCGCGACCCGATCGCCCGGCTGGAAACCTATCTGCGGCGCCGCGGACACCTCACGGACGCGGACACCACGGCCTTCGCCGAGGCGGGCGACCAGCTCGCCGAAGATCTCAGGACGCGGATGAACGCCGACCCCGACCTCGCCCCGCTGGGGCTGTTCGAGCACGTCTACGGCACCCCGACCCCCCAGCTCGACGAGCAGCGCGCGCTGCTGAGCGCCGAGCTCCACACCGAGGGGACGCCATCATGATCACGATGGCCAAGGCGCTCAACAAGGCCCTCCAGGACGCCCTCGACGGCGACGAGCGAGTGCTGGTGTTCGGCGAGGACGTCGGCGCGCTCGGCGGCGTGTTCCGCGTCACCGACGGCCTCGCCGCGAAATTCGGCGAGGACCGGTGCTTCGACACCCCGCTCGCCGAATCGGGCATCGTCGGGTTCGCCGTCGGAATGGCGATGGGCGGATTCCGTCCGGTCGTGGAGATGCAGTTCGACGCGTTCGCCTACCCGGCCTTCGAGCAGATCGCCTCGCACGTCGCCAAGATGCGCAACCGGACGCGCGGACGCGTCGAACTGCCGCTGGTCATCCGCATCCCGTTCGCGGGCGGAATCGGCGGCGTCGAGCACCATTCCGATTCCAGCGAGGCCTATTACGCGCACACGCCCGGGTTGAAGGTCGTCACGCCCGCGACGGTGGAGGACGCGTACTCGCTGCTGCTGGAGGCGATCGAGGACCCCGACCCGGTCGTGTTCCTGGAGCCGAAGAAGCTGTACTGGTCGAAGTCCGACGTCGACCGGCTGGAGCGGGCTGAGCCGTTCGGGCGCGCCGCCGTGCGGCGGTCCGGCGCCGACGCGACGGTCGTGGCGTACGGGCCCGGCGTCCCGGTCGCGCTGGAGGCCGCCGAGGCGGCGACGGCGGAGGGCTGGGACCTGGAGGTCGTCGACCTGCGGACGATCGTCCCGTTCGACGACGCGACCGTGGCCGCGTCCGTGCGCCGCACGGGCCGCTGCGTCGTGGTCGCCGAGGCCGCGGGCTTCGCCGGGGTCGGCGCGGAGATCGCCGCCCGCGTCCAGGAGCGCTGTTTCCACAGCCTGCTCGCGCCGGTGCTGCGCGTGACCGGGTTCGACATCCCGTACCCGCCGCCGATGCTGGAGCGGCACCACCTGCCGGACGTCGACCGCATCCTCGACGCCCTCGACCGCCTCCAGCGCGACGACCGTCCGGACCCGCGGTACCTGAATCTCGGCGGTGCGGCATGAGCGGCACGGTCTTCCGGCTTCCCGACCTGGGCGAAGGGCTCACCGAGGCCGAGATCCTGGAATGGAAGGTCGCGGTCGGCGACGTCGTGACCGTCGACCAGGTCGTGGTCGAGGTGGAGACGGCGAAGGCGGCCGTCGACGTCCCTGTCCCGATCGCCGGGACGGTCGCCGAGCTGCACGCCGGAGCGGGTTCCGTCGTGGACGTCGGCGCCCCGCTCATCTCCGTGACCGTCGAAACGGCGCGCGCGCGGGAGAACGGGACGGCGGCCGAACGGTACCGGGAGGAAGAACGGGCCGGGTCGGGCAACGTCCTCGTCGGCTACGGGACGACGACCACGGTTCGGCGTTCCCGCCGTCCGGCCCAGGCCGCGCTCCGCGCCGAGCCATCCCCCGCTGCGCCATCAGGGCCCCCTCCCGCCGCGCCGTCAAGGGACGAGGCGCCACGCGTGATCTCCCCCGTGGTGCGCCGCCTGGCCAAGGAGCACGGCATCGACGTCGCCGCGCTCACCCCGAGCGGCCCGGGAGGCGTCGTCCTGCGCAAGGACGTCGAGAACGCGATCGCCGCGACGGCACGTCCAGCGGAACCCCGCGACGCGGACGAGGTGCGCATCCCGCTCAAGGGAGTGCGCCGGACGATGGCGGACCGCGTGTCCCGCAGCCGCCGCGAGATCCCCGACGCGACCACCTGGGTCGACGCCGACGTGACCCGCCTGGTCAAGCTGAAGCGGAACCTCCAGCAGGCCGATCCCGGCGCGCGCGTCGGGATGCTGGCGCTGTTCGCGCGGATCTGCGTGGCGGGGCTCAGGCGCTTCCCCGAGCTCAACGCGTACGTGGACGCCGAGCGGCAGGAGATCGTCCAGGTGCCGCGGGTCCATCTCGGGTTCGCGGCGCAGACCGGCCGGGGCCTCGTGGTGCCGGTCGTCCGCGACGCGCACCGACTGACGCTGGCCGAGCTCGGCGCGGAGCTGGCGCGACTGACGGACGAGGCGCGCGAGGGCAGCCTGTCCCCCGCCGACCTGACCGGCGGCACGTTCACGCTCAACAACTACGGCGTGTTCGGCGTGGACGGGTCCACCCCGATCATCAACCATCCCGAGGCGGCGATGCTCGGCGTCGGCCGGATCACGGAGAAGCCGTGGGTGTGGAAGGGGAAGGTCCGGCCGCGGAAGGTGACGCAGCTGTCGTTCACGTTCGACCACCGGGTCTGCGACGGCGGGGTCGCCGGCGGTTTCCTGCGGTTCGTCGCCGACTGCGCGGAGCGTCCCGAGACCCTGCTCACCCACCTCTAGCGAAACCGTCCGTCTAGTTGAGGTTGTCAACAGACCACCAAAAGACGGCCTTCCATACTTGCCTATCTCCCGGTCATGTCCCTGGTTAGGTGTTGACTTTATCAACACCACGTGTCGAAACTGAGTCTCGACATCCCCTCCATTTCCTTGACCTTCCCCCGTGGGCCTCGTCGCGGCGTGCCCCCGTTCGCGTCCGGGACGGCGCCCACCGGTGAAAGCCGAGACCAGGACAAGGAGCTCGCATGGCCCCCGAGATGGACCGTCGCCAGGTGCTGCGCGGAGCCGCGGCCGTGACCGCCGGAACCGCGACCGCGGGAATGCTGCCCGCCGCGACCGCGCACGCGGACCCGGCCCCGGGCACGGCAGGCGGCACCGGCCGTCACCGTGACGCCGACTTGATCATCCACAACGGACGGGTGCTCGTCCTCGACAAGCACTTCCGCAAGGCGGAGGCGGTCGCCATCCGCGACGGGCGCATCCTCGCCGTCGGATCGGCCCGCGACGTCCAGCGCTACAAAGGCCGCCGGACGGAACTTCTCGACGCGGGCGGCGGCACGGTCCTGCCGGGCATCAACGACTCGCACGTCCATCTCGTCTCACAGGGCCTGAACATCCCGCCGTTCAACATCAACGTGGACACGGCGACGATCGAGGAACTGGTCGCCGTCGTCCGGACGGCGGCGAACGAGGCCCCGGCCCCGGACTCGTGGATCCGCGGCCGGGGATGGCAGGAGCTCCGGCTGCCGCGCCCGCCGGTGGCGGCCGACCTCGACGCCGTCTCGGGGAACCATCCGGTGGTGCTCGGCGACTTCTCCGGGCACGCGACGGCCGTGAACTCGATCGTCCTCCGGCTGGCCGGGATCACCCGCGACACCGTCCCGCCGCCCGGCGGCGTCATCGACAAGGACGCCAGCGGCGAGCCCACCGGCGTCCTGCGGGAGAGCGCGGCCGGGCTGGTCAGCCGCGTCGTCCCGCCGTTCACCCGCGAGGAGCGCTCGCAGGGCATCGACGCGGGGATCAAGGTCCTGCACGCGATGGGCGTCACCAGCACCACCGAGCCGGGCATCAACCTGGAGACTCTGGCGCTCTACGCGGAGAAGGCGCGCGCCGGTGCGCTGCCCCTGCGCCTGACCGCCCTGCTGGGCAGCGGCCGGGGCCCGCAGTCGCTGCGCGACATCCTGGCCGAGTACGAGCCGCTCCGCGACGTCGACCCGCGGACGCTGCGCGTCGCCGGAGTGAAGGTCTTCGCCGACGGCATCCCCAGGTTCCGGACGGCCTGGATGAACAAGCCGTACCCGAACGGCGCGAACGGCAGCCTCACCATCGACGGCGCGTCCCCGGACGAGCAGCTCGCCAACCTGCACGAGATGATCAAGATCGCGGTGGACGCCGATCTCCAGATCGGCACGCACGCGTGCGGCGACGCCACCACCGACGCGACGGTCGCCGGCTACGTCAAGGCGGGCGGACAGCACTGGCGCCGCGCCGACCTGCGGCACTACGTGATCCACTGCAACTTCCCGTCCGCGCGGACGCTGCGGACGATGGCGCGCCACGACATCGGCGCCAACCTGAACGCGGAGATCCTCTACCTCCAGGGACGCGTGCTCGAACCGATCATCGGCCGCGAACTGACCGAGTACCAGTGGCCGTACCGCAGCGCGCTACAGGCGGGCGTGCAGGTGACGTCCGGGTCGGACGCGCCCGTGGTGCCGCCGCACTGGCTGCGCGGCGTGATGACGGCCATGCTCCGCGAGGGCGCGAACGGCGGCGTCGCGGGCACGGCGGAGCGGGTCGGCCTGGCGGACGCGCTCGCCACCTACACCCGCCTAGGCGCATGGCAAGACCACGCCGAGCGCTGGAAGGGCACCCTCGAACACGGGAACGTCGCCGACATCTGCATCGTCGACGGCGACATGGTCGGCCGGGACCCGCACGGCTTCGACGAGCTGCACGTGACCACGACACTGGTCAGCGGCCGCGTCGTCTACGAGCGGCCGGGCCCCGCCGCCCGTCCCGCCGCCGCAGCGGCAGCGGCCGCGCCGTTCCTCCGCAAGGGCGGCTCCACGCCGCACAACTGCGCGGACGGCGACAAGTGCTGCTGCCAACTCTCCGACGAGATCCTCAGCTGATCGGATAATCCCGCATCGGGCGCCCTGGGCGGGCGCCCGATACGGACTCCCCAGATGCTTACTCGGCCTCGGCCGGACGGGTGCGGAGCCCGTCGAACGCGACCTTGCACAGCGCGTCGGCGATCTCGTCCGCACCCGCCCCGCCGCGGCGCGGCCGGTACCACTCGATCAGCGAGTTGACCAGCCCGAACAGCAGCCGGGCCGTGATCACCGGGTCGATGTCGGGACGGATGTCGCCGTCGCCCTCCGCCTCCGCGACCAGCCCCGACACCAGGCGGTCGAACTCCCGGCGGCGGGCCAGCGCCCGCTTCTCCACGGCCGTGTTGCCCCGCACCCGCAGCAGCAGCGTGACGAACGGCTGCTCCGCGACCAGGACGGCGACGCTGGCCCGGACGAGGTGCTCCAGCCGCTCGATCGCGCGGCCCTCCACGGCGGCGGCTCCGTCGGCGGCGGCGAACAGCCCGTCGAGCGCGCGGTCGACGGCGAGCTGGAGCAGCTCGTCCTTGCCCGCGACGTGGTAGTAGATCGCGGACTTGCTGATGCCGAGGCGCTTCGACAGCTCGTCCATGCTGGTGCCGTCGTAGCCGCGCTCGTTGAACACCCGGACGGCGACGCGCAGCAGGGACTCCTTGTCGTAGCCGGGCCGCCCCCGCCGGTTCGCCCGGCCATCGCGTCCGTCGCGTCCGTCCCGCACGTTGCTCACAACGGCCCATTATCGCAGCGTCCGCACCTTCTCCGCCGCCGCCTTCCGGGGTAACATACTGACTGAACGGACGGTCGGTAATTCGAGTCGGCCGGTGACTCCGAGGAGGCCCGATGGCCCCGCTGTCCAGCTACGTGTCCGGCGTCTGGCAGGTTCCGGCGGACGAGGGCGCGCCGCTCACCGACGCGGTGACCGGTGTGGAGATCGGCCGGATCTCGTCATCCGGCGTCGACATGGGCGCGGCCCTGGAGCACGGGCGGCGGGTGGGCGGCCCGGCGCTGCGGGAGCTGACCTTCCACCAGCGCGCCGTCCTGCTGAAGCGGCTCGGCCTGCACCTGCGCGAGCACCGCGACGAGCTGTACGCGCTGTCCGCGCGCACCGGCGCGACCCTCGCCGACTCGAAGATCGACGTGGACGGCGGCATCGGCGTGCTGCTGTCGTACGCGAGCAAGGCCAAGCGCGAGCTGCCGAACGACACCGTCCTGGTCGACGGCGACGTGGAGCCGCTGAGCAAGGGCGGCACGTTCGCCGGACGGCACATCTGCACGCCGCTGCAAGGCGTCGCGGTGCAGATCAACGCCTTCAACTTCCCCATGTGGGGTCCGCTGGAGAAGCTCGCGCCCGCGTTCCTCGCCGGGATGCCGACCCTGGTCAAGCCCGCGAGCCAGACCGCGTACCTCACCGCCCGACTGGTGGAGCTGATCATCGAGTCGGGCGTCCTGCCGGAGGGGACGCTCCAGCTCGTCTGCGGAAGCACCGGCGACCTGTTCGACCACCTCACCGAGCAGGACCTGGTCGCGTTCACCGGCTCCGCCTCCACCGCCCGCAAGCTGCGCACCCACCCCGTCGTGGTCGGACGCTCCGTCCGCTTCAACGCGGAGGCCGACTCGCTGAACTGCTCGATCCTCGGCCCGGACGCGGCGCCCGGCACGCCGGAGTTCGACCTGTTCGTGAAGCAGCTCGTCACCGAGATGACGGTGAAGGCGGGCCAGAAGTGCACGGCGATCCGGCGCGCGCTCGTGCCCGCCGCCCTGATGGACGCCGTCGCCGAAGCCGCTGGCGAGCGCCTGGCCCGGGTGACGATCGGCGACCCGTCCAACCCGGACGTCCGGATGGGCGCGCTGGCCGGGCTCGAACAGCGCGAAGAGGTGCGCCGCCGCCTGAAGACGCTCCTGGACGCCGGACGGATCGTGTTCGGCGACCCGGAGCGCGTCGAGGTCGTCGACGCCGACGCCGAGCGCGGCGCGTTCATGTCGCCGGTCCTGCTCCGCGCCGACGACGCCGGACGCGCCGAGCCGCACGAGGTCGAGGCGTTCGGCCCGGTCGCCACGCTGCTGCCCTACGACGGCGCCACGGCGCAGGCGGCGGCCGAGCAGGCCGTCGCGCTGGCGGCACGCGGGCAGGGCAGCCTGGTCGGCTCGGTCGTCACCGCCGACCCCGTGTTCGCCCGCCGGGTCGTGCTGGGCGCCGCGCCGTGGCACGGACGGCTGCTCGTCCTGAACGAAGAGGACGCGAAGGAATCGACGGGCCACGGCTCGCCGCTCCCGCCGCTCGTCCACGGCGGGCCCGGACGCGCGGGCGGCGGCGAGGAGATGGGCGGGATGCGCGGCGTCATGCACCACATGCAGCGCACCGCCGTCCAGGCCGGTCCGTCCATGCTGTCCGCCATCACGGGCCGCTGGACGCCGAACGCACCGACCACCCAGACCGATCCGCACCCGTTCCGCAAACACCTCGAAGAGCTCCGCGTAGGCGACACGGTCGTCGCCGGTCCGCGCACGGTCACGCTCGCCGACATCGAGCATTTCGCGGAATTCACCGGCGACACCTTCTACGCGCACATGGACGAGGACGCCGCCAAGGCGAATCCGTTCTTCGGCGGACGCGTCGCACACGGCTACCTGGTGCTCTCCTTCGCCGCCGGTCTGTTCGTCGATCCCGACCCCGGGCCCGTCCTGGCGAACTACGGCCTGGAGAACCTGCGGTTCCTGGCGCCGACGTTCCCCGGCGACGAGCTGACCGTCCGGCTCACCGCCAAGCAACTGACGCCGCGCGAGGACGCCGCCTACGGCGAGGTCCGCTGGGACACCGAGGTCACCCGGCAGGACGGCGCGGTCGTCGCGAAATACGACGTCCTGACCCTGGTCGCCAAACGTCCCGAGCGTCCCGAGGGGAAATGAAAATGGCGCAGGAGCACTTCGACCGCACCATCGACCGCGACCAGCGCATCGAGCCGCGCGACTGGATGCCCGACGCGTACCGGACGACGATGATCCGGCAGATCGCCCAGCACGCCCACTCCGAGATCATCGGGATGCAGCCCGAGGGCGAGTGGATCACCCGGGCGCCGTCGCTGCGGCGCAAGGCGATCCTGCTGGCCAAGGTGCAGGACGAGGCGGGCCACGGCCTGTACCTGTACTCGGCGGCGGAGACGCTCGGCGCCGACCGTCCCGACCTCACCGGCAAACTGATCTCCGGCAGGCAGAAGTACTCGTCCATCTTCAACTACCCGACGCTGACCTTCGCCGACGTCGGCGTGATCGGCTGGCTGGTGGACGGCGCCGCGATCTGCAACCAGGTGCCGCTGTGCCGCAGTTCCTACGGCCCGTACGCCCGCGCGATGATCAGGATCTGCAAGGAGGAGTCCTTCCACCAGCGGCAGGGCTATGAGCTGCTGATGACCCTCATGCGCGGCACGGACGCGCAGCGCGAGATGGTCCAGGACGCGGTGAACCGCTGGTGGTGGCCGTCCCTGATGATGTTCGGCCCGCCCGACTCCGACTCCACGCACACCGCGCAGTCGATGGCCTGGAAGATCAAGCGACACACGAACGACGAGCTCCGGCAGCGGTTCGTGGACATGAGCGTCCCGCAGGCGGAGGCGCTCGGCGTCACGCTCCCCGACCCCGACCTGCGCTGGAACGCCGAGCGCGGCCACCACGACTTCGGCGAGATCGACTGGTCGGAGCTCAAACGAGTGATCAGCGGCGACGGCCCCTGCAACGCCGAACGCGTCGAGGTACGGCGCGCCGCCCACGAGGACGGCGCCTGGGTCCGCGATGCCGCCGCCGCCCACGCCGCCAAACAGGCCGCCGCGCACCCGGCCGCCCACCCCGCCAAAGAGGCCGCCGCGCACCCGGCCGCCCATGCCGCGAAGGAGGTGTGATGGACAAGGACTGGCCGCTGTACGAGGTGTTCGTCCGCGGCAAGCGCGGACTGAACCACGTCCATGTCGGCTCGCTCCGCGCCGCCGACGACACGATGGCCCTCCGCAACGCCCGCGACCTCTACACGCGACGCAACGAGGGCGTGAGCATCTGGGTGGTGAAGGCGCGGGACATCACCGCGTCCAGCCCGGACGAGAAGGACCCGTTCTTCGCCCCCAGCGGCGACAAGGTCTACCGGCACCCGACGTTCTACGACATTCCTGAGAACGTCCCGCACATGTGAGGCCGCAATGGCGTTCGACAACGCGCTCGGCGCGATAGCCGAGGACAACGACGAGACCCGCTGGGCGTTCGGCACCGGTTTCCACGACCCGCTCGCCGGAATCGACACGTCTGTCCCGGACGGGATCGACGCGGCGGCTCTCTCCACGTACTGCCTGATGCTCGGCGACGACGCCCTGATCATGTCGCACCGGCTCCAGGAATGGTGCACCCACGCACCCGAACTGGAAGAGGAGGTCGCCCTCGCGAACATCGCACTGGACCTGCTGGGCCAGGCCCGCCTCCTCCTCTCCCGCGCCGCCACAGCCGAGGACGCGGGCCGGGACGAAGACGCCCTGGCCTATTTCCGCGACGCCCCACAATTCCGCAACATCGTTCTGGCCGAGTTGCCGAATGGAGACTTCGCGCATTCCACCGTCCGTCTCCTCCTCTTCTCGACCTGGCGTCTGGCCCTGCTCGACCGGCTCACCGCGTCCCGCGACCCGGTGCTGGCCGCGATCGCCGCCAAGAGCGTCAAGGAGGTCGCCTACCACCGCGACCACGCCGCCCTCTGGACGATCCGCCTGGGCGACGGCACCGCCCTCTCGCACGCCCGCACCCAGCAAGCACTCGACACCCTCTGGCCGCACACGGGCGAGCTGTTCACCACCCACAAGGTCGAGCGCGATCTGGCCATCGCGGGCGTGGCCGTCAACCCGTCCGCGTCCGACGTCCGCACAGAGTTCGACACCGTCCTGGACGAGGTCCTGACAAAGGCGACCCTCCACCGCCCCGCCCCCGTCCCACCGCCGCCAACCCTGGCCGGACGCGACGGCGAGCACTCCACATCCTTGTCCGGCCTGCTGGCCGAGCTGCAGAGCGTGGCCCGCGCGCACCCGGGAGCGACGTGGTGACCGCCCGCGCCATCGCCGAAACGGTCACGGACCCCGAGCTCCCGATGATCACCCTCGCCGAACTCGGCGTCCTGCGCGGGGTCCGCGAGACGTCCGGCCGCGTCGAGGTGACCATCACCCCGACCTACACCGGCTGCCCCGCCCTGGACGCCATGCGCGACGACCTCCGAGCACGGCTCACCGAGGCCGGTTACGCGGACGTCCAGATCCGCACCGTCCTCGACCCACCCTGGACGACCGACTGGATCACCGAGCCCGGCCGCCGCAAACTACGCTCCGCCGGGATATCGCCCCCGGGCCCCGCACCTCGCCGCGCGACCGGCCCGATCCCCCTCACCCTGGGCCCGACCCGCGGCGTCACCTGCCCCCACTGCGGTGCTTCCGACACGGTCGAGCTGTCCCGGTTCGGCGCCACGGCCTGCAAGTCACTGCGCCGCTGCGCCGCCTGCCACGAGCCGTTCGAGCACTTCAAGGAGATCTGACCGTGCCCGGTTTCCACGCGCTGCGCGTCGCCGACGTCGAGCCGCTGTGCGACGACGCGGTCGCGGTCACCTTCGACGTGCCGCCGCCTCTCGCCGACGCGTACACATTCCGCCCCGGCCAGTTCCTCACCCTCCGCCGGACGATCGACGGCCACGAGGAACGCCGCTCCTACTCGATCTGCGCCCCGTCCGGCGCGGCTCCCCGCATCGGCGTCCGCGAGATCCCGGACGGCCTGTTCTCGGCCTGGCTCGTCCACGACGTACGCCCCGGCGACGCCATCGAGGTCCTGCCGCCCTCGGGCACCTTCACCCTCACCACCGCGAAGACTGAGCACCACGTCCTGATCGCCGCCGGTTCGGGAATCACACCCGTCCTGTCGATCGCCGCGACCGCCCTCACCGCCCCCGACACCCGTGTCACGATCCTCTATGGCAACCGCCGCAGCACCACGGTCATGTTCGCGGACGAATTGGCAGACCTGAAAGACGCGTATCCAGACCGGCTCGAACTCGTCCACGTCCTGTCCCAGGAGCCTCGCGAGGCCGAACTGTTCAGCGGCCGCCTGGACGCGGACAGACTCCGCATCCTCCTCCCCCGCCTGGTCCCCGTAACCGACGTGGATCACTGGTGGCTGTGCGGCCCCTTCGCCATGGTCGAGGACGCGAAACGCGTCCTCCAAGGCTTCGGCGTCCCCCGCGACCGCGTCCACCAGGAACTGTTCTACGTGGACGAGATCCCACCCGAACCCAACCGGAAAAAGCCCGCCCCCACAGGCCCGGCAAGCGAAGTCACCGTCATCCTGGACGGCCGCTCCACCACCCTCTCCCAACCGCAGGACGCAACCGTCCTGGAATCGGCCCAACGGATACGCCCCGACCTCCCTTTCGCCTGCAAGGGCGGCGTCTGCGGCACCTGCCGAGCCAAACTCGTAGAAGGCGAAGTCGAAATGCGCCGCAACTACGCTTTGGACCCCGCAGAACTAGACGCCGGCTACATCCTCACCTGCCAATCAACCCCGACCACCCAACACCTCACCATCAACTACGACACCTGACCCCTCACCCTCGCCCCCAATTGTGCGCGTCACTGAGGGGTCGGCTCGCCGGCGGGTCGGCCGGAACCTCGCGGCTCCGGCCTCCCCCGCGATCGGCGCCACACGCCATGCCCCGTCAGGACGGAAGCGGACGGCGAACGTCAGAGAAACTGATGTGACGAAGCCCGGTCGTTTCCCACCGGTGTTCCACTCAGATTCCAGCGCTTCCCGTCCGCCGGGACGTTCCAGCCGGCGCCGTTCTGATCTCCGTTCACGAAGATGCGGACCCCCTTGCCCCTTCTGTTGACAACGGACGAGCCGGTGTCCTGGACGGTGCCGCCCGCCAGCGGGTAGGTGTCGTTGGAATAGGAGTTGTCGGTGCGGCCGGAGTCCCACAGGACATTTCCGGTCGTGTCCCGGTACACACAGAACTCGCCGGCTTCGCAGACCCCGTTTCCCGTCGCCGCGTTGGCAGGGGTGGCGCTGAGCCCGGCGCCCACCATTGTCACCATTCCCACGATCGTCACAGTTGCTGCTTTTCGCATCGGCACTCCTTGCGTTCCGGTTATCGGACGTGTCCAGTTTTCGGGCGCTGGCCGATTCCAGTCAAGCCAGTTCAGTCCTGGCTTAATATGCAGTACAAAATAGGTGGCGCCCCCCTCGCCGAGGTCGCAGGAAAGCCCGGGGAACCAGGAGCGAGGCGACATGTTGCGACTGCACCTGACCAGCGATGACCTGGCCGGTTTACGTGTGCTGCCCACGCTGGGGCCGCTGCTGGAGACGCGGTTCAGCCTGGGCGTCCTGCAGGGCCGCGGCCGGGAGCTGTTGTTCGGCGAGTGGCGGCGCCAGGCGGCCGCCCACCTCACACCCGCGGACGCCGGCGCCGTGCGGCTGCTGTTCCCCATGGACGGCCGAGGGCCGCTCAATATCGTCCGCGGAGCCGAGACGGTGCGAAGGCCCACCCTCGACGCGGTGGACGACCTGCTCGCGGCGCAGGAACCGATTCCGAGAAGGCGGCGCGAGGACCCAGGACCGGCCATCCTGATCAGCGCGGCGGACATGGCCGCCTCTCCCACGCCCGTGCGGTATCCGACCGGACGTGACGAGCAGGTGCACGACCGGCTCCTGACCGCGTTCACGACCACCTACCGAGTCGCAGTCCGGCCCTATTGGCAATCGATTCACCTACACCTGGAGGCCCGGCACGCAGCGGCGATGCACGCCCAAACCCGCGGCGGAATCAACGAGTTGCTCTCCCACCTGCATCCGGACCTCCGCTGGCATTCGCCCGTTCTGGAGATCGGCACGCCAGGCCCGGCGCCCCGGAACCCGGCGGACGATCTTCACCTGGAGGGCCGCGGCCTGATCCTGATCGGCTCGGTGTTCTGTTTCACCCCGACCGCCGTCTGGTCCCCGGCGGAGCGCACACCCGTGATCGTGGTCTATCCCACCCTCATCGACGTGGCGTCCGCCGCGCGGATCTGGCACGGTTCGCGGCCCGGCACCCACCGCGCGCTCGCGGCGTTGCTCGGCACGACCCGCGCCACGATCCTGTGCCTCATCTCCGACAAACCCCGTACCACCAGCGAACTCGCCCAGATCACCGGGACCACGCCGGCGAACACCAGCCAGCACGCCACCGTCCTCCGCGAAGCCGGCCTCATCGCCACCCACCGCCACCACAACACGGCCCTCCACGTCCTCACTCACGCCGGGGCCGGCCTGCTCAGCGCCCATTCCGCCGCAGTCGACGACGTCCGCCACTCAGCTGACCGCCACTGAACGAAGGGCGCATGTCTCCATGGGCCACCGCCTGGACGCCGAAAGCCTCGCCGTCCGAACCGAACTCCTCGACCTGGGCAGGCTGTTGACGCCGCGCAACGTCCAGCACGACCCCGCGCTCTCGGAGGCCTACCGGCGCCGCGACGAGCTGTCGCACCGCTACCGGCAGTGGCTGCCCGAGATCCCCCTCACCCGTGACCCGCACTCCGGCGAAACCCTCCACTGGCCGCTGGACCCGGTCGACCTCGACGGCTGGTTCTGGAACCACGAGACACCGGTCCGCCGCATTCCCGCCCGGCTCCCACCGTCATGGCTCACACTGACCGGCGCCATGCGGATCGCCGAACCCGTGACCCACGCGCCGTTCGAGTGCCGGCCCGGCCCCGGCGCTCCTTACGTCGTCCCACGCATCCTGGAGGCCCCGGACGTACGCGCCGTCATCTCCGAGGTCCCCGTCGGCCGCCACACCGGCTGGGCCATCGCCTACTTCGGCCCCCTTCCGAACGTCCCCCTGGAGAACGAATGGGGTGGCCACGAGTACTACGTCTACGACGACAACGGCGAATGGAAGGGCTGGTCAGAGAACACGCCCCGGCCCGCCGACTGGGACTTCGACCTCCGCCCCTGGCTCACCTCGGGCCGCCTCCTCTGGATCGCCCCCGGCGACTCCGCCCTCACCCTCCACGAAGGCGCCGCCTCCTGCCCCTATACGGGCATCGAAGGCCCCCACAAATGCGCCCTAATCAAAAACGGCAAACTCACCTACCACTAACCGCGACCGTTATCCCCGAGTCTGGAACCTGACGAAGATGGTCTGGTGGACGCTGCAGGTCACCTGCGAGACGGAACCCACCGGCACCCGCGGCCCAAGCAATCGAGATCACCGAGGACCGGGACGTACTGCCGTACCCACCACGCGGTGCTCTCCGGTGCCGCCGGGGCACCGGCTCTCCGAGTTTCTGGCCGTCGACCTGAGTGGTGAAGCAGCCGGTCGGGGTGGCCGCGGCGCTGGACGCGGTGCCCACCAGCGCTTCGGCGTCCACAACGGCAAGCCCCGTGATCGGCCGGCCTCCGGCCGCCCAGTCCAGCCCCGGCTCACCGCACACCGGGCTCGACCAATCGGCCCCCGGCCATAAGGCTCGGTGGCGTCGACGGCCGTATGGCCATCGACGCCACCGAGGTCCTGGAGAAGCTCCCGCCCCATTGGACGGACGCGGGGCGGGAACGGGTGTTCTACGGTGCTGGCGGTCGCAGTGCCGACCGTAGCGCCGAGGGCAACGCTGAGCGCTCCGGCGAACAGCGCGGCGGCTGAGATGCGGGCGGGTCGGCTGTCCTGCGGATGGTCATGGGATACCCCTTCGATGGGATTGACCACCCCAATGGCACAATGAGTAGTCGTACAGACACTCAACGCAGTGGACAAGCGCGCATGACTCCCCCGTAAGCATCAGATCCCGAACGGGGCACGCACGACGTTGCCGCCGCCGGGGTTCGGAGCGCCGAGACGCTACGAACGTTCCGCCGTCCCACCAGGACGTTCACGAAGGTCGCAGATGCATCATGGCCTCGTTGCTGAGATTTCTGATCGGCGAGGCCTCTCACTCTCGAAACCCTTTAGCCGTCCGCCCTGGACGGTCCGGTCGAAACACGGTCGCTCATGCACATCGCCACCGCTACGGTCACCAGGTGCCGGACGCGCTATTCGCCCACCCTCGCCTCGCACCGATCTATGACGCGTTCGACGGAGACCGCGATGATCTGACCGCCTACCTCGGCATCGCCGACGAGCTGGGCGCCGAATCGGTTCTGGACGTCGGCTGCGGGACGGGTTCCCTCGCGATCCTGCTCGCACGCGGCGGCCGTACGGTCGTGGCGGTCGACCCGGCTGAGGCATCGCTCGACGTCGCGAAGTCCAAGGACACCGCACAAGCGGTCACCTGGGTCCACGGTGACGCCACGACCATGTCAATGCCCAGCGCCGACCTCGCCACGATGACGGGAAACGTGGCGCAGGTCTTCCTCACCGATCACAACTGGGCGCGGGCCCTCCGAGGAGTCCACGCCATTCTCGGCCCACACGGCAACCTGGTATTCGAGACCAGACGACCTGAACGACGGGCCTGGGAGGAATGGGCCGCTGATGCCGCTCCCCACACCCTCGACATCCCCGGGATCGGATCGGTCGAACGATCCTGCGAGGTCACCCACGTGAATCTGCCGTTCGTTTCCTTCCGCTACAGCTACAGATTCATGGCCGACGGGGCCGTGATCACTTCCGACTCGACCCTGCGATTCCGCGACCGCGCCGAGGTGGAACTGAGCCTGGCCGTCCAGGGCTACCGGATCCTGGACGTGCGAGAAGCCCCCGATCGCCCAGGTCACGAGCTCGTGTTCATCGCCGAACGCACAACCTGAACACCGGGCACATTGGCCCGGGCCTACTCCCTGCGGCCGCCTGCGTCATCACGCCCTCCATGTTGGACGCACTCATAAAGTGACCTCCCGGCAATTGCTCGCGTGCCACCGCTTCCACGTCGCCGCACGGGGACGGGAAGCCGCCCCGCCCCTGCCCGCCTCGTTCAGGGACGAGGGCGGAAACGCGGAGGAAACAGGGTTCTGGCTTCACTGGGGCACCGTGACCATCAACCGACGGACCTTCCTGGCGCGGACGTGCCTGACGGCCGGTGCCGCGACGCTCGTGCTGCCGGACGGGTCCGCGGCGGCGTTCTCGTCCCCCGGCGGCCCCGACCGGCTCTTCAAGGCGGGCAGGTTCGCCCAAGCCGACCATGCCTACGCGCGCCTGCTGCGCGAGAATCCGGCCGATGCGCATGCGCTGGCCCAGCGCGGACGCATCGCGTTGCTGTCCAACCGGTTCGAGCAGGCCAGGCGCTTCCTGACCGAGGCCGTCCGGCTGGCCCCCGGCGACGCCTTCACCAAGCGGCAGCTTGCCGAGTGCCACATCCGCCAAGACGACCTGCCGCCCGCGGTGCCGCTCCTACGGGGCACCGGACGGGAAACCGACGCGGCGTTCGCCGACCAGTACGCGAGCGTGACCGGCGCCCCGTATCGGCTCCAGGGCGCGCAAGAGACCCGGCTCCCCTTCCTCTGCGTCGATCCGCTGCCCTGCGTCCAAGCCTCGGTGGACGGCGCCGAACCCCGGCCGTTCCTCATCGACACCGGCGCCACCCTGGCCCTGTCCACCGCGACGGCCGAGCGGGCGGGTCTGCGCGCCGTGTCCACCAGCACGACCCATCCTGCCGGGCAGACCCTCACCACGTACCACGGCGTCATGCGATCGTTCGGGCTGGGCGACATCACGCTGGGTACCGTCCCCGTGGTCTGGTACGACCTCCGCATGCCCGCCCTACCGGACGGCACCAAACCGGCCGGCGTCATCGGCACCACGCTGCTCTACCACTTCATCGCCACGATGGACTACGCCGACCGGACACTCGTCCTACGGCGCAAGACCGCCGCGCAGGCACGCCGGGCCCGAGCCGAGGCCGCGCGCAACGGCTGCGACCGCCTGCCCCTGTGGCTGGCGGGCGACCATGTGCCCTGCACGCTGGGCAGCGTCAGCGACTACGGGCCGCGCGTGGCCTCGGTCGACACCGGCGGCATGGGCCTGGGCATCATGATGACCGAGGAGAACGCCGGACGGGCTGGCGTCGAGATCGACTACGACCATCCGCAGAACTCCGGAGGGATGCCGTCCTACCCGATCCGCCCGGCCCGGATCAGCCTGGGACGGGCGGTCGGCAGGAACGTCCCGGGCGTCGCGGGCGCCTGGCCATGGCTCGACCTGTTCGGCTTCGAGACGGTCGGCAACTTCACCCACGAATTCCTCAGGTCCCGCGCCATCACCTTCGACTACGCCGAGATGACCATCTACGTCACCGCCAACCAGGAGTAGCGGACAGCCGCGCGCGTCTCGCAAGGAATGCGTCGCCTGAGGCCGCGCGTCCAACCCGGGCTTGGTCCGCGCGGCCCGCGCCCGAGCGCGGCAGGGCTGGAACGCGGCACCCGGGTGCCGGTGCCCAACCGCGACCTGGTCGACGGCCAGGCGAGGGTGACCGGGCTGTGGACACTGATCACGCGCGGCCTGCAGCAACGCCGGGCGGGTGCACACCGGATCGGCGGCCCAGGAGCCGGTCGCTGGTCAAATGCGGGTTCTCCCCGGGACCCCTCCCAGAAACTTGGAGGTCTACTTTCTGGACGCGCACATGGACTCCCAACCCGGGACGACATTGGAGGGCCAGGCACGCCCATGAAACGGTCACCCCTCGTTATCCCACTCGCCCTGCTCACCGCCGCCACAGGGATGGCGGGGTGTTCTTCGGGAGACCGCGAGAGTCGTCCATCCGGCAAGCCCGCCTCGTCGAGCCCGGCGACTCCCGACCAGGCCATGGTCGCCTGGGTGGGCAAGGTCTGCGCCGCCGATGCGCTCCTCCAGCAACTGGTCAACACCGAAGTGCCGACCATGTCCGAGCCCCCGCGATCCCACGTACGTGCGTTCATCAAGAACATCGGTCAGCAGCTACGTACGGGAGTGGCCACCTTCGAATCGATCGGTCACGCACCGGTCGCCGGAGGAGACGACGTGGTAGCCGCTTATATCCGTGGTTTGAAGGACAGAATCCCCGACATCAAGGACGCCGACTCCTACGTCCGCGGCAGCGCCCCGATGATGGTGGCGGGGAGCAACCTCCCGCTGCTCTACGTGTCCACAGCCATCCGAAGCCTCGCCCCGAAGGGCCCGGACCTGCCGAGCCTGATCAGCCGCAACACCGCACTCGCACAGGCATACCAAGCCGCCCAACCCTGCCAGGGGCGCCTCCCACTCAAGGCACACTCACCCACACCGACACCAAGCGGATGAACAAACAACCGCAATCCAGCAGACGTGTGCCTCTCCATTCGGCGGAAAGAACGAAGCTCCCGACATCAGGCCGGGAGCTTCTGGGCGGGTTACAGGTCCAGGTCACCGGCCTTGATCCGGCCGACGAGACTCGACAGGGCCTCACGGCCGACAATCAGGTGCCGCTCCTTGGGGGCCTTGCTGTCCCGGACACCGATCCTTCCGTCCAGGTCGGCGAGCTCGACGCAATCGCCGTCCGTGCCGCTGATCGACCTGCTGCTCTTTCGCCAGACGGCTTCACTCATTGGTACCTCTCCATCGCTTGCTTGAGCAGCTCTATGGATGAGTCCACGGACTCGGCCCTCGACCCGATGAGCTCGAACCGCTCCATGAACCACCGAACCTCTTCGCTGTCGGTGACGAGCCTCCCGGCCCGAGCGGCGTCTACGAAGACGTCCGCGTCTCCGTCTGGCCCGCTCATGATCAGGAATGGCCCGTCCAGCCCCGGATAGGCGCCTGCCGCCCTGCGCACTACGCGCAGCCACACGTTGGGCAGCTCCGCGACCTCCACCAGCCTCGCAAGCTGCTCTCTCATGACCTCCGGGCCTCCGACCGGCCAGTCGAGTACGTTCTCCGAGATCGTCACCCAGAGCCGCGGTGGGGTTGTTCGGGCCAGTATGCCCTGCCTGGCCATGCGCCGCTCCAACGATTTCTGGGGGTCCGGCTCCTGGCCCGACATCAGCAGCGCCCTGGCGTACGCCTCGGTCTGGAGCAGCCCGGGAACGGTCGAGTTCGCGAACATCCGTATGACTGCGGCGGCGACCTCCTGATCCGTATAGGTCCTGAACCAGTCGGGATCAGAGGCCCGACGGGCGTAATAGACCATTAGCCCGAGTAGGCCGCCGGTCTTCCACGCCTTGTCGATCTCTTCCGCCTGCCGCTCGGTGAGCTTCTGCTCTCCCGTCTCGATTCTGGAAGTGGTGGATTCGGCCACACCCATTGTGTCCGCCATCAGGCGGAGTGTCTCTCCCCTCTCGGTGCGAAGAAACCGCAGGTAGTACGCGATGAGGTTCCACATCGACCCCTTTGGATTCGGGCTTGGCCTGCGCGACATCGGATCTCCCTCCACCACTCCCTCACTTCCATGCCTTCTATGGAAGTGGCCTGTTCTGTGGACAAGCTAGAACGTAAATAGCACCCTAACCAGTGGTTCCGACAAAAGCCGAAGGGCGCAAAACGGAAATACTTGGACCAGGAGAAGAAGTCGGGCAGAGGTCGTTAGCTCGCCGCTGTCGACGAAATCGGAGAAGGCAAGGAAACCGACCATGGGTACAAACGAATCTCAGCCGGGAGACGGCGTCGTCGCGGTTCCGCGCATTGACCACACGGACCCGCTTCCCAGCGTGCCCGAGCCCAAGGGCCGGTGGGCGGTGCCGTACATCTCCGACCGGACAGGTCAGCCGACCGTCTACACCAGGCGGCCGTTGCAGCCGCCGGAGGTGCGGTTCGGGCTGAGGTCGTGCCTGTCGGCCGACACCTTGGAGCGGTTGAAGGTGCTCATGTCCGAGGAGGACGAGAAATACGAGCGGTACGTCCTCCGGCAGGACTCCCGCCCGGATGCCAGGTGATCTCTGTGGAGGAGATGGTCGGGCAGGTCATGGTGCAGATGGCGGTCCTGGCCGGTGGGTGCGTCCTCGGCGGGATCGTGATCGGGTTCCTGCTGTTTCCCCGGCTCTTTCGGAGCAAGGGCCGACACGTCCTTCCGGGACCCAACCTGGAACGGTCACCTTCCGCGCGGCGTAGAGCCTCGTCCGGTGCGGCGCGATACACGCGGTAGGCGGTAATAGCCGACCGCACACCCAAACGGAAGAAAGTAGGTGGTTTATCGACCCCAAACGGTCCAGACGTGATGCATAGGGGCCCCGGAGTGGACGACGGGGCCCCACTCACCAGACGTTCGGAAAAGTCAATGACAATCGCCGTCCAGGCCCCGACCCGTCACCGACCGTAGGGAAACATGATGAGAAGCGACTGGGGTGATCTGCCCGCCTCAGAGCGGGAGTTCATCACCGATCGATACGGGCCGATCAGGGAAATCCGGCCCGCCGACTCCGGCAACCACGCCGACATCGCCTCGACGGTGATCGGCGAGAAGGGAACCGTTTTCGTCAAAGCGGCGCGCAAGCTTCCCGACAAGGACGGCCCGGAGGTCAAGTCACTTCGGTGGGAGGCCAGGGTGAACCCGTTCGTCCGCGAGTTCGCGCCTCGGCTTCTGTGGAGCACGGAGATCGATGAGTGGTTTGTGCTGGTGTTCGCGCACGTGCCAGGCCGTCACCCGGACTACTCCCCGGGTTCCCCTGACCTGGATCTGGTCGCCCAGGCGGTAAAGCTCCTCCAAAAGACGGCTCCGCCTGCGGTAGTGGACCGTCCTGTCACTACGCGCTGGGACGGCATCGGCGGGGACGTGTCCCCGATGGCCGGGGCGGCGCTTCTCCACACCGATATCAACGCCAAGAACGTCCTCATCACCCCTGAGGACGGGGTCTACATCGTGGACTGGGCGTTCGTCAGCCACGGAGCCCCATGGGTCGAGATGGGGCAGATGATCCCCTGGCTGCTGTCGGCCGGACATACCCCCGCCTCAGCCGAAGAATGGCTGTGTCAGTTTCCCGCCTGGCAGGAGGCTGACCCAGCCTCCATCGACCAGTACGCCCGTTTGCACGCCGCCGTGTGGACCCGCCGCCACGAGATGGTCTCCGCGGAATGGATCGGCCCCTACCTGGCGGACGTTCGGCGCTGGGCTCGGTACCGAGGAGTGGTCGAATGAGCCGTCAGTCCGGCCGGATGGCCTCACCACCTATTGAGCCCCTGCTGACCCCCGCCGAGGTGGCGTCGATGTTCCGTGTCGACCCCAAGACCGTCACGCGGTGGGCGAAGGCGGGGTTGCTCACGTCCGTCCGGACGCTCGGCGGGCACCGCCGCTACCGCGAGCAGGAAGTGCGAGCTCTGCTCACGAGGACCCCGCAGTAGAGGGCGAGATGGTGTCGGCCCCCGTTTAGGACGGGGCCCTTCTCCGCAGTTGTATCCGGCGAGCTTCATCTGAGGGCGGCGGGGTTTACCCATGCGGTGAGCGTGTCGCCTTTTTGGGTGAGTTTCACGCCCAGTCTTTTGAGGAGTTTCAGGACGGGTGTGTTGTCCGGTGTTGTGCTTACGAAGACTGATTCGAAGCCGTCGGCGTGTGCGAGTGCCAGGAGTTGTTTCAGCACCGCGCCACCGACGCCGTGGCCGCGTTCGGTGCGTCCGATCCAGACGCCGGCTTCGGCCGTCCTCTGCGGTTCGGGCAATGGGTACAGGCGGGCGGCCCCTACCACTTTCTGGCCTACGAGGATGGCGTAGGTGGCCTCCACCGGTTCGGCCGCGAGCGTCCTGGAGCGGTGGAACTGCAAGAAGGCGGTCCGGCGTTCGGGGGTCCATCCTGGCGGTCCCGGTACGGGCGGCATGACGTCGGACGGGTCCGCGCCCGCGACCGCGGCGTCCAGCAATTGCTTGAGCAGATCCTCATCGAGCGGCCGGAGCGTGACGTCGGAGCGCATGATCACATCCTGGCATCCCCTTGTGTGGCGTCGGGGTGTGTCAGTGGGGTGTCAGGGCTGTAAGGGCGTCTGAGGACAGGCTGACAACAGGGATGTTCTTGCGGACACGAGGGCCGTCCCGTGACGGTGAATCTCGCCGCGGGCAATCACCGACCGCCCGCAATCGGGAGATTCCATGAAGCCATTCTCATCGGCCGCTGCCCTCGTGGCGGGCGTCCTGCTCGCTTCGCTGGGCGGTGCGTCCACCGCGCTGGCGGACGGTGTGGCGGCCCAGCCGACCGTGAACATGGAGGCCGTCGTCAAGGCGGCCCAGATCGATCCCCGGCGGGCCGACGACACGCTGACACCGGGCGCCAAGACCAGCGTGCTCCAGGTGGAGCAGGCGCTGCGTGACCGGGAGCTGCTCGACGAGAAGTGGGTGGACGGCTACTTCGGCACCACGACGATCGCCGCCTACGCGAAGTACCAGAAGTCGCTCGGCTACACCGGTATCGCCGCCAGCGGGCTGCCGGGCAAGGCGTCGCTCACCAAGCTCGGAGCGGACCGCTTCACGGTCACCCACGCCATCGGCCCGGGTCCCCGGGTGCCGATGGACGGCGCCGTCGTCAACCGCCGGACGCTGGACATGCTGGCCGAGGCGGAGCGGCTGCTCGGCCGCAAGCTCGTGCTGGATCAGGGGTCGTACAACCCCGGCGGCGACCCCACGTCGGCGGGCACCCACGACGGCGGGGGCGTCGTGGACGTCTCGGTCAACGGAATGGAGCCCGCCACCCGCAAGGCGGTCGCCCGCGCGCTGCGGCGCGTCGGTTTCGCGGCGTGGGTGCGCAGCCCCGCTCAGGGCGACTGGCCGTGGCACATCCACGCGGCCGCCATCAACGACACCGACCTTTCGAGCCAGGCCCAGCACCAGACCGGTGACTACTACCTCGGTCTGGACGGGCTCTCCGGCCGCGGCCCGGACGACGGTCCAAAGGTCGCCATCCGCACCTGGGAGGAATACCAGCGCGATTGATCCACCGTCCGAAACACGACCTGAGAAAGAAGGAGAACAGCAATGCGAACGCTCAACCGGGTCCTCACCGCGACGACCGCCGTGATCGCGCTCAGCGGGGCGGCGTCCGCCCTCGCGATGCCCGCCTCCGCGGCGAGCCGCAACGGCGAGTGCGAGACGGGCGAGTTCTGCTACTACTTCAACAGCGACAACCAAGGATCGGTCTCGGACTTCACCGGCTCGCTCGGCGACTACGGCACAGAGCAGCCCTCATGCTACGACTTCAAGGGCGCGGGAAACGGCCAGGGCGTATGCATCAAGAACAACGCCGCCTCGGTCTGGAACCGCAGCGACAAGACCGTCCGCGTCTACTTCAACAGCAATTACGGCGGCGCGTCCCAGGCCTTCGAGCCTGGCGCCAAGGGCAACCTGAACTCCACCCTGAAGAACCAGAACGCCTCGCACGAATTCGTCTCGTCGAACTCGCGCACGAACCTGTCGAGCGCCCTGTACGTGGGCGGCGGCGGCCAGATCACCTGCGGCTACGACGGTTACACCACCACCCCGGGACGCCACGAGGGGATCGATCTCGCGCGCGGCGTGGGCGCGGACGTCCGCGCCCTGGTCGAGGGAGAGGTCATCTACCTCGCGCGCGGGCACACCGGCAGCGGCGGGCTCTCCACGATCTCCATCTACAACGCCGCGTCGAACAAGTCGGTGATCTACCTGCACTCCGCTCCGCTGTCCTCCCTGAGCACGGGCCAGCGGATCGGGCGCGGCCAGGTCATCGCCGACGAGTCGTGGCGCGGGGTGTCGTCCAGTTCGGGCGCGCACACGCACATCGAGATGCGTCCCGGAAGGCAGACGCACGCGGCCAAGAGCGTCAACGACTGGAACCTGGAGAACCCGAACCCGACCAGTTTCTGGCAGGCCCAGGGCTACAACGTCCGATGACCGGCCGCGGCCTCTAGAAGGGAGGACGATCATGTCGACACGAACCGCGCGGCTGATGTCGCGGCTTGCCGTGACGACCGTCGCGATGGTGCTCGGCGGGGCGCTGCTCGCGCCCTCGTCGCCCGCATCGGCCGCGGCGGCGCCGGAGAGCCGCAACGGCGAGTGCGAGACGGGCGAGTTCTGCTACTACTTCAACAGCGACAACCAAGGATCGGTCTCGGACTTCGATGGCTCGGTCGCCGACTACGGCACAGAGCAGCCCTCATGCTACGACTTCAAAGGCGCAGGAAACGGCCAGGGTGTATGCGTCAAGAACAATGCTGCCTCGGTCTGGAACCGTAGCGACAAGACCGTCCAGGTCTACTTCAACAGCAACTACGGCGGTAATTCACAGGCCTTCGAGGCGGGCGCCAAGGGCAACCTGAACTCCACCCTGAAGAACCAGAACGCCTCACACCAGTTCGTGACCGGGCCGACCGGCTGCAAGACGGACGGCACTCACACCAAGCTGCCCACGACCATTCTCGTCTACCGGTCTTCCCTCAACCGGGTGGACCGGGTCCCGTTCAAGGACTACGTCAGAAACGTCCTGCCGAACGAGTGGATTACCAGCTGGCCGAACGAGTCCCTCAAGGCCGGGGCGATGGCCGTCAAGAACTACGGCTGGTACTGGGCGCTCCACTCGACGCGCAAGACGTCCGACGGCCGTTGCTTCGACGTCTACGACACCACATCGAGCCAGGTGTACAGGCCCGGCTCCGCGAAGGCCAGCACGGACGCCGCCGTCAACGCGACGTGGGGCACCCGTATGACCCGCGGCGGGAAGATCCTGCAATCCCAGTACTGCTCCACGGAGACGGCGTGCGGGGCGTGGGTCGACGGGGACTGGATGTCCCAGTACGGCTCCCGCGACAAGGCCAACGCCGGCTGGGGCTACGCCAGGATCCTCACGCATTACTACGACGGAATCGCCCTCAATTCCTGACCCCCTCGAAAACCGTCCGGCCCTGGTTCCCCGCCGTGTGACGCGCGGCGGGGGAGCACGGCGTTTCGCGACCTGACCCCCGCGGGGCCGGGCGACACGTGAACGCCAGGTGCCCAGTACGGCTACACGCCGGGAACGATCTACACAGAACCTCACCGACCTTGTAACCTACGGGGCGCGCGCGAGGCCGACGCCGTCGCGCTCACGTGCGGTAGCGAGGGAGCTGGACGTGTCGGGCGGACCCGGGGACTCACCAAAGGACCGTGACCGCGCGATCGCGGGTTTCGCCGCGCTGTTACGAGGGTTGCGCGTCTCGGCGGGCACTCCGTCGTTCCGCGAGATGGCGGGCCGCTCGCGGGCCATCTCGCACACGACCCTGCACGAGGCCGCCCAGGGGAACCGCCTGCCGAGCTGGGCGACGACGGCCGAGTTCATCAAGGCATGCGGCGCCGACCCCGCCGACTACCGCGACCGCTGGGAGGCGGCGAACCAGGTGGTCCGCGCGGTGAGCGCCGGGGTGCGGGCGCAGGCTCCGCTCAGCAGCCCTCCGCCGTCCGACCCGGGCCTGGCGAGCGCGAGCGCCGTCGACCGCCTGCCTGCGGCGACGGACCAGCCCACCGCCGCTGACAACTCGGACGACCGGCTCCGCCAGCCTGGTGGCACCCCGGCTCCGGCCGTGGCCCAGGAGGGCGGCGCTCCAGGATCCGCGGCAGAGGGCGGCGCTTCGCAGTCCGCATCGCGGGAGGGCGGCGCTCCGGCGTCCGCGGTGCGGGAAGGCGGTGCCCCACGGTCTGTGTTGCCGCGGCATCGCTCCGCCGTGATCGGGGCGTCGGTCGTGGGGACGGCCGCCGTCATCGTGGCCGGGGCCTTCCTGGTGCAGCGCTTCACCGACGATCAGCCGAGTTCGCTCGACGTACGGAACGCGACCTCGGCCGACTGCCCGGTACGGCAGCAGAACCCGCCGCCCAGCCCGCCCGCGCAGAAAGGCGACCTCGCCGATTTCGTCTCCGACATCACCCTGCCCGACTGCACGCATATCGCTCGCGGCAGCACGGTCGAGAAGGTGTGGCGGTTCCGGAACAAGGGCACCGTCCGGTGGCACGGTTACACGCTGCACCGGATCGACCTGCCGCAACGCCGCGGCCAATGCCAGACGGTCGTGGACACCCCGATCCCTGAAACGCCTCCCGGCGGCCTCGTCGACATTCGGACCTGGGTCACCGCCCCGGCCGAGCAGGGCTTCTGCTTCGTCCGGTTCAAGATGCTGGACTCGGACGGCAACGTCGCCTTCCCCGGCAGCCGCCCGCTGAACTTCCAAGTGATCGTCGACTGACCCCGCAGACGGACGCGGACCGACGCAGGCGGACGCGCCGCGCCGTCATGGCGAGCAGTCGCCGCGATTTCCATTCGCGGCGCCACCAACGTCGACCAGATCACCTCGTCGCTGCGCGCGGCGGAGCTGACCGGACGCACCGACAGCGCCCAAGCCGCCGGCGCGCCCGACGTACCGATTACGAGTCCTGAGCGGTCGTTTGCTCGTAGAAGGCGAGGGCTTCGCGGATGCGGGCGCGGAGCCACATGTGCGGGCGGTCGTTGTCGTAGCGCTGGTGCCACGCGAGGATGATCGGGACGGGCGGCAGGTCGAACGGCAGCGTCCGGGTGCGGAGGCCGAGCTTCGTCAGCGTGGGGCGGCACATGTGCTCGGGGACCGCGACCACCAGCTCGCTCTGCGCGACCAGGTACAGCGCGGCGGTGCTGGTCGGGACGGACGCGACGACGCGGCGGCGCAGGCCAACCGCGTCCAGGGATGTGTCGATCGGGTCGCTGAGCCTGCCGCGCCGCGACACGATGACGTGATCGGCGGCGGCGAACCGTTCGGCGGTGAGGTCGCCCGCGGTGCACGGGTGGTCGGGGCCGATGGCGGCGACGAGGCGGTCGTGGCCGATCGTGACGTGGTTGATCTCCGGTACGTCCGGTTCGGTGGAGCCGATCTCCAGGTCGACCTGGCCGTGCCGTAGCTCGTTGGTGTCGCTGCTGGCCTCGGCGAGGAGCCTGATCGCGACGCCGGGCGCCTGTTCGCGGACGGTGGCCAGGAGCACGGGCCCGATCGCCGTCGTGACCGCGTCGTGCCCGCGGACCGAGAACGCCCGGTCGAGGCTCGCCAGGTCGAGGTCGTGTTCGGGGCGTAGCACGCCGCGCGCCCGCTGGACGAGGTCGTGCACCTCGCCGCGGATCTCCAGCGCGTACGGCGTCGGGATCATCGTGCGGCCCGCGCGGACGAGGATCCGGTCGCCGGTGACGCGCCTGATCCGGCCGAGGGTCCTGCTCATGGCGGGTGCGGACAGGTTCAGCCGCTCCGCGGCGCCCGCGACGCTGTTCTCCTCCAGCAGCGCGTCCAATGCGGTGAGCAGGTTCAGATCCAAGTGCACGAGAGTAAATGTAGCCCTATCAAACATGCACTGGCCATAAGTATTCGTCGCTCTTAGTGTCGGTGGCAGACCGGAACACCGACGGAGGAGCCGAGGCCATGGAGATCTGGCAACTGTCCGCCACCGAGGTCGCGCGGCTGCTCCGGACCGGGGCCGTGTCGTCGGTCGAGGCCACCCGGTCCGTGCTCGGCCGGATCGCGGACGTCAACCCGGCGGCGAACGCGATCGTCGACGTCCGCGAGGACGAGGCGCTCGACGCGGCGCGGAAGGCCGACGCGCGGCTGCGGCACGGCCGCGCGACCGGCCCGCTGCACGGCGTGCCGGTGACCGTCAAGGTCAACACGAACGTCGCGGGCCTGCCCACCACCGAGGGCGTCGCCGCGTACCGGGACCACATCGCGACCGAGACCGATCCGCAGGCGTCGAGCTGGCTGGACGCCGGGGCCGTCCTCGTCGGCCGGACCAACTGCCCGCCGTTCGCCACCCGCTGGACGACGGAGAACGACCTGTACGGCACGACCGTCAACCCGTGGGATCCGGCGGTGACGCCGGGCGGGTCCAGCGGCGGCGCGGCGGTCGCGGTGGCGCTCGGGATGGGCGCGCTGGCGCACGGCAACGACATCGGCGGGTCGATCCGGTACCCGGCCACGTGCTGCGGGGTCGTCGGGATGCGGCCCACGCCGGGACGCGTCCCGGCGTGGGCGGGATCGCCGTCCCATGATCCGCCGATGGCGGTGCAGGCGTTCGTCGAGCAGGGGCCGCTCGCCCGGACGGTCGCCGACCTGCGGCTCGGGCTCCGGGCGATGGAGGCCTACGACTCCAGGGATCCGCGGGCGATCGCCCGCGCCAGCCGGATTCCCGCGTCGGCGGAGCGGACGCGGGTCGCGGTCGTCACCGACCCCGGCGGGCCGGGGCTGCGGGGCTCGACCACGGCGGAGAGCGTCGCGGCCACGCGGACCGCCGCGGAATGGCTGGCCGACGCCGGCTACCAGGTCGACGAGGTCGAGCAGCCGCTGTTCGGCGAGGCCGCCGAGCTGTGGTGGAAGCTGGCGCTCACCGAGTTCGCGCTCGGCATGACGGCGGAGGTCGAGCGCGTCGGCGACCCCGGTTTCCGCCGCTTCTTCGACCTCATGTTCACCGTGTACCGGGACGCGTTCGGCGAGGTCGACCTCGCCGGGTTCGTCGCCGGATGGGCCCGCCGCGGCATGCTCCGCCGGCAGCTGTCGGTGTTCACGGACCGGTACCCGCTCGTCCTGACGCCCGTGTCCGGCGAGCCGCCGTTCCCCATGGGCTCGGACGCGAAGTCCGTCGAGCGGACGGCGGAGCTGATGGGACGGCAGTGGCCGCTCATGTCCGTCCCGGTCCTCGGGTTCCCGGCGCTCGGCGTCCCGGCGACCCGGAGCGCGGGCGGGGCGCCGGTCGGCGTCCAGGTGATCGGACGGCCCTTCGAGGACGACGCCGTGTTCGCCGCCGCCGAGGTCATCGAGGCCAGGGCCGGATTCACGACCCCCATCGACCCGTCCCCCTCCGGAGAGAGCCACGATGTCGCTGCACTCGGATGACCGCGTGAACCCGTCCCGGACGTCCCCGGCATCGCGGGCGTCCTCGGCGTCCCGGACCTCCCTGACGACCTTGACCGGCGACAACCCCGACCTGGCCGAGGATCGCGCGCTGGTGCCGCACGTCGCCGCGGCGGTGCGGGCGGCGGGGGCCCGGATGGTGGAGCGGTTCTCGACAACGCCGCGCCTCGCAGGACGGGACGACGTCGTCGCCGGCATCTACGCGAACGACGCGGCGTCCCTCGAAGTCCTGAAGCCGGCGCTGACGGCGCTCCGCCCTGACGTCGGCTGGATCGACGACGAGCTGGAGAGCGGCGTCCTCCCGGACGGGGAATGGTGGGTGACCGACCCCGTCGAAGGCAACATCAACCACGTTCACGGCATGACCGACTGGGGCGTGACGGCGACGCTGGTCCGCGACAACGTGCCGGTGGTCGCGGCGGTGCATCTGCCGCTGGTCGACGACACGTATACGGCGGTGCTGTCCGGCGGCGCGTTCCTCAACGGGAAGCCGCTGCGCCACTCCCCCAAGGCCGGGATCGACGGCGCGCTCGTCGGGACGGGACAGGCCGCGCCCGGCGAGTCGGCGGAGACGTTCGTGCGCATCGGGGCGTCCGTCACCGCGATGCTCAACGCCGCGATGGTGATCCGGGTGTCGGTGCCCGCGACGCTCCAGCTGATCCAGATCGCCGCCGGCCGGATGGACGTGTTCTGGCAGTTCAGCCAGGTCCGCTCCGGGCTGCTGGCGGGGGCGCTGCTGGTCGCCGAGGCGGGCGGCGTCATCTCCGACACGCGTGGGCGGCCGTGGAGCCTCGACAGCGACGACTTCCTCGCCGCCACCCCGACGCTGCACGCCGCCGCCGTCCAGACCCTCTCGGCGATCACATGAAACGACAGACAGAAAGGCGTCCGACCATGCGCAAAGTCCCGCTCGGTGCGTCCGGCATCGAGATCAGCGAGTTCGTGTTCGGCGCCGGTTCCATCGGCGGGGTCGGCACGTCGGCGAGCACGCGCGGCTTCGGGCTGAACGCCGAGGAGGGCTTCGAGCGGCTCGACGAGGCGTGGGACCTCGGGATCAACATCGTCGACACGTCCGACTCCTACGGCGGCGGCGAGAGCGAGCAGGTCGTGGGCCGCTGGCTGCACGCGCGGCGGCCCGCGGACGCGATCGTGTCGACGAAGGTCGGCCTGATCAGCAACCCGGACGGCTCCCGGGCGCGCGACCTGTCCGCGAAGCACATCGAGCGGCGGCTGGCGCGGAGCATCGAGCGTCTGGGGCGGGTGGACCTGTACCTGTCGCACGTCCCGGACCCGGGGACGCCGATCGCCGAGACGCTGGAGGCGTTCTCCGCCGCGCAGGACGCCGGGTCGATCGGGGCGTACGGCGTCAGCAACGTCGACCGCGCGCTCCTGGAGGACATCCTGCGGACGGCGGACGCGAAGGGCCTGCACCGTCCCGTCACCGTCGAGAACCGGCTGAACCTGCTCGACCGCGGCGACGAGGCCGAACTGCTGCCGCTGGTGGTGGGCGAGGGGCTCGGGTACACGCCGTTCTCCCCGCTCGCGGGCGGGGTGCTGTCCGAGCGGTACCTGGACGGAGCGCCCCCGGAGTCCGGGAGCCGCATCGCCGTCGCCGGAGACCTCTACTACAAGGGGTTCTACTCGCCGGAGAACCTGGAGAAGGTCGCCGCGCTCCGCGAGATCGCGCGGGAGCTGTCGGCGACCGTGTCCGGGCTGGCGCTCGCCTGGCTCCGCGACCATCCGGCGGTCACCGCGCCGATCGTCGCGCCGCGCACGTCCGCGCACTGGGACGCCGTCCGTGAGGCCATGGACGTCCGGCTGGACGAGAAGGACCACGCCCGCATCTCGGACATCTTCCGATGACCCGGCCGACGCTCACCGAGACCGAACGGCTCGGACGGCGCGAAGGGCCCGGGGAGCTCGAACGGATCGAGACCGCGCCGGTCGACGAGATCCGCGCCGTGCAGCTCGAAAGGCTGCGCCGGACGGTCCGGCACGCCTACGAGAACGTCCCCCACTACCGGACGGCCCTGGACGCGGCCGGAATCCACCCCGACGACGTCCAAGATCTCTCCGACCTGCGCAAACTGCCGTTCACGACCAAGGACGACCTGCGCGCGAACTACCCGTACGGGATGTTCGCCGTCCCGCCGGAGCGGGTGGCGCGCGTCCACGCGTCGTCGGGCACCACCGGACGGCCCACGATCGTCGGCTACACGCGCGAGGACCTGGACACCTGGGCGGACGTCGTCGCCCGCAGCATCCGCGCCGCGGGCGGACGGCCCGGCGACCGGCTGCACAACGCCTACGGCTACGGGCTGTTCACCGGCGGCCTCGGGCTCCACGCGGGCGCGGAGCGGCTGGGCTGCGCCGTGATCCCGGTGTCGGGCGGGATGACCGAGCGGCAGGTCCTGCTGATCAGGGACCTGCGGCCGGACATCATCACCGTCACCCCGTCGTACATGCTCGCGCTGATCGACGAGCTGGAGCGGCAGGGCGTCGACCCGCGCTCGACGTCCCTGCGCGTCGGGATCTTCGGCGCGGAGCCGTGGACGGAGGAGATGCGCCGCGAGGTCGAGGGCCGCCTCGGCATCCACGCGGTCGACATCTACGGCCTTTCCGAGATCGTCGGGCCGGGCGTCGCGCAGGAGTGCGCCGAGACCAAGGACGGCCTGCACCTGTGGGAAGACCACTTCTATCCCGAGATCGTCGACCCGGCGACGGGCGAGGTCCTGCCGGACGGCCACGAGGGCGAACTGGTCCTCACGACGCTGACCAGGCAGGCGACGCCGGTGCTCCGGTACCGCACCCGCGACCTGACCCGGCTGCTGCCGGGGACGGCCCGGTCGATGCGCCGGATCGCGCGGATCTCCGGCCGCACCGACGACATGATCATCCTGCGCGGGGTGAACCTGTTCCCCACGCAGATCGAGGAACTGCTGCTCAGCACCACCGAACTGGCCCCGCATTTCCAGTGCGTGCTGACGCGCCGGGGCGCCCTCGACGGGCTGACCGTACGGGTGGAGCGGCGCGGCGCCGTGGCCGCCGGGACGGCGGCGATGGCGGCCGGAGAGCGCCTGCGGGCGCTGGTCAAGAACACGATCGGGGTCAGCGTCGACGTCGAGGTCGTCGACCCGGGCGGGATCGAGCGGTCCGCGGGGAAGATGCGGCGCGTCGTCGACGAACGCCCGCCCCGCTGAAGGCACGGGAAAGGAGGCCAGTCATGAGCGGAGCGAACCGGGGGGTGCGGGGGGTCGTCCCCCCGCAGGGAGCAGGTATGAAAGCGAAATCGAGCCGGAGCGGAACGGCGGGCGTCGCCGTCCGGTTGCGGGGAGTCGGGAAGAGATTCGACGGCGGCGTCGAGGCGATCAGGGAGCTGGACCTTTCCGTGGGCCCCGAGGAGTTCGTCTCGATCGTCGGGCCGAGCGGCTGCGGGAAATCGACTCTGCTGCGCATCATCGCCGGGTTGACGCCGTGCGCGGACGGGACGGTCGACGTCCACGGCGAGACGGTCACGGCGCCCCGGCGGGACGTCGGAATGATGTTCCAGCGGCCCGCGCTCCTCGCGTGGAAAACGTCTCTGGAGAATGTGCTGCTGCCCGTCCGGATGCACCGCAGGGTCCGGGACGACGACCTCCGCGAGGCCATGCGGCTGCTCGCCCTTTTCAATCTCGAAGGGTTCGAGCACCATTTTCCCGAGCAGCTCTCCGGCGGGATGCAGCAGCGGGTCGCGCTGGCCCGGCTGATGATGACCGGGGCCCGCGTCCGCCTTCTCGACGAGCCGTTCGGCGCGGTCGACGAGCTGACCCGGGAACTGCTGAACCTCGAACTGCTGAAGATTCACGAGCGGACGGCGTCGGCCACGCTCTTCGTCACGCACAGCATTTCCGAGGCCGTCCTGCTGTCGGACCGGATCGTCGTGATGACGCCGAGGCCGGGAACGGTCGCGGCCGACGTGACCGTCTCGCTGCCGCGGCCCCGCTCGCTCGACATGGCCCATTCCGCGCAGTTCCAGGAACTCGCCTCGACGGTGCGCGACGGGCTCCACCTCGTCCAGGCCGAAGGGGGTTGATCGCGGTGAACCGGCAGTACGGCACCGCGCGGATGTCCGGACGCGGCCGGGTGATCGCCCCGGCGGCCCTGTTCGCGGTCGTCGTCCTCGTGTGGGATCTGGCGAACACGCAGGGCTGGGTCAGCGACCTGATCCTGCCCCGTCCCTGGGACGTCGTCGTCGCGACCTACGACCTGTTCTCCGGCGGGCTCGTCTGGGAGCACCTGCTCGCCACCTTCTACGAGACCCTGGCCGGGTTCGCCGTCGCGGCGGTGCTCGGGATCGGCACGGCCCTGGCGGCCGGGTCGTCGCGGCTGGTCAGGCAGATGGTCTACCCGTACGCGGTGACGCTGCAGGTCCTGCCGATGCTGTCCATCGCGCCGATCCTGATCTCCGCGTTCGGCTTCGGCTACACCTCGAAGATCGTCATCGCCGCGATGATCGCGTTCTTCCCGGTGTTCGTGAACTCGCTCACCGGCCTGCTCGCCCCGGACCCCGACGCCGAGGAGCTGTTCCGGTCGCTCCGCGCGGGCAGGAGGCGGACGTTCCTCAGCCTGCTCCTCCCCACCGCCGCACCGATGATCTTCGCGGGGCTGCGGATCGGGCTGACGCTCGCGCTGGCGGGCGCGGTCGTCGCGGAGATCGTGTCATCGCAGAAGGGGCTCGGATTCCTCGTCCAGAGGTACAGCTCGCAACTGAACCAGGACGACGCGTTCGCCGTCGTGGTGGTCCTGACCGTGATGGGCCTGCTGCTCTACGGCGCCATCGGCCTCGCCGACCGCACCATCGTCTTCTGGCGGCACACCGGGCGGCTGGCGTCCAAGACCAGGCGCCGGGAGAGAAGCGTCCGGCGACGCCTCGGGAAATCACCGTCGCAGCCTTCGACGTCCTCGGAATTTCGGAATTCCGCGGCCTCATCGTCCTCGAACGCTTCGGCTTCGGAGGAGAGAGTCTCATGAAAAGAACGTTGTCCACGAATCATGCGCGGCTGGCCGGAGCGCTGGCCACCGCCCTGCTCGCCGCCACCGCCCTGTCCGCGTGCGGCGGCGCGGGAAAGACCTCGGACGGCGCGGACGGCACCCTGACGCTCGCCACCCCCGCGCCCAACTCGCTGTTCACCTTCAACGAGGTCATCGCGGACAAGCTCGGCTTCTTCAAAGAAGAGGGCATCACGGTGAAACTCGCCCCGGTGACCGACAACATCCCGATCGCCGGGCTGGTGGAGAACGGCAAGGCGGACGTCGGTCTCGTCGCCGCCACCGACGCGATATCCGCCGCCCTGAAATCGGACGAGCTGCGCCTCGCCTACGACGAGCGCACCGGCGGGAACGGATTCCTCATCGGCCTCGTCGTCCCCGAGAAGAGCCCCATCAAGAAGGTCGCCGACCTCAAGGGAAAGAACGTCGGCCTCGCCTCCCCCGACCAGGACCGCGCCTATCTCACCGCCGCGCTGAAAAAGGCCGGGATGAGCATCGACGACGTCAAGACGACGATGGTCGGGCCGGGGAGTCCCTCGGTGGCGCAGACGCTGGAGTCCGGACGCATCGCCGCCTACGCCGGGACGCTCACCGACTTCTTCGCCTTCGACGAGGCCGGGCTCCCGGTCAGGGACATCACCCCGGAAGGGCTCGAAGGCATTCCCGTCGGCGGCTACATCGTGCGCGCGGAGACGCTGAAGAAGAACGACGTGCTCGTGCGGTTCTTCCGCGCCCTCGCCAGGGGGACGTACGCCGGCCTGGAACGTCCGAAGGTCGCGGAGGCCGCCACGCGGCAGGTCGCGCCCGAGCAGTGGAGCGACGCCGAGCAGTCCCGGGGCCTGCTCGACGCCATGTCCAAGACCCTCGTCCCCTTCGACAAGAAGAACTTCGGCGAGATCAAGCCGGACCGCTGGAGCAACGCCCAGACCCTCCTCCGGGAAGCCGACGTGATCGACGGCTCCGTCGACCTCAAGCGATTCCTCGTCCCGGACATCCTGCAGAAGATCAACGACTTCGACCGCAAAGCGACCCTGACCACGGCCGATACTTGGCTGACCAAGAACGGGAGCACCACATGACGAACATCGCCATTCTCGGATCCGGACGCGTCGGCGGCACCCTCGCCGCCAAACTCGCGGAGGCCGGGCACGACGTCACCATCGGCAGCCGCAACGCCGCGGACGTCGCGTCCGGCTGGGCCGGGAAGCCGGTGACGGTCACCGGCACGGCCGCCGCCGTCGAAGCGGCCCAGGTCGTCGTCAACGCGACGCCCGGCGACACCTCGGTGGAACGGCTCGGCGCGCTGCGCGACGCCCTGGCCGGGAAGATCCTCGTCGACGTCGCCAACGCCTCGGTGCGCCGTCCCGACGGGATGCCGGGCGGCCTCGTCTACCCCGGCGGCAGCCTGGCGGAGCACCTCCAGGAGGCGCTGCCGGACACGAAGGTCGTCAAGACGCTCAACACGATGCTGTTCACCGTCATGGTCGACCCGCACAGCCTCAAGGTGCCCCCGACCGCGTTCCTGTCCGGCGACGACGCCGACGCGAAGGCGACGGTCGCCGGGCTGCTGGGCGACCTCGGCTGGCCCGCCGACTGGATCGAGGACCTCGGCGGCGTCGCCACCGCCCGCGGCCCGGAGACGATCATGCTGATCGTCCCGTCGATCCTGCGCAACCATGGGATGGTCCCGTTCGCCCTGAATGTCGCGCTTTAGGGCAGGGTTGCACCCATGGCTGAAGACCTGCACTGGCTGACCGCGACCGAGGCCGTCCGGCGGCTGCGCGACGGTGAGCTGAAGCTCGCCGAGTACGTCGAGGCGCTGATCGAACGGACCGGGCGGCTCGCGCGCCTGAACTCCTACATCACGCACGACCCCGAGCTCGTCCGTCAGTCGGTCAGGGACCGGCGGCCCGGGCCCCTCCACGGGTTGCCGTTCGCGCTCAAGGACATCATCGACACCGCCGACCTGCCCACGACGGCGAACACCCCGGCGCTGCGCGACTCGCGCCCGCGCCGCAACGCGCCGATCGCGCAGAAGCTGCTGGACGCCGGCGGCACGCTGATGGGCAAGCAGGCGCTGGGCGAGCTGTCCTTCGGGATGACGAACAACAATCCCGCGTATGGGACCGTCCGCAACCCCTACCGCGAGGACCACATCCCCGGCGGGAGCAGCGGCGGCACCGCCGTGGGCGTCGCCGCCGGGCTGGTCCCCGCCGCGCTCGGCGCCGACACCGGCGGGTCCTGCCGGATCCCGGCCGCGCTGTGCGGGTGTGTCGGGTTCCGTCCGACGCATGGACGCTACGACGGGCGCGGCGTGGTGCCGATCTCGTCCACCCGCGACACGACCGGGCCGCTCGCCCGCACCGTGGCGGACGTCCGGCTGATCGACGCCATCTGCGCGCCGTCCGCGTCCGGCACGGACGCCGGTCCGGCCGACCTGGACGGGCTGCGGCTCGGGGTGCCGCGCGGGTTCTTCTACGACGATCTCGACCCGGACGTCGCGGCGGCGACCGAGAGCGCGCTGTCCGGGCTCGCCGCGCGCGGCGCCGTCCTGGTCGAGCGGGACATCCCGGACCTGGTGCGGCTCAACGAGCTGTCCAGCTTCCCCGTCGTGCTGTACGAGGTGGGCCGGGAGCTCTCGGCCTACCTCTACCAGCACTCCTCGCCCCTCACGCTGCGCGACCTGGTCGCCCAGATCGCGACCGACGAGATCCGGGAGACGCTCGAATCCCTCCTGGACGAGGACCAGATTCCGGGCGCCGACTACCGGGCGGCCCTCGCCGTCCATCGCCCGGCGCTCCGCGCCGCCTTCGCGGCCTACTTCGCCGGGAACGACGTCAGCGCCTTCGTCATCCCGACGACGCCGCTGCCCGCGCGCCCGCACAAGCCCGCCGGGGAGGACCGCACGGTCGAGCTGAACGGCGCCACCGTCGGCACCTTCCCCACCTACATCCGCAACACGGACGCGTCGAGCGGCGCGGGTCTGCCCTGCCTGTCGATCCCCTCCGGGACGTCCCGCGACGGCCTCCCGATGGGCCTCGAACTCGTCGGGCCGGACTCGTCCGACGACCGGCTCCTGGCCATCGGCGAGGCGGTCGAGGCCACGCTGCCGCCCCTGCCGCGCCCGCCCCTGTGACCCACCGGGAGTTGAACCGCACCATGACCGCGAACAAGACGGCGCAACCGAACAAGACAGCGCAACCGGCCGAGAACGAGACGGTGCACTACGAGCGGCGGGGCAGGCTGGCGCTGATCGGGCTGAACCGGCCGGGGACGTCCAACGCCATCGATCCCCCGACCCTCCAGGCGCTCGGCGCGGCCTACCACCGCGCCGACAACGACGCCGAGGTCGTCGTGGTCGTCCTGCACGCGGAAGGACCCGACTTCTCGGTCGGGCTCGACCCGAAGAGTTTCCTCCCGACCCTCAAGGCCCGCGAGTACAGCGCGGAAGGACCCAGCCGGATCAACCCCTTCGGGACGACCACGCGCCTGTCGAAACCGCTGGTCGTCGCCGTCCAGGGAACCGTCGGGGCGATGGCGCACGAGCTGATGCTCGCCGCGGACGTCCGCGTCGCCGCCGCCGGGGCCCGGTTCGGCCAGGGCGAGGTCAGCAGGGGCACCACCCCGGCGGGCGGCGGGGCGCTCCGGATGGCGGCGGAGGCGGGCTGGGGCAACGCGATGCGCTGGCTCCTCACCGGCGAGAGCTGGGGCACCGAGGAGGCGGTCCGGCTGGGGCTCGTCCAGGAGGTCGTCCCGTTCGGGGAGCAGCTGCCGCGCGCCATCGAGATCGCCGAGAAGATCGCCGCCAACCCACCGCTGGCGCTCCGCGAGACCCTCGAACTGGGCCGCCGCGCCCGGGAGGCCACCGCGCACCAGGTCTTCGCCGACCTGATCCCCACGCTCTACCGCCTCCTGAACACGGCCGACTTCGCCGAACGCCTGACCGCTCTCAAGGAAGGCCGCGACCCCGTCTACACAGGCCGCTAGCCGGGCCGCCCCCGTAGGCGAGCTAGCGGAGGTTGCGCAGGGCGGAGCGGGCGGCGTTGTAGCCGCACATTCCGTGCGCTCCGGCTCCGGGTGGGGTGGCGGCCGAGCACAGGTAGACGCCGGGGGCGCCCGTCGCGTAGGGGTCGAGGGCCATGCGGGGACGGAACACCAGCTGGGACGGGTTGTTCGCGCCGGTGAGGATGTCCCCGCCGACGTAGTTCGCGTTGTGCGCCGCCATGTCGGCGGCGGAGCGCACGCGGGTCGCCTGGACGCGCTCGCGGAACCCGGGCGCGAACCGTTCGATCTGCGCCACGATCGCCGCGGTGGCGTCGCCGGTGTATCCGGCCGGGACGTGCGCGTAGGCGTAGAGGGGGTGGACGTCCCGCACGGATCTCGTCTTGTCCGCCACGTACTGCTGCCCGACCAGCACGAACGGGCGCTCGGGGAGCCGTCCGCCGGTCACCTGCTTCTCGGCGGCGGCCATCTCCGCGAAGTCGCCGCCGAGGTGGACGGTCCCGGCCCGCCGGGACGGCTCGTGCGTCCAGGGCACGCCCCCGGCCACCGCGAAATCGACCTTGAACGCCGCCGGACCGTGCCGGTACCGGCGGTAGGCGGCGCGGACGCGGCGCGGCATCCGGTGCCCCGCGATCCGCAGCGCGGCGGCGGGCGAGGTGTCGAGCATGACGATGTCGGCGTCGAGTTCGTCGATCGAGCGGACCGTGCGTCCGGTCTCGACGGTGACGCCGTGCTCGCGGGCGCGGACGAGGATCGCGTCGCGGATCGCCGCCGACCCTCCTTCGGCGACCGGCCATCCGTAGGCGTGGGCCGCGGTCGTGAGCGCGACACCGATGGCGGACGACAGCACCGCGCTGAACGGGCTCAGCGCGTGCGCGGCCGCACCGCCGAAGAG